>JACMLN010000135.1 GCA_014379585.1 Gloeobacterales cyanobacterium ES-bin-313 | reverse complement strand
CCCGATTAGCTTCGCCAAAAAGTACGACCCAGAAGGCAACTATATTCGACACTACTTGCCTCAGTTCAGCCGTTTCCCGAAGCAATATATTTACGAGCCATGGAAAGCGTCCTTGGCCATCCAACGCGAAGCCCAATGCGTGATTGGCAAAGATTATCCGCTGCCCATCGTCGATCATGAACATGCCAAAAACCACAACTTGGAGCGCATGAAACTTGCCTACGGGGGCAGTCCTGCGCCCCTGTTTACAGGAGCCTAACATTGAGGTCTTTTCCTGAAATTGATCTTTGAGGAAAAACGGCGCAGTCATTTCCTGAAACATCTAAGTTGAGGAAACACGGCTCGGTCATTTCCGCAAATCGTTCAAAAAGAAAGTGGGACTGAAGTTAATCCCGCAACCCAAGATTGCTTAGAAAGTTCAGACCTCTGCGACTACTCTCGACTCCTTAACGTACTTTATAGTCCGTTTCCTAGGATGACCCCTATTAACAGCGGAGCTTGTTCATTTTTCCCCGTTACGGTTGGGACTTACCCAATTTAGAACTACTTTGGATCGTCTGGTAAAGCTCTAGCTTTCTTTAGAGCCTTGAGAGCACTTTCGTAACCTAGCTGATCGCCTTTCCTAAAGCTTTCTTGAACTTTCCATGTTAGATTATCGATCCACTCTTTTTTCGATAAGCGCGGTGCGTTACGCGCAGCCTCTAGATCGGGCTTTGGAGTCTCTTTAAGAGTGGCGCTGCTCAGCCCCGGTTCATAGTTGTCAATGATCACAACGTATTTATCTCCAGAGTAAGCAGATCTTGTTTCCAACTCACGGCGCCCATATCGTACTTTATTGGCAAACAACAGTTGTTCCAAAAGTTCTCCGCTCTCGTTATACAGATTCACTGATTCATCTAGGCGGACTGTTAAAGAACCTTGCATCGCAGTGTTAGTCATGAAGTTAACTATTGTAATGGGAAGACGCTCTTCTGCCGCATAGGAAGGGCTAGCAGTCACGAGTATGCTAGCAATCAAAGAAGGTAGGAACTTGTTCACTTTATTTCTCCGTTGTTGTGTGTTTCTAGTTCTAGATACTCTGCTTCCAATTTACTGCTCTATGTTGCAATTTTCACCAGTGCACGGTGGACCACCATATCCAAGGCAAGAAGCACTCCCAGCTGTAAAACTTGAATTTACAAGGAAGCTGCAAGTGTAAGTAGACGAGGTTCCTGTACTAGTCCAAAGTTGCTCATTGTTATCACCGTAATTCAGAAATGTTGTACTACTAATGGGTGCAGGTGCTGTGCCCTGGTAGATGTTGAAATTACCCGTAGCTGAATTATAAGATGCAGTTCCTGCATAAGAAGATTGATTAGTTCCAAAGATTGTAATTTTGAGGCTTGTACCTACTGGAACTGCTTTGGCCGACTTCTGTCCTATTAAAGATGCCGCAGCGACACCTCCAGCTATCTTTGCAGATTCGGACAAAAACGTCTTCTTCTAAGTTGCATACGTATGCCCTCAACTAAATGTGGGAATCTTTTTAGCCAATGATAAGAATCCTGAGATTGCTAGTTTGCCAAGTGACGAAAACTGCACATCTATCTTCAACAAATTACTTCCTCACAAAAAGAGAGTAGTATACATCTAAATCTCCTGTCAAGCTTTTATGACATTTTCTGGAAGAGAAATATAACATGGTGTATTCTCACGAAATTGCTGTTTTTGAGCTGTTGAAATACTAAAGCACTTCCTCAAAGCGCCATTTTATGAAAGTCACTGGGAAACTCTTACGAGAAAATGAGGGTTTCAGTCGGCGGTGTGCTGGCCGATCCTGCGCAACAAACAGTGCCAACAGACAGTAAATCAACACCCCGGATTATCCCATTCGCAGGCAGATTCATCCCTCTCGGCAAGACTTCGGCCTGCACAAGGGCAATCAAGCCGGCGCACACAGCTCTGGATCTGACGCGGGGAGCTGCGCCTTTATAATCGAGGCCATGGAAACAACAGATCATGACCAACTCTCCCTAGCGCAACTAGAGACTCTCAGTGTAGACTTCTTAGATTTCGCAGGCGTGGAAGACCTCCAACGCTGGCTTGACCAGAATCTGTAACTCAGCCTTCATCTATGTGCGCTTCCTGTAGCCCTTGCGTTAGAACACTTGGTCTTCGATCCCTTCCCACCAGCGACCCATGCGCATCAGGTCGTCGTGCATGTCAACGAGGCGAGCCGTGTAGTCTTCCTTGGTAAGAGTGCTACGTTCTTCTTCGAGCTTTTTGAGGCGCAACTGCATCAGCAGCCATGGCTTTGAGATGCCGTTGCTCTGCTCGATGAATCGGGCAAGTTCGTTGCTGTCCACAGTGACTCCTGGAAATTGGTGCTGATCGGGATTTTTCTAGAATCGCATCAACGATTTGCAGTGGTTTTTAGTTGGCGGATCGTTGCCAAAACTTCGCTGCTGTGGCCTTCGGGGTTGACCCCGGTGAACACTTTGGCAATTCGGCCTTGGGGATCGATCAAGTAAGTGTTGCGCATCGCAGCGCCGTAATCGTTCACTCCGTACCAACTGTCGTAGGCACGAGCCGTCTTGCCACCGACATCGGATGCAAGCGGAAACGTCAGTCCTTCTTGCTTGCTAAACAGGTTGTGGGAGCCAATATCATCGGCACTGACGCCAACCACAGCAGCGTTCAGTGCTTTGAACTGATCCATATCTTTTTGAAAGCGCCGTGCTTCGATGGTGCAGCCAGCAGTCATATCTTTTGGGTAGAAATATAAAACCAACCAGCGACCCTTGAAGTCAGCGAGTTGAATTTTTTGATCCGCAGAGACAGGCAAGGCAAAATCGGGAGCGGGCTGGCCGACCTTGGGGGTGTTCTCTCCAGCCTTAGAACCTGTGGGCGCAAAACTGAAATAGAGACCGACAGCGATGAAGGCTCCAGCGATCACTGGGACAATAAGTGACTTGCGCATGGTTGAGAATCCTAGAATCAGGTGCAAAAGTTACATTTCTTTATATATTATACGTACCCGTCTGCAAAAAATAAGATTTAGGCGCGAGAAGCTTTTAAAAATCCTCAACTCAGTACAAGTACGATGTCTAAACACGCAGCGTACTGAAAAAATGCAGTGGCTCGTACTGATTTTCGCGACAAGTTCTTCGATTTATCCGTAAAATCAGCAAAATAGAAAAGGGGAGAGTCAGGAAACACGGTTAGATCAAGTGAACAAGCGACAAGCAGGAGTGTAGAGATGGTCGCAACTCCTTCGCTGCCTTGTCATTCCAGAGAGACAAAACAACAGAACAGCGAGAATACTTTGGCTTGGGCACTTTGCTCTCCCTAAATGAGCGTACCCAAGGAGTCTTTTACTTGTTCTCATTGAAAGTCCGTCCCTATACTGAATAGGCTAGAAGATAGGCACATGTACCCACTGGAGCAGATGATGGAAGCCCAAAAAGCTGTTCTTTGCACCGGTGCTGCAGTGATAGACGTCCTAATCGACTGCCCCGATTCTCTACCCAAACCAGGCACTTCAAAAACAGTGAATCAGATTACGCTCAGTGTTGGTGGGTGCGGAGCCAATACAGCGATTGGTCTTGCGAAGCTTGGAATTGCTGTCAATTATTGGGGCCGATTTGGCGATGATGGTGCTGGTGATATTCTGCGCAATCAACTGAATGCGGCTGGGGTTGAATTGCAATATTGGGAACAAACACAGACCGTTTCAACCAAAACAACGGTCGTCTTGCTATCACCTGGGGGGGATCGATCTTTCTTGCGCACAACTGGCGGCGGCAATGCGATCAACAAGCAAGATGGAGAGCGCGT
>JACMLN010000134.1 GCA_014379585.1 Gloeobacterales cyanobacterium ES-bin-313 | reverse complement strand
CGTTTGGAACTCCAATGGGCATGCTTCCGAACCTCGTCGGTGGGTGATTAGCAGTGTTCGGTGGGTTAGTAAAGCTTATGTACTAGCATGTTCTCGGCGATTTTTCTGTATCATCAGCTAGGAAAAGGCCAATGTAAACCCATGCACCATTTGCTCATCAACCTAGAAAGCAATCATGTGCCTTTTCTGCTTCAAAAAAAAGCAGCGATTCCTTTGAGAAGGAACCGCTGTCCGAATGCCTGGTTCTAAAGTGTTTGGAAGGGGGGATAAGCTAGTAAGTTCTTCTAGGGCTGAGTCCGTAAAAATATGCAGGTCATAAAAATTTGTCCCCCAAATGGGGCAGAGCAACTATACTAAGTGTCAAAACTGAACTTATTCGGCTGATACCGACTTGAGAGCCTTATGACATCCCGTCAAGACCCAGTGACCATTTTTTCAAGTTTTTTGGTTTTTAGAGACAAGCACTCGGTGGGTTGGGCGATTGACCCAAAGTTGCGCCGCAGCATGTTGAATGTGTTGTCACAACCCCAACAGACCTGGGAGAGCTATTGGTACGAGCGGTATTTAGAGCAATTGTCCCCCCTGCCCGCACAACATCTGTGTGCTTATTTACAGTCCGTCTGCTACACAGCAGCCAAACGGATCGCCTCAAGTTTTTCAACGAATACCCATAGCCTTGAAGATCTTTTTCAAGCTGCGATGCTCCAAACAGACCGAATTCTACAAAATTTCGAGCCTGAACTCGGCTATCCCCTCAAGCACTACGCATCTTCGGTCTTTGAAAGTGCGATTCGCCAAACCCTGCGGGAGCAAAAAGAGGTTGCTATCTGCTCTGATTGTTCACTGTTACGCGCTACGAGTCAAAAGCGCCTTCGAGACGCGTTGTCTCGAAGAGGACTGAGCCAGGAAAAACAGTTTTTGTATATTCGGGCTTGGCAGTCTTTTAAGTTGATCTATGTGCCCGATCATCCAGGTGGAACCCGTGCCCTCAATTGGCCTAGTCAGCCAGTTTGGGTCGAGATATTTAACGAGTTCAATCGTGGTCTGCCTTTCGAGCAGCAACAAAATAACCCAGCAAACCTTGAAGTATGGATGAAAGAAGTTGCCCTCACCTTGCGGGAATATTTGTGCCCAACCATCACTTCTCTCAATCAGACACTGTCCGGCTTTGAAACCGGAGAATTGATAGACAGCTTAGTCGATGATGCCTATCAGCACGGGTTGGATGCGCTGATTCAGAACGAATCAGCACAAAAACGGTTGCTCCTGCATAAACAGATGAACAGCCTTCTTCTTGCGGCAGTCAATAACCTCGAACCCAGATTGCTTACGCTTTTGCAGTATGTTTACGCCGATGGCTATACCCAGACCCATATCGGCAATCTGTTCGGCGAACGGCAGTATACGATCTGTCGCTGGCATGAGAGAGTTCTCAGAAACTTAGTTTCGAGTTTGGCACTTTGGAGCCGAGACCAGTTGCATATTTCCCTCAGTTTGGATGTACTAGAGACTATGGGGACCATCGTCAAGGAATGGTTGAAGAACCATTTCAGCCCTTCCCGCCCGTCCTAGGAGTTGTTTGGATGAAATCTGATCTTTCTGTTGCTGATCCTCTCGATCCAAATTCGTGGTGGCTGGACATTGCCCCGACCTTCCGAGAGCCAACCGGGTCGTACTCCACGCCAGCGGCACGGTGGAACGCTTTTTTGAATCAAGCCGCGCTCAAAACACTTTTACCTTGGTTGCGCAAAGAATACATACCGCGCCTTCACCCTTGGCCAGAAGGGGCATTGATGCCGACCTTCTGGGAGTGCTGTAACGGCACAGCTATCAACAATAGCCAAACACGCATTGTGCTCATTCCGAGCGAAGCGGTGGATATCGACGAGTTGCGCGTTCCACAGGAGTGGGTCGATATTCCAAATTGGGTTGCTGACTTTTATTTAGCTGTACAAGTGGATGTTGATGGCCACCGCCTCCGAGTCTGGGGGTATACGACCCACAAACATCTCAAAGAATGCGGTGAGTTTGATCACAGTGATCGCAGCTACAACCTCGCAGAGAGTAAGTTACTGAAGAATCTCAATGCAGTCTGGGTTGCACGAGAATTCGAGGTTCAAGAAGTACTCCGCAGTCAGCCTATGGCTCTGCCAGCGCTGCGCAAAGCTGAGGCGGATCACCTCCTGGAACTTTTGGGCACATCTGAGTTGTGCAACCCACGCATGGAAGTTTCCTTTGCCCGCTGGGGAGCACTGCTTGAACACGGTGGCTGGCGTAAGCGCCTCTATGAAAAGCGGGTTCGCCAAGCAGATCAGTGGTCTGTGGTGGACTGGTTGACCCAGGGAATGAGTGCGATGGCCCAGGAAGTTGGCTGGCGTGCAGGCTCACTACAACTTGCCGGGGCAAGGGGTGCTGCGGTCGCTTGCGCAAAAGGAATAGATTTTCCATCAGGGATAGGAGATTTTAATCGTTCTTTGCGCATTGCAGAACAGATCTATACTCTGCAAGTGATTCCTGAAGCTGAAAATACCTACCGTTTTCGACTTACAGGGGTGGAGGGCTATGTGCCAAGGAGCTTTACCCTGAGGCTGCTGACAGAAGACCTGAGACCTTTTCCACACAACGAAGTGACTGCCTTGGAGAATACTACTGAATTGGTCGTGACAGTGATCGTCGAGCCTGATGAAGGCTTGGTGTGGGAAATTGAACCGACACCGGAAGACTACGAGCGTGAAACCCTGAAGTTCTGAACTCATGCGCAAATCGGGCGATACTGGGAGCAGGATGCGGAGAAATAGCGATGGCAAAGCACCACTTCGGTTTGGCGCTTCTACTCAGTTTTGGGATAGTACTACCAGCCTGGGCTGGTCGGATTGTGGATCAAGCACTAGCAGTTTCTTTTACACCACCACCTTACTTTCAGGCCACCAAAGAAGCCGAAGGCAAACCGGTTCACTACACCCTGACGCCACCCGACCACACTGTAACGATTCGGACTGGTGCGCAAGTTGATCGTAAATTGGGCAGTGCTGCTCCATTTAGCCCCACAGAGGCCAAAGCACTTTGTGTGAGTGCTAACGCTCTTGTCGGCAAAGAATTGACCCTGAAGGTCAGTAAGCGCTTTGTCCTCGATAGCCAAAATGGGGTGGAATGTCAGTTTGCGACGGCAAATGGCCGCACGGTTCACTGGATCGGTGCACCAGTTCCGGCGCAATTGGTGTTCTTTTCGGCGGACTGGCCTAAAGTACCAACCAAAGAACAAGTCAGTGCTTTTCGTAGGTTCATCGGTGGTGTGCAAATCTTCTAAGTTAGGCTAGCTGTGGCCTTTCGAGATTAAGTCCTTGCGCCCTCATCCCCTGATTAGTTTACTCACTTACGGAAAAGCGTTTCGCAGTCGCTTTATTCAGGCGATTGTTTGTTCGATCCTGAATAAAATTTTTGACCTCGCTCCACCTGTGCTGATCGGGGCAGCTGTCGATGCGGTTGCCCAAAAGCAAAATTCGTTCCTGGCTCGCTTCGGGATCAGCGATGTCTACGGCCAACTGGTGTTGCTGGTCATTTTGAGTGCGCTGATTTGGGGACTTGAGTCGCTCTTTGAATATCTCTACGACCTTCTCTGGCGAAATCTTGCCCAGGACATCGAACATGAGTTGCGCCTAGATGCCTACCGACACCTTCAAGATCTGGAGCTGGCATTTTTTGAGGAGCGCAGCACGGGTGGACTGATGGCGATCTTGAACGACGACATTAACCAGTTGGAACGTTTTCTGGATGGTGGGGCGAACGATATTTTGCAGGTGCTCGCCACCGTGATCATCATCGGTGGCATCTTCTTTTATTTGGCACCGGGGGTCGCAGCTTTTGCCATGTTCCCGATGCCCTTTATCCTTTGGGGATCGATTGCTTTTCAGAAACTTTTGGCACCTTACTATGCGGAAGTACGGGAAAAAGTCGGGCTTCTGAATGGGCGGCTGAACAACAATCTGGGCGGGATCACGACGATCAAGAGCTTTACTTCTGAGGTTTTCGAAATTTCCCAGGTGAGGGCAGATAGCGATGCCTATCGTCAGAGCAATCGTCGAGCGATCAAGATCAGCGCCGCTTTTGTGCCTTTGATTCGGATTTTGATTTTGATTGGCTTTTGCGTGACATTGTTGTTTGGCGGAATGGCAGTTGCAGCGGGAACCCTTAGTGTTGGTAACTACAGTGTGCTGGTCTATTTGATTCAACGCCTACTTTGGCCACTGACACGACTTGGAGAAACACTGGATCGCTACCAACGCGCAATGGCTTCGACGAATCGGGTGATGGATTTATTGGAAACACCGATTGCGATTGCGACGGGGGATCAGCCTTTGCCTTTGGCTTCGGTGCAAGGTGACATTCGGTTTCGTCATGTCGCTTTTGGGTATCGGGATCGTTTGCCTGTGTTGAAAGATTTTTCTCTGGAGATTCCAGCGGGAAAAACCACAGCGATTGTTGGAGCGACGGGATCGGGTAAGAGTACGTTGGTGAAACTGTTGCTGCGGTTTTACGAAATTGATTCGGGCGAGATTACTCTGGACGGGGTATCACTGAAAAAACTTAAACTTGAAGACCTCAGGCGCAGTATTGGTCTGGTGAGTCAAGACATTTTTCTTTTTCACGGCACGGTTCGCGAGAATATTGCCTATGGGAATCCGGAGGCTTCTGTTGAGGCAGTCTTTCGAGCAGCGCAGGCGGCTGAAGCGGACAGTTTTATTGCAGAACTTCCCCAGGGGTACGAGACGATCGTCGGTGAGCGTGGGCAGAAATTGTCCGGCGGGCAACGCCAACGTCTTGCTCTCGCCCGTGCGATTCTTAAGAATCCACCGATTTTGGTTCTCGATGAAGCGACCTCGGCTGTGGATAATGAAACAGAAGCAGCGATTCAACGTTCCCTCGATAAAATTACTCGGAACCGGACGACGATTGTGATTGCTCACCGACTTTCAACCATTCGGAATGCGGATTGTATTTATGTAATGGATCATGGTGAGCTTGTTGAGAAAGGCCAACATGATGATTTGATCGATCGCTCTGGGATCTATGCGGGGCTTTGGCAGGTGCAAACTGGAGTGAAATCAGCTCGATAAAACTCTAGCTCTATGCTTCAGGGGCTGAGTAACGAGAAAAAATATGGCGAACGGCATTAGGGGGCAGGGGCAAGCCCCGCCCCCTAAAACCCCCGCCCCTTGGGGGACGGACGCGCCCGTCCCCCAAACCCCCTTGGCAACTTTTACGGATTGGTACTAAGAATTGCATTGGACGCTACGCGTGGTGAGGCGGAATTGGAGAGGGATTGGAAATGGTCTGGGTGTCAATGGGGTGTATCGAGGGGAGGCCGTAGAAGCAAAAGCTTTATGTTCGTGCGGCGATCATAGGCAATTGGATCGTGAAAACGAGGGCTGCGTTTGCACCACGTTCAGCACAGATTTGGCCGCCTAATTGCTTGACGATGCGCCTCACCAGGGTCAAACCTAAACCGGTGCCAGGCCGATAATTCGGCGCATCGGAGGGAACCCGATAAAATTTTTCGAACAACTGGCTCAACTGCTCATCGGAAATCGGAGCAGTAGTATTGGCAAAACGCAGTTCGATGCTCTCATCTGCTTGATGCGTGTTGGTCACTTGCACTTCGATACAGCCGTCTTGTGAAGTGTACTTACAAGCGTTGGCCATTAGTTCCACCACGACGCGCTCCAAAAGCTGCGGGTAAGTGACCAGCAGCACATCGTCCGGCACGATCAATTCCAGTGATGTGCCATCTGCGGACACGCGCCCTCGGAACCTCTCGACCACGAGCGGCAACCACTCCTGCAGTCGAAGCGTTTCTAATGGTAAAGCTGAAAGTTCTTCCAGATTTTGTAAATCCAAAAGGGCTTTGACGAGTTGCAATTCGCGCTCCATTTCTGTTTCTAATACCGCCAAGTAGGTTTCGCGCCGCCCATTGTCCGGTTGTCTAAGTAACTTGAGAGCCAAACGCATATTTGAAAGCGGTGTGAGTAACTCGTGGTTCACCGTACTGATAAATGTCTCTTTGAACTGATCGAGCTTTTCCATGTCGGCTATTTGCACCTCCAACTGGCGCGTGTGTTCGGCATCGAGGATCATCTTTTCCTCTGCTCTGCGCGCCGTGTCGTCGTGGAAAACACATACTCCGCCAGCTTTGTCACCCTGCTCGTCGTTGATCAAAGAGCAACTGTCAGCGACAGGCAAATAGGTACCGTCCGCGCGTACCAGCAGCGTCCCTAGGGGCATGATGATGGTATGTCCAAGTTCCATCGCTTGAAGCAAGGGGTGGGAGATCAGTTCTCCACTCAACTCGTTTATAAAAGGTAACAGTTCCTCCACGCTTGTCCCCAGTGCATCCGCTCGATTACGGCCTGTTAACTTCTCAGCCGCAGGATTGAGGAAAAGCACTTTCCCATCGGCATTACAGACTACGACACCGTCGCTTACCGACTGCAAGATGGAGTGCAGCCACGCCTGGTTTTCGCGGGTAGCACGGTCAAAGTGATGCTTATAGAGCGCCATCTGTACGACTGCGCGCAGTTCGCGTTCGTTGTAGGGTTTGAGCAGGTAACCATAGGGCATCGCTGTCTGTGCCTCGTTCAGCAGGCGCTGGTCTGAGAAGGCGGTCAGGAACACCACTGGCAGATCGAGGCTTTTACGGATTTCCACTGCGGCACGAATACCGCTCATTGCCCCCTTCAAACGGATATCCATCATCACTAAGTCTGGGTGCAGAGTAAGAGCCTGACTGATCGCAGTTTCGCCAGTGTCTGTAATCCCCACCACAATGTGGCCATAGCGTTGGAGCTGTTCAGCTAGGTAATCCGCCACAAGCGCCTCGTCCTCCACAACTAGGATGCGGGCACTTTTAGGTTGCTCTGGGTTGATGATCGAGAAGGTAGGTGCGTTCATATCTCTGTACTCCTGGAAGATCGGCAAGAGAATTGCATTTCGCAGCGGGTACCCTGCGGTGATGTCTGCCAACTCACTTCGGCATCCAGTTGTCGCGCCAAGGAACGCACCAGTTTAACGCCAAGGGTACTGGGGGTGCTACTGGTTTGGGGATCAAATCCAATCCCGTCATCTTCCACGGCCAGCCGCCAACCACCCGATGTAGTCGCTTTGAGTTCAACGCGCACCTGTCCAGTCCGGTCATTGGGAAAAGCGTGCTTGAGGGCGTTGCCCACTAGTTCGTTGACAACTAGCCCAAGCGGTACTGCCAAATCAATATCGAGTGGCTCCGCTTCGATATCTAACTTGAGCTGCACCCGTCCTGCTCGTTCTCCATAGGTGGAAAGAAGCATATCGGTTAACTGCTCTAGGTACGTGCGGAACTCCACACCCGCCAGTCCTTCCGAGCGGTACAGGTGCTCGTGGACCAGAGCAATCGAGTGGATCCGCTGCTGGCTATCCGCCAAAGCCGCCGCTGCTGCTGTGTCACCAAGTTTGAGGGCTTGTAAGCCGAGCAAGCTAGTCACCACCTGAAGATTATTTTTGACACGGTGATGGATTTCGCGCAGAAGCAGTTCTTTTTCTTCCAGACTGCGCCGTAGTGATTCTGCCGCTGAACGTGCATCGATATCTTCAATCAGCCCAACAAAGTGCAAAGGTGCACCACTCCCAGAGTGTACGAGGGAAAGCGATAACTGACCCCAGGCAAACGTGCCATTCTTACGGACATACCGCTTCTCGAGTTGGTATGCCTCAATCTCACCAGCTAACAGCCGTTGTCTATAGGGAAGGCCACCTTCGAAATCGTCGGGGTGGGTAATGTCTTGGAAAGTGCAACCCATCAGTTCCCCTGGTTCGTAGCCGAGAAAGGCTTCTAAAGCTCTGTTGGCGCGGGTGAAAACACCGTCGGGGGTGGCGATCACCATGCCCACCGCAGCCGCTTCGAATGCTGCCTCGAAACGTCGTTCACTTGCTTCGAGTGCCTGTTCTGCCTTCACCCGGCCTGTGAGATCGATATAGCCGATAGCCACCCCATAACCAGCGATTGGGATCGGTACAGCACTGACTAACAGCCAAGTAATGGAACCGTCGGTTCGCTCAATCCCTTGCTGCACGCCCTCGACGAGGTGTCCCTCCTTGAGCGCTCGCACACTCGGATATTCTTCAGGGGGCATCTCACTCCTATCAGGTCGCAACATGCGCCAGCGACCGTCGTCGAACGTGCGTTCGAGATGGTCTTCTTGAGAAACGCCTAGTAGCCGTTCAGCCATCGGGTTGGTCTCGACCAAATTGCCCGCTTCATCGGTGATCGAAATGCCCAAGGGAGAACATTCAAAGATCGCTCTATACTTCTGTTCGCTCTCAGCAAGTGCCATTTCAACCCGCTGGCGCTCAATGATCTCTGAACGAAGTTGACGGTTAGCCACTTCCAACTGCGCTGCGCTGGGTAAAGCAATGATCCGAGGAAGTAGGGGCCACAATGCCAATGCTGTGTACAAGGAGATGATCGCAGTGACAGCTTTAGCAAATCCAGAAAGCAAGTAGTCTGCGTGCCAAAGCGTCCAGATCTCAAATACATGGGAGGTGCCGCAAGCAACGATGAACGCTCCAAACAAGAGAAACACCGTGCCGAAAGGGAGGTCTGAGCGTTTACGGACTAGTACCCCCAAGGCAATCGGAATCGAGTAGTACGAGAGGGCGATGATCCCGTCGGAGAGGGCATGTAGCCATATCAGCGGCTTATTCCACAAAAAACAGTAGCCGTGTGGGGAAAAACCGCCAGAGAACAGTTGTTGCCAGAAATCCATGGATTTGCTTTTCCTATCGCGAAATTTTTAGCTGACGATGAAATATTTCGCTGGAGTGCACTTCCATGGCTCTCACCAAGGCACGCTTGATTTTCTTTATGCACTGGGCAAGTCCGCTCAAACGCACTGAACGGGGACGGGTATTCCCTTTCTTCGACCAATGGGTGTTCTTCGACCAACGGGTGTTCTTCGACCAACGGGTGCCACGGGCAAGGTTTCGACTTTGCATATCTTCCCAGTTAATCTTCTTAGGCTATCAAGACCGCGAAACATGTTACTACTTCCTTCAACATATCTTTACTTTCCGCGAATCCAACAATCAATACTGTTAGCGCTCATGAGGAGAGACATGTGCGCAAAGTATTTCTGGAGCAAGCCAGACTTCAGCAAAGTTGCGCTCCAGTCGTCGGATCGATAAATATTGTCATCCAATTCTCAGCAATCTCCTTTCGCTGATCGTTAGCCAATTCAGCCAGCTCACCTATAGTTTTCTCTGTAAAAACTTGTTTTAAAGCAGTGATAAGTTCGCCTTGCGCCAGAGTCAATTCGGGGCCAAAATAGGCACCTTCAAGTAGATTAATTGGCGTTCCTCCGGCAAGCAGGTAGAGCTTCTTTTTCGTCTTTTTGGATGTAAAGCGATCCACATTAGGAAGTATATTTTCTTGATGAAATTGTGTATGGAGTGTTTGCAGATCGAACTCAATATCTTGGGAGCTGCAACTCACAAGAAAACAGCCATCTGCCAATAAATCGAAATCATCACCACCCACAGATGTCACCCCAGTACAGCCGAAAATGATGTCGCAATTTTTGAGGGCTTCCAAGCGATCTGGAATAAACATCCCATCCCCGTGGGCGACGTAATTTCGAATTGGGTTCGTGTCATAGACGAGGGCAGTGCAGCCATTTTCTTGCAGACAAAATGCGACACCACGACCGACCCTTCCGTAGCCCACCACGAGTGCACGGCGTTGGACAAGCAGAATACCTAAAGCACCCACTAGACGATCTGCGGAATAGTAGCAAGATGGCCCCATCACAGTGTCATCCCCTTCTTTGAGGGTGCTACGCGCCGTCGAAATCACTGGGTAGGGAAGTGGCCGCATCTTCTCATACTGCATGTGGCCGCTCTGTCCACCTTCAACACACCCAGCGATCTGGCTGCCAAATTGAGTGTGGAGACGATTCAGCAATGGCGCAATGTAGCCGCCCATTTCATTAAAGACAAATCTGACTGTGGGATTCGATTCGAGTAACGAAGCAATCAGGTCTAGCATGTACTGCTCATCGCGCAGTTGTGAGAGGGAGGGCGTTGCGACATTGTAACGCTTTTTTAATTCATCAAGAACATCAGAAGTAATCGAGTACGGTATCGCAACCAACAATGCGATTGGGGATATCTGATCAAGTGCCTCCAACAGTTCTGGTCGATCAGGAAGGAAGTGCGTAATCACAATCTGCTGGGTGCCAAAAGTTGGACCTGCATTCTTCGCAATTTTTTGAAAAAACTCTCTGCGCTTTTGAAACAGCAAATTCATGCACGGTCTCCACAAGGACAGATTGAAGTAGCTGTATAGAGCGGGTGGGTCGTCGCTAATATGTGCGTTCTCACATAGGCAGTGATTGAAGCAACAGGTTGCCCCATGACAGTTTCTCAAACTGAATCAAAGGCAATGACTAATGGTGGAATGCGAGTCTAATTGTAGAACAATTAAATTTATTCTGTAGCAGCAGGACGGAACAGAAAGAGATTTGTAAGAATAGTTTGACGCACTATTCTGCTCTGTGAGCACTCGAAAAGCATTCGGTAGCGATATTAAGATGTCAAAATCTCTATTCGTATTCGCAAAACAGTACTCAGGTTATCTACGAGAGAAGCGCTTTCCTCCGCTCGTCAATTGTAATACCGTTCTGCCTTTAAATTGAGCAATTCAATCACAAAGTCATCTAGGGGCAAACTATGTTGAGCATTTTCCTCAAATCCTTCTAGATACCGATCACACAGCACACTTTTCCATTTTGGTGGGTGAGAAAAATATGGCGAACGGCACCAAAGGGATGGGGCGAGCCCCTCCCTCTGGACTCCCTCCCCGTGGGGGACAGAAGCCTGTCCCCCACACCCCCTTGGCAACTTTAGTGGCTTGATACTTGGTGTTGCTGGGTTGCGCAATCCTCTTCCCACGTTGCGGGCGGGTGCGCAATCACCATAGTCTGTGGACTGGTGGCATG
>JACMLN010000013.1 GCA_014379585.1 Gloeobacterales cyanobacterium ES-bin-313 | reverse complement strand
TGCGGGTTGAACTTGGGCGCGTGTATACCCAGGCAGAACTTGGCCACTTCGGCGAACTGGAAATGCTCGGTGAGCGGGAGGTGCGTTTTTGCGTGCAAAGGGAAGACCTAACCCGTACAGTCAGTCAACTCTTGGCTGAACTGGATGTTATCGATCTCAGTGTTGCCGATCCCCCAGTCGAAGAAGTGATTGGACGGGTGTTTCAGGCTGGAGTAGTGGCATGAAAAAAGCGATTGCTTTGCTGTCTGTATACATCGCCTACATGAACGAATACCGAGCCGAGATTCTCCTCTGGGCACTCTCCGGTAGTCTCCCGATTATTCTTATGGGTGTCTGGCTCGAAGCCGCTCAAAGTGGCCAATTTGTGTTATCACCCATTCAATTTGCCCGTTACTTTTTGGCCGTATTTATCATTCGACAATTGACCGTCGTCTGGGTGATCTTCGAGTTTGAAAAGGAAGTTGTCAGTGGCAAGCTTTCTCCCCAACTTCTCCAACCGATCGATCCTGTCTGGAGGCATGTTGCTTCCCATGTCGCTGAACGGGTAACGCGTATCCCGTTTACTTTAGGGCTGATTGGCTTTTTCTTCTTGCTCTATCCCCAAAGTTTTTGGTGGCCTAATCCTGTTCATTTCTTTCTGTTTCTTCTCGTCGCCATTGCCACTTTTGCCCTTCGATTTTTAATCCAGTACACCTTTGCTTTGCTCTCGTTTTGGACAGAACGCGCCGGTGCCTTAGAAGAGCTTTGGTTTTTGCTCTATCTTTTTCTTTCGGGCTTAATTGCACCGCTACAAGTCTTCCCGCCAGCGGTACGGGCGGTGATCGAATGGACTCCTTTTCCCTATTTAATTTATTTTCCAGCAAGTTTACTGATTGGTTTACCCGTCGATATTGGACGCGGCTTCGCGGTGATTGCCATTTGGAGCGCTGGCTTTTTCGTTCTCAATCGCTATCTATGGCGGCGAGGCTTAAAGCAGTATTCAGGGATGGGTGCTTGAACCCATATTTATCCCACCCAAAACTTATTCTTACTTTCGAAGTAGTATAGAAAAGTTTGTCTGCTTTCTCTGGTCGCAAACATGGTTGAAAGTATATTTCCAAATCAATGGAATGGGTTGCTCAAAAATGTTGGCAAGTGGGAAGGCTCCTTCACCCGCATGGATCTTGACGGAAAAGTGCTTGAAGACATGCCAACTCTGGTTCAGATTGAAGCCCTTGGAGAAAATACTGTTCGGCAGGTGAATCGCTACTACCATCCAGACAACTCCCTAAAATCTGAAAAAGAATATATTATTACTTCACTTTCCCAGGGTCTACTTTTTTTTGAAAATGGCGCTTTTTCGCAAGGCTCGATGCAACTTGCCCCTTTCGCTGAATTTGGCGGCGAGTTCGGATTGATCCATGAAAATCGGCGTTTGCGCTTGGTTCTGCTCTACAACAACGACAACCAATTTTCGCGGTTTACACTAATTCGCGAACAGCTTGCCGAAGGTGGTGCGCAACCTTCTGCGAGTCTCAGTGTTGATGCTCTGCTTGGCGAATGGGAAGGGGAAGCTGTGCAACTCGACCAAAACCACTTCGATAGGCAAACTTATTCAACCCGCCTCGTCGTGAAAAAAGAAGGCTCTCGGATCGTGCAGAATATTCAGGCAGGCACTTTTCAAATGACTTCCAGTGCCGAGATCGTTGGTTCTCGCCTCGATTTTGGCAAGGTGCAAGTCCGATTGCTTGCTGGTGGTGCTTCCTGTGTCTGTCCGACGATTGCCGAAATTGGAAAACCTTTTTTCTTGGAGATCGGTTGGCTAATCGCCCCTGATTTGCGTCAACGTATTACCCGAAATTTCAATGGGAAGGGTGAGTGGACAGGTGTGACATTGATCACCGAGCGAAAAACAGGGTTAGGGTAAGCAAAAGTCCACTGATGAGGTGAAAGCGTGCTGCCATGGGCAATCCAGCACCAACCACAGAAGGCTTTTCGGCGTACGTTTGGGTAAACGTGACTAACTGCCATGCGAGGGGTGCTGCTAGCAGAGCACAGAGCACCGTCCCAGGCAATTGACCGAGGAGAACAGCCACAGGTAAAACAACGTAACTGGGCAATATGACCCACCAGAAACGCTTGGCTGCTAGAACGGGCCCCCACCGCACCACGGGTCCTCGCTTACCAAAAGCTTTGTCGTCTTCGTACTGGGGGAAGTGGTGGGCATAGAGAATCGTGGCAGTCCAACTGCCGATGGCAATCCCGGCGAGAAGTGCTCCAAAATCCCAGGTCATTGTTTGGGCACGAGCGGCGGTTAATACGGCAATCGGTCCGAAGCAACTTGCAGAGATATATTCGCCGAAGCCTTTGTAGGAAAGTCGGAAAGGGGGGCCTTGGTAGGCATAACCTAAGAAGATTCCGAGGGTGCCGAAGGCGAGTAACTGCCAATCTTGCAGGGCGCAAAAGCAGAGATAGCCTAAGAACAACATGAGATTGCCGACCCAAAATACCTGGTTGCGGCTTTCGGTGAGGCGGACGAGAGAATTGGGTTTGTTGCGATCGACGCCTGTATCCCAATCGAAAACGTCGTTGCTGATGTTGATCCAGGCATGGACGAGCATTAAACCGACGAGGGCGAGGCCGAAGCGAATTGGGTCAAATTGGCCATGACTCCAGTAGGCATAGGCTGTACCAACCAGCACGGGAATGACCGAAGCTGTGTAGATAAGAGGGTTGAAGCTATTCAGCCAAGGTCGTAGGGCAACGGACATCAGAGTTCTCGCGCAACCTTGTCATCTTAAATCACCTGAGATCACTTTCTGAAACGCCAAGGAGGGTGAAAATTCTTGTTTCGGTTTTTTGGTGGGTGAGATAAATATGGCGAACTGCATCAGGGGTCAGGGGCGAGCCCCTACCCCTGAAACCCCTACCCCTTGGGGGACGGACGCGCCCGTCCCCCAAACCCCCTCGGCGAACTTTTATGGCTTGACACTCGGAATTGCATTGGGCGCTACGCGTGGTGAGGCGGAATTGGAGGGGGATTGGCAGAGGTTTGGGTGAGCAATGGGAGAATCCATGAGGTTTGGGTGAGCAATGGGAGAATCTATGTGGCGATAGTTGGTTCTTGTGGAGGGACAAGCCATGGTTTGCCTTTCAATTAGTTCTATGGCTGGTGCGTAAAGTAGTACACTTGTAAACAGGATTATTTTTTGACTCTATCTTTCTCGTTGCAGATCCTTATGCTATTTGTTGCTCAGTCTCTTATCCAAAATCGCTATCGGTTGATGCATCAGTTGGGGCGCAATGGCAACCGCCAAACCTGGCTTGCTAAAGATGAGCAAACTGAGAAGTTGGTGACGCTCAAAGCCCTATCGTTCGATCTTGAGATGCAGTGGCAAGACCTCAAACTCTTTGA
Source organism: Gloeobacterales cyanobacterium ES-bin-313 (assembly GCA_014379585.1). Lineage (GTDB taxonomy): Bacteria > Cyanobacteriota > Cyanobacteriia > Gloeobacterales > Gloeobacteraceae > JACMLN01. The sequence continues at coordinate 19,239 of JACMLN010000013.1, read as the reverse complement.
ACGAGAAGCAGCAACTTTGCAAAGTTTGAAGCATTCTCGTATTCCTCAATTTGTTGATTCTTTCTGGCTAGAGCAACAGAAAGAACATCAATTCTGTCTCGTCTACAGTTATATCGCTGGGCAGTCTCTTGGTGACTTGGCAGGTACAGGAAAACGTTGGTCGCTTCGTGAAATCCAAGATTTCGCGAAGGCAATTCTTGAAATTCTCGATTACTTGCATCAGCTTTCTCCTCCTGTCATCCACCGGGATATCAAACCTAGCAACATTATCTTGGGCGAAGACAATCACGTCTATTTGATCGATTTTGGTGCAGTCCAAGCGCAAATGGGCAATGGCCAGACGATGACGATTGTTGGCACCTACGGCTATATGCCACCGGAGCAATTCTATGGACAAACCACACCTGCCTCGGATCTCTACAGTTTGGGAGCAACTTTGCTGACCTTGACTACCGGAGTGGATCCGTCGAAATGGCCACGGGAAGGAACACGGATCTTGCTTCAAACGTTGCTTCAACTTGATCCGACATTCCGGAATTGGCTAGAATACCTGCTTGAACCAGAGACTGGAAAACGCCTTTCCACAGCCAAGGAAGCCCTAAATTTGCTTCTCAATCCCTCTATATTAAGCCCACAAAAAGTAGTAAAAAAAGCTTTAGGTGAGACTATTGATTCGAATAAGCTAGCGCCAATTCTGCTTTCTCAAGCAACTACTAAAGAAGTGGAAAGTACAACAGTTAGTCGTGTTAGAATATTTCAAGATAGAGAGGCACTTCAAATAGTGATACCTTCTTTCCTGTCAAGTGACTTAGCTGGGTCAGCTTTCCTCTTTTTGCTTCTCTTGGTGGTTGCAGTTACTTTATATGTTGAGCAAGCTTTAAACCTTAGTGAAATCAAAAGCCCTCTCGTGCCACTCATTGCTCTTGTCTTAGTTGTCGCAGTTCTAGTTATTATGTCTATCCTGTCTTTTGTATTTATTAGTAGAAGATTTACATCAACCAAAACACGATTCATTTTAGAATCTAGTGGCGGTATCTGGGTTGGTTGGCGGGAAGTTAGTTCTGATGAGTTTGAGTCTTTGTCGAAGCTAGAATATACGGCGGGTAAGTTGTCTCATACCCTATGGATTGTGAAGTTAAATGGCTCTCGTGAAAAGTTAGCAGACCACCTCACCCTTTATGAATGCCAGTGGGTTATGGAGGCTTTTGAAACGTGGATCCAAGGGAAACGGCAGCCTGTATGATATTTCTGATTGCGATCTTTTGGCACCTGTTAACACCGATGAAAAATATTCTGTTGGGCCTGAGCCTCTACGTGTTTGGTACTCTGGTGGTTTCGTCTCCATCCATGGCGGATCCCTGCGACAACGCCCAATCTCAAGGCGAATTGAATCGTTGTGAAGCGCTCAACTTTCAGGCCGCAGACGCGAGACTCAATGTAGTGTATAAAAAACTGGTTGCTGGTCAGGATGCATCGATGAAGCAGAAATTGGTGAAAGCTCAACGTCTTTGGATTCAATTCCGCGATGCCAACTGCGAGTACGAACGTGGAGGAATGGATGGAGGTTCAGCGAGCCAAATGATCTACTTTGGCTGTCTTGCTCAGACCACCAAAGTACGTACCAAGACTCTCAACGGCTATCTCCAGGGTGGGCCGATGGTTTCTCCATAACACAACGCAGGGTCACAGATTCTCACGGAAGAAGCGAACAAGGCGTTCTTCGAGGCGTTCGCGGATTTGCGGGTCGTAGACCATGTGGGTGAAGCCGCTCAGTGTCAAGAGTTCGTAGTTTTTGCCAGCCCGAAAGAGTTGGTCGGTCAGTTTCAAGGTGTGCAAGAAGAAGACATTGTCGTCGCTGGTGCCGTGGACGAGGAGTAGGGGACGTTGGAGGTTGTCTGCGTAGGTGAGCAGAGAGCTTTCTTTGTAGCCTAGGGGATTTTCTTCGGGGAGTCCCAAGTAGCGTTCGGTGTAGTGGGTATCGTAGTCGAGCCAATCGACCACCGGGGCACCAGCGACAGCAGCTTTGAAAAAATCGGGGCGGCGCAACACAGCGAGGGCAGACATGTAGCCCCCGAAGGACCAACCTGTTATGCCAACGCGGCCAAGATCGAGTTCGGGGTAGCGTTTGCCGAGGGCAGTGAGGGCATCGACTTGATCTTGTAGAGGGATAGTGCCGAAACTATTCTTGATGGCGCGCTCCCAGGCGCGATTACGACGCGGGGTTCCTCGTCCGTCAATGGCGACAACGATGAAGCCTTGGTCTGCCCACCACTGAGCACGCAACTGACTGCCCATGGAAGCTGTCACCTGCTGGGCGCCAGGACCACCGTAGACGTAGTCGATGACGGGGTAGCGCTGTTTGGGGTCAAAGTTGGTGGGTCGAACGATGGAGCAGTAGTAATCGCCTACTTGGACAAACTCGGTATTTGGAATAAAGGGTGGCTCCTCGGAGACACTGGGCAACTCGCCAAGAACGGTACCCTCCATTTTGCGCACAGCCCAGCGGTTCAGGGCTTTGGGGGTGATCATCCCTTCGACAGCCAGAGTGTGATCGAAGCTATAGACGGCGCTGTGCAAGCCAAAACCTGTACTCAACGCTTCAGGTTCCCCCCCGGAAAGAGCTATGCGGTAAAGCTGTGATTGGGTCGGATCCGTACTGGCTCGAAAGTAAACCTGTTTTCCGGTTGCATCGATCCGATTGGGAATATCACTCTCTGGAATATAACCGAAACTGCCAGGGACGAGGACACGGACAAGTGAACCCGATTTGTCTCGTAGTTCGAGTTGCCGTGCCCCTTCACGTTCGCTCGTCCATAGAAAACCGGAACCATCCGGCAACCAACTCGGCATATCTTGATCCAGGTTGAGCCAGGCGCTATCGGTTTCGCGGAGAAGTTCGCGGGTTTTGCCAGTCTCCGGATCGGCGGTGAGCAACACCATTTCTTTCTGTTTACGATCTTGCACCAGCAAGGTGAGGGGGCTACTTTTCTCCCATTTCACCGTCGCCAAGTAAGGATAGCGCTCGTGATCCCAACTGATCCAGTTTGTTTCCCCCCCAGTTGCCGAAGTCACACCCAGGCGTACTTTGACATTGTGCTTACCGGGTCGTGGATAGCGCTGGGAGTAGGGCAACTGTTCAGGTTTGGCAGGATCCGCTGGTGCCCAAGTTTCTACATCCCGTGCATCGGTTTGCTGGTAGGCCACTTGCTTTGCATCGGGAGACCACCAATAACCAGAAAGCCTTCCCATCTCCTCTTGAGCAACGAATTCAGCCTGGGCGTGGGAAATGTCTTCCGTGCCACCCGTGGTGACGCGCTGTTCTTTGAAACTGACCAAGTCAAATCTATAGAGATCGCTGTCTAAGACGTAGGCGATGCTGCGTCCATCAGGCGTAAATTTTGGATCGAGGAGCGTTCCTGCTGAAGTTGCGAGTTGCCGAAAAGTACCCTCTTTGCGGCTGAGGACGTAGAGTTTACCGGAGAGAGAAACAAGCACTTGGCTGCCGTCCGGGGAGATTTCAAAGCTCGAAAACCCACGGGTACTGATCCGCATCCGCTCACGGCGCGCTGCTTCTTCTGGCGAAAGCTTTTCGTCAGCACCTTTGAGAATCTGTTCTGGGGTGAGGAGGACGCGCGTTGTTTTGGTCGCTAAGTCAAATTCGTAGAGGCGCAGCAGAACAGAGCGCGGCTCTGAGCGCAAAAAAAGAATGCTTTTGCTATCTGGAGTAAAGCGCGGCTTGGTCGGTCGTCCGAGGGTAAATCCGCGCGTCACCGCAAAGTCAGTCAGAAATTTGGTATCCACCGTTGCCACAGGTTGAGAAGAATCGATGGGTGCGGCACAGGAGATTCCGGCACAGAGAATCCCGGCAAGGCAAGCACTCAAAATCACTGGAATGATACGCATAAAAGTAGTGTGCCATAAGTCTTATGCTGGCAGATCGAAGAGAACCGTATTCATGTAGCGCTCCGCCCAGGCTTCACCAAAAGCGCGGACGAGAATCCGGCGGGTCTTGTCGTTTTGCTGCTGTTGCTGGCAGTAGTTTCGGTGCCCAGCAAGAATCTCAGGCTGCAAATCGGCAGGGGCAGGCTTTGCAATACTGCCTTGGTGACAGTGAAAATTCAAATAGTCCGTGCAGATTTCTAAGAACAGATCCGCTTCCTCAGGAGAGCCAACCCGCGTAAACAGACAGCGCGGTGAAAAGATCGTTCCCCAGGTTGGTAGTTCGCGGAGCTGACTGAATCCTGCCCGCTTCTCGTAACCGTCCGATAAGCCGTCTAGATAGTCTTCACCAAGGGCACCAAGCACTGGTGAAAGATCAATAATGGCAGCGCTCACGAGTTGCGGATTGGCGACGATATCCGTACCTAGAATCGGTAAATCGTACTCCGGGCGCGGAAACATCACGCAATGGAGAATATCGAGGGTGCCGCCAACTGTGGCTAATTCTAAGTGGATTTTTCGAAATGCTTTGGTCTGGAAACAGCGATTCGAAATCGTCAAGCGATCTCCTTCCATTTGGCCTTCGACGTAGCCGAGATCTTCGGGCAGATGATAAGGCTCCAGGGTAAGATGCGTCTCCCAGGTTTTGAAGAGTAATTGGGCGAGGCGCTGCACCATCGGGTGGCTGACTGTTTCCAACGCGGGTTCCTCAGAAATCTTTTGCATTGTCGCACTATCCATAGGTCGGATACAAAGTGCAAGGGGATCCGGGCTAGATTAGCAGTGAATTTTACCCCGTGGCGCGCAATGCCTCCAAAATCGACGATCTTCGGCACACTGTCTGGTGACCTGACGGAAAAGGCGGCAAAATCCTTGGCCCTGGCTCGCGAAGAGACCCGCAGACTCAGTCTACAGTTTGTTGGAACCGAGCATCTTCTCCTCGGCATTTTGGGGGAAGGCACCAGTGCGGGCGCTACACTCCTCAAAGCGGCGGGTCTCAGTATCGAACATACCCGCAATGTTGTCGAGCGCAAATTTGGGCGTGGCTCCGGGGTGATCGGTGTGGAAATGCCCTTTACCCCCCGTGCCCGCTACGCTTGGGAGATCGGTTTTGTTGAATCTGAAGATCGCAAACACTCCAAAATGTACGCAGAACACATCCTCTTTGGGATCATCCGCGAAAGCTTGATGGCGGGAACTCGTGGTGGTGGTTGTAGCCACATCCTCAAGTCCTACGACATCGATATTCGCGACCTCGAAAAGCAAGTGGTCGAATGCCTCGTCCGCCTCAGTCAACCGTCCGTTCTGGTTGAAACACCGATTCAACTTCCCACTCTGGTCGAAAAGTTGGTTCCACCAGCAGTTATTGCTGAAAGAGTGCCTGAAAAGCCTGTGATTTCTCAGATGAGAGAGGCAGCACCCGAAAAGTTAGTGACTTCTGCACCTGTTGAACTTGTCACTGAAAAGCCTGCAGTTTCCGTGCCACCCATTGCCACAACCTCCACACCGATCCTTGAAAAACTGGATTGGCCACCGAACACGCTCTGTGCTGGTGTCGCCCGTGCCCGCCTCAGTGCATCGTTACTTGCCTATGTAGACCAAGAACAGTTGGGACAAGTCGCCACCAGTAGCCCAATTTCTCTGGAGAGTGGGGATATTTTGAGCCTCGATGTTCTGTATATCAGCCGGGAGCGTCTGAAAAAGTCCAAGAGCACACCTATCCCCGAACTCGCCGTCTTGATCGCTGAACAATCTAGCCAGTTGCCGATTCTGCGGGCAAAACTGCAAATTCTGTTGGCCTCTGGCACCGAAGTTGGTCTTTTGATTACACCGAGTGAAAGGACAGTCACAGTTTGCGGTGCCACCGAGCAAGTGCTAGCAGAGCATGAGAGCTTGCAGTTACCTTCGTTACTGCCTGGTTATGCTCTCACTATCAAAAACCTCTGGCTGCCAACAGAATAGCTAGGAAAGATTCAATCCCATGCGACCCTTGAGATAGCGACTGATTTCTGCTTCCATTCTCTCCGGTGGCTTGTTCATGCGAGCCGCAATTTCTGGAGTTGGCTCCCCATTTTCAATATGGTAGACGGATTCAGGAATCAAGGTACCAAAAACATAATCCCAAAGACAAGTGAGGTTGCCAAAGTTTCCCTGCTTGGTGAAATGCAGGTGGTGATACTGATGGTAAAGCGGAATCCAAGGAATCCAGCCACCCACTTTGTGATTGAGCTTGGTGAGCCAGGGGAGAGGATCGCAGCCTAGGTGAGATGCAAAGTTTGCGAACATTTTCACCCCATGGGCGATCAAGACAGCCTTTAAAAACCCTTGACTGAGGAACAACAAGTAGACAAAGCTTGCCGAAATAGTGACTGGGTGGATGAAGGGTGAACTGACCACCACTAGAGGATTAATAAAACTCCAGTTGTGGTGAACAAAATGGGCAAAGGGAAACTTTTTGTACATAAATGGATAATGATGCCCCATACGGTGCATCAAGTAATCGCCAAGATCAACCATATAGAAACAGATAATCCCAAACAAAATTTCCGTCCATAGGCTGTGTGAATGAATGAACACGAACTGGCTTGGCACATCAAAAGCCAGTTCCGGCTTCATACCGATATAGCTGCCTGGGCCAGACTGCATTCCAAACATGGCAAATACTAAGGTGCTACCCATACCCCAAAGAAAAGGGATCTTCCAATTTTTAAGCGCTGCTTGAAAGTGGGATTCCGGTTCTGCTGTACGGAATATTCCATACTTTTCATGAATCTTAAAGCGATGGTATAGCGCAAAGATAGCAAGGTAGAACGCTGTCCAAAAAACGCCATTGACAAGGCAAAGAATCAATAAATGTATTGCTGGATGTTGATGGTGAAGCATTAGAATCGCACTGAGTATGTAGAAATATATGCCTTAGGTCGGAGAAGAAATTCTGTGATACTTGACACTTTATTGAAAATGGTTTTATTTATTTTTGTGAAGTACGGTCTTTATGAATTTTTCAAGATGTCGATCATCGAAGTGGTTCACCGTACACTAAATCACAGTTATCACGACAGGAAACCCGATGTTGAGCGCCAAGCACTTTTCGATGCTCCTGTTCGCAGGGCTTTTATTATCGGCCTGCCGCTCTGCAAAAGTGTCTAGTCCTGGCTCTGTGCATGTTGTCCTCGGCAACCCCAGCAACGCCGAGGCAAGCACCGCCCAGCCTGAAAATTATTTGATCGAGCGCCCCCAGTACGCCCTCTCCTACAACCGGGATCGGGGGATTCCTAACTGGGTCAGCTGGCAACTCAACGCGAGTTGGCTAGGTGCTTTGCCGCGATTGCCTTTCTCTACGGACGACAGCCTACCAGACGGTTGGTACCGTGCCAAGGCAGATGACTACACGGGCAGTGGCTACGACCGAGGGCACATGACACCCGCCGCAGACCGCAACCGCACTCCTGAAGATAGCCAAGCCGTCTTTTTGATGAGCAACATCTTTCCCCAAGCCCCGGACAACAACCAAGGCCCCTGGGAAAAACTGGAAAGTTACTGCCGCAAATTAGTGCTCCAAGGCAAAGAATTAGAAATCATTGCTGGGAGCTACGGCACCCAAACCACTTTGGCCGACGGCAAAATTGTCGCTCCAACCCACACATGGAAAGTGGTCGTTGTTTTAGATCGCCTTGGGGCAGGAGTAGATGGTGTTTCGAACGCGACGCGGGTGATCGCTGTCGATTTGCCCAACTTAAACGGTATCAAGCGCAAGCGTTGGCAAAAATTTCGCGTCAGCGTCGATCAAATTGAAGCTGCCACAGGCTACGACTTGCTCTCCAATGTCCCTGAAGCGATCCAGAAAAAATTGGAAAGCAAAGTGGATAGCCAATAATCTGCGTGCCTAGGGCGTTGGGCAAGTAGATTGACCGGTGAAACAGTTCACTGTGGTGTCGCGACTGGCTGGAATCGGGAGGTAGCGGTTGTTAGGATTCCTTGGTGATCCGGCTGGGCTGGTGACTGGAGTCGGGTATCCAGAGTAGTACTGGTAGAAATTCTGTTGCACCAGTAAAGATGCATCTTCTGTCACAACGTTATAGTCTCCTGGCACGAGCACTGTCGTTCCAGAAGTTGCCGTTCCACCAGGAGTCGTAACGCTGATCGAGCCAGTGGTTCCCCCGCTCGGTACTGTGGCTGTGATTTGGGTGTTGGAGTTCACAGTAAATACGGCGGCTAAACCATTGATTGTCACCGACGTTGCCCCAGTGAAGTTGGTACCTGTGATCACCACCGAAGTCCCCATAGGAGCGTTCGTTGGCGCGAAGCTGGAAATTGTGGGGGCTGGTGTGAAGACAAAAGTAAAGTTAGTGCCACTGGTTGCTGTGCCACCAGGAGCTACCACAGAAATTGGTCCAGAAGTCGCTCCCACTGGGATAATGGCAGTGATCGAAGCGTCGGAATTGACGACGTAACTAAGCGCTGCTGTGCCATTAAATTGAACCGCAGTAGCAGCAGTGAATCCACTACCAGAAATATTCACGGTCGTTCCGGCAGGACCACTAGTGGGTGTAAAGCTCGTAATCGTCGGGGCAATAATCTGAGTGCCGATACTCAGACGAACAATGGATGGGTCATGATCGGTGGGCTGGATCGTGTACTCCGAGTTGACGTGGACGATGTCGTACTCAGATGTCGGCACCAGATTGGTGGTAGTAAGGATGTGGTCAAGGGACTGGCTGTTACCGTCGAAGACGTAGGTGTAGCGTTCGAGCGGGTTAGCAATCAGTGCTTCTGCCAAGTTGACGAGGCGACCGCTGCCCTTCAGAGTCGTCATCGGCGTGGAGAACTCGAAGTCATTGAGGTCGCCGAGGACAATGACCTTCGCGTTAATATCGACGGCGCGCAGAGCATCGACGAAGTTGCCAACGAGAGTCGCCTGCTGATTGCGCTGGGTTTCACTAGAAAGCACTGGCGGCTGTGTGGTACCGAAAAGTGGTTGATCCCCACCTTTCGAGTTGAAGTGGTTCCCGATCACGAAGAGGCGCTGGCTACCGAACAGGAACTCACCAACCAGCGGTTTGCGGCTGGAACTAAACGCGGAGTTGGTTGGGTCGATCAGGCCAGGGCTAACAGTCAGTTGGGGGGTACCGCTCACGTTGTTGACACCGACGGCTACGGTTGCCGAACCGCCGGGGCGATCCACAAAGCTGACTCGACTTGGGTTATAGAGGAAAGCCACCCGGATATTGCCGCCTGGTTCGCCACCGTTTGTATCGTCAACGGGGTTGATTTGGCGGAACTGGTAGGTGGGGCCGCCTGCAGTGGCAATCGCGCTGATCAACGTGTTCAAGGTAGTGGTCGCATCGACAACGCTGTCGTTGGTGGCACCGTTGTTGTCTTGAACTTCCGCAAGGCTGAGAATATCGGGGGAACGTAGGTTATTGACGATGATCGCAGCGAGGGTATTAAACCGGGTGCCATCGCTCGGATCTAGGTTTTCAACGTTAAAGTCAGCGATCGTCAACTGATTGGTTGAGGCAACCAGGCTAGTCACTTCCGCTGGGTTGTTCTTCGGGGTCACTGAGGGCAGAGCGGCAGTGTTAAACAGCTTGTAGTTGCCGAAGCTGTAGTCAATCACGCCAATGATCGAGGCATTGAAGCGATCCCCGACGTTGACCGTGGGCGCAGGGGTGACGATGCCGTCATCAAGGATGATGCGCTCAGGGTTGAAATCGTTGGAGGCGACTGTAATGCCGCTGCGGGCATTCAGGCCAGAGGCATTTGCACCGTTGTCCGGCACCACCGAGATTTCGCCGAAGGAGTTGGTGATACTGGTCGCTTGGGCGTTATTCACCTGGACGCGCATCCCTTCCAAGCTCTCGTAGAAGTCGATGCCGTTGGTGGCTGGGCTGAAGGTGGCTCCACCGCTATTGAGATTGGCGCTACCGCTGTAAATCACCTGACTAGGCGGAATCCGTCCACCGCTGCCAATAACAATCGGAGCAGGAAGCGCGCCTGTACCGAGGACACTCACTGTTGGCGAGGTGATCTGGGTGATCGTCAAGTTGGTTGCGGTGTTGCCCGGTAGAAATTCTGTCACAGTACCGCTCACCTGAACAGAAGCACCGACGACGATGTTGGCGGCTGGAGCCGTACTGGTAAAGACGAAAATGCCCTCTGAGGTGGCGTCGTTGGTATCGGGGTTCGGATCTTGGAAGTAGAAACCGTTTGTGTCAACGGCGGTAACGATGCCCGGTATGCTAGTTACGGTTTGCCCGGTGAGGGGCGAGCGGTGCGAAGTTCCCTGGATGTCGCGGATGCGGGCGGTACCTACACCGACGTTGGCCACAGTGACCGCGAAGCTACCATTTACAAAACCGGAAGCTTGGGCTGTAATCGTCACGGTTTTGTTGGCGGAAGAAACTGTGTCGTTGACCGCTGCAACGGCGAAGGTCGTTGAAGCTTGTGTATCAGGAATAGTGACAGTACTCGGGATCGTTGCCCCAGTTGGGTCGCTACTGGTCAGGGTGACAATCAAAGCACCACTTGTACTGCCGCTGCGGGTGAGGGTTGCAGTTGCTGCGCTCGCTCCAGCAGTTTCTAAGAATGTCGAAGGAACCACCGAAAGACTAAGCGTTGGTAGAACAACTCCACCCCGCAAACTATTGATGTAGGTTGCATTGGTGCCAGTGTTCGGGATGCCAAGGGAACCAGCACTGTTGACAGCGTAGTTCGTGGCAACATCCACCCCATTAATATCGCTGGTAAATTCAACGTTTGCACCATTATTCGGAGCAGAAATTTTGACTTTTGCGGCTGTACCGAAAGCACCCAAACCTGATGTTGGCCATGCAATCGAATCGGCAGAGGTCGTGCCCGCACTGCTTGTATCTACCCAGGCAACATCGGAAGCAGCAAAGTCCCCACTACTACCATTGCCCGTTAAGAAACTGCCACCGACTTGGATGCGAATGTTCCAGTTGTCATCGGTTCCCCCAGGAATTGGGTTGTAACTTGTATCTTGGCTGGCAATTGCCGTTGTGCCGCCGATGACGATAATCGTTCCGGCCTTAAATATGGCAGCAATACTCACCATATTGGTAAGTTTATAGGCACCAAACTTAGCCGCAGTTGAAGAGGTTGAATCGCCAACAAAGTAACTTTCAAGTTGTGCAGCGGTGAGATCTTGCGTAAGAAGCAGCTCTACATATTCAGTTGTTGCCAGGGTGCCATCTCGTCGGAACTCATTGATCACAATTGGACTAGTGGTTTGTGCACTAGCCGCGAGGCAAGTCGTCAAAAGGTAACTACACGCCAAAAGTTCAGCGGCTCGGGAGCGAATAATGCGCTGCAGATTCATCAAAGATTCCCCAATATTTTTTCACACGACTGCGCCACAAGATCTCCACGCACGCATACTTGGTGGGGAAACAATTGTTTGAATGACACCGACTTCTTAGCCAAAGTTAAGCGTACCGAAATGGGATTAAGTGGGGGTTAATAAATTTTCTAAATCTTCTCTTAACCTTAACCGTGTATAGTAGCTCCGCTTGCTTTCCAAAAGATTTTGAAAAACACTCTTTGTAGAGCATATTACGAATCGCTTTTGCTGGCGTATAGCGCTTTATAGAAATTTGATGACAGGATTCTTTAGGCACTGTCAACATCAATGTCTACTTCACTTATTTGTGAGATTATATTTTGGCAAACTATGTTGATTCATCATGCGAACTCTAGCACTTAGTATTCTTGTGCTTCTGGCAAGTGTTCCAACCGCTCAGGCGGCACCTCGTCTGACCCTCGTCGGCACTTACAACACTGGGCTTGGCGCGAACGGCGCCGAGATCATCGATGTCCGCGCCTCCGACGGCCTAGCAGTCCTCACCAATGTCGGCGGCGGTTCCCCCGGAAGCAGCGTTGACATCCTCAATCTGGCCAACGTCGCTGCTCCTACCCTTGCGCGTCGGGTCATCCTGAGTGATACCACCCGAACCGTCAACTCGGCGGCCATCCACCCGACGAAAGACCTGTTCGTGGTCGTTCAAGGTGGTTCCAGTCCTGCAGCCGCGCCCGTATTCGGCACAATCAGCGCTTACCGCATCTCCGACGGTGCCTTTCTTTGCTCGACAAGCGCCGGTATTCAACCCGACTCGGTGGCGATCTCGCGCGATGGCAATACAGCAGTGGTCGCCAACGAAGCGGAAGGTTTCGCTGTAGGTGACAGTGGTGGCCCCGGTTCGTTGAGCCGTCTCTCCCTCGCAACTTTTAACCCAGCTACCCCCGACTGCACACAGTTCACTGCTACCCAGATCGCCCTGCCGAGCGCCAATGGCTTGGCTGGATTCTCTACGAACCGCACCGACGACATTGCCCGTCTGGCCATCGACAACACTCCGAATACACTCGAACCAGAATCGGTGACCTTCTCGCCGGATAACTTGTTTGCCTTCGTCAGCCTCCAGGAGAACAACGGCGTCGTCCGCCTCGACCTATCGAACAACGCAACCACCTACTTCGGCGTTGGCAACGTCAACCACTTGGCCGATGTCTCAACCAGCGGCGGCTACCAGCCGGTAACGCCCTACATCCAGTTCCGTGAACCGGACGGTATTGCCTTCACCCCCGATGGCCAGTACTTTGTGACTGCCAACGAGGGGGATACCCGCGACGGCGCTGGTTCCAACAGCATTCGTGGTGGTCGCACTTTGAGCATCTTTAATGCCAGCACCGGTGCCCTAGTGGGTGACACTGGCAGCCAGATCGACGACATCGCTAACGCCAATGGTGTCTACCCGGACAGCCGGAGCAACCGTGGTGGCAGTGAACCGGAGGTAGTTGATGTTGTTGCCTACGCTGGTAAGACCTACGCTGCTGTGAGCCTCGAACGCGCCTTTGGCGTCGCCCTAGTGGATATCACTGTTCCGGCCACACCGCAGGTGGTTGCCTTTGCCTCGACCGGTGCCAGTTCTAACCCTGAGGGCATTAAATTCTTCCTGCGCCGCAGCCGGTTGTACGTGACCTCAGCCAACGAAGCTAGTGGTACCGTCTCGATCTTCCAGGTCATTCCCTAAGTTCTCCACTCTCTAGGAATTTGCCATGCAGACCTTTACCCGTACCCTAGGCCGGCTCAGCCTCCTGACAGCGACTCTCGGTGCGATCACACTGAGCGCTCCCGCCGCCGAGGCGGCATTGCTGATTGCCCCCTCGGCCTCCGACACCGTTGTCTTCAGCGCCGGAGCCGATCAAGAGACCAGTGGCCCAGTTGCTTTGCCCTTCGCCTTCAGCTTCTTCGGCAGTAGCCAGTCCCAGGCGTACATCAACACCAACGGCTCGCTGACTTTTGGCACCGGTGACGCAGATACAACCTTCGACACCTTTCCGGGCGCGTTCGCTCCTAACACGGCACGGATTGCCCCATTCCTTGACGACTTGATCGTCTCGCCAACCACTTCCGATATTCGCTACAGCACCACTATCCCCGGTGTCTTTGCCGTTACCTGGAACAACGTCGGCATCTTCAACGGCTTCACTACACAGAGCAACAACAGCGTCAGTGCTCAGGCGATCTTGCTAGGTGCCGGCAACCCCTACGGCTATGCTGACGGGACGATCTTGTTTAGCTACGGCACGATCAGCGATGCCAGTCCAAACTTGAGCGCTGGCCTAGACGCTGGTAACGGAACTAACGTTGCTGTCTTACCCTTTGCTTTCAGCAACGGTACGTTCTCTAGTACCCAGGCGATTGGGCTATCGAACCGACTCTTTGCCTTTACACCAACTGGCAGCAGCTACGCAGTCACGGAAGTACCCGAACCATCAGCAGTAGCCGGACTGGCAGCTATGGCCATCGGCGGCTTCTGGGTAAAGCGCCGCCGCACCAGCAAAGCCTAAACCCTCTCTGTTCCAATCAGTTCAAGACAGTAGCCGGGTAGGTCAAGGGCCTACCCGGCTTTTTAGGTCTCGGTGCGTATTGGTTGCTTCAGCGCAAAATGTGAAACCCGTAGAAAGTGATACAGTTTAAACTATTCACATTCAGAATGTTGCTGTGCAAACTGCCGTCTACGGTTCTTGGCAATCCCCGATCACCGCTGACTTAATCGTCGGTGGGGTCGTTGGGTTAGGTACCCCGGTCGTCGATGGCGAAGATATTTACTGGTTGGAGTCTCGCCCCACGGAAGGGGGACGCAGTGTTTTGGTGCGCAATGGTGAGGATGCGATTCCGGCTGGGTTTAATGTTCGTACCCGCGTCCATGAGTACGGCGGTGGCGCGTACTGTGTCCGCAACAAGACAGTTTACTTTGTCAATTTTGCGGATCAGCGCTTGTATAGACTCCTGGCGGGAGAGGATCCAGAGGCAATCACACCAGAAAACAGTGTTTTTCGCTATGCCGACTTTGTTGTAGATGAGACACGGCAGCGCTTGATCTGTGTCCGCGAAGAGCATCGGGATGCAGAAGTGATCAACTGTTTGGTAGCCGTTTCTCTAGATCAAGAGCATGTTGGGGAAGTACTGACATCTGGCTACGACTTCTACGCTTCACCACGTCTCAACCCTGAAGGCACACATTTGACGTGGATCAGTTGGAATCATCCAAATATGCCCTGGGATGGCACAGAACTGTGGGTTGCGCCCTTGAAAACAGATGGCTCCTTGGGTCGAGCCTTACAGGTTGCGGGAGGAGAGGAAGAGTCGATTTTCCAACCGGAATGGTCTCCTGGTGGCACCCTACACTTTGTGGGCGACAGCACGGGCTGGTGGAATTTGTATCGCCTCAACGCTGGAGCTGTGGAGGCATTGTGCCCCATGGAGGCAGAGTTTGGCCTACCCCATTGGGTATTTGGCATGGCCACCTACCATTTCACCCCTAGTGAAAAAATTCTTTGCACTTATACCCAGAACGGAACGTGGCGTTTGGCCAAAATAGATCCTGCTACAGGCACTTTTGCAGAGATACTTCTGCCTTATACCGAAATTTCTGCTCCGGGGATTTTGACTGAAGATACAGTCGTTTTGAACGTTGCCTCGCCAACTGAATCTTCGTCGATTATTCGCCTCGATCTTGACACCTTAGCAGTAACAGTTTTGCAGCGTTCCAGCGATCTTGAAATTGATTCTGGCTATCTTTCGGCGCCCCAGGCTCTTGTCTACGCAAGCAATGGACGCACTGCTCACGCTTTTTACTACCCACCCAAAAACCCAGATTTCAGTGCTCCACCCAAAAGCTTGCCGCCTTTGCTCGTCAAAAGCCATGGTGGGCCGACTGCAGCAACCTCTAGCGCACTCAATCTCAAAATACAGTTCTGGACGAGTCGCGGTTTTGCCGTTCTTGATGTCAACTATGGCGGGAGTACAGGCTATGGACGTGCCTATCGCCAGTCCCTCAACGACCGCTGGGGGATCGTCGATGTGGAAGATTGCAACAATGGGGCACGTCACTTAGCTGCCACAGCCCAGGTAGACAGCCGACGCCTTGCCATCAACGGCGGCAGTGCTGGGGGCTATACGACCCTCTGTGCTCTGACCTTTGGTCGCACGTTCAAAGCTGGAGCGAGTTACTACGGTGTGAGCGACCTCGAAGCCCTCGCCACCGATACTCATAAATTTGAATCACGCTACTTAGATCGCCTGATCGGCCCTTATCCAGAACGCCAAGATCTTTACCTCGAACGCTCTCCGATTCACAGCGCTGAACGCCTCGCCTGTCCAGTGATCTTCTTTCAGGGTCTCGAAGATAAAGTCGTTCCACCGGATCAAGCGGAACGTATGGTCAATATCCTGCGCGAAAAAGGATTGCCCGTGGCCTACGTGCCTTTTGAAGGGGAGCAGCATGGTTTTCGCCGCGCCGAGAATATCAAACGCGCCCTCGAAGCCGAGCTTTACTTCTACTCGCGCATCTTTAAATTTGAGACTGCTGACCAGATTGAGACCGTAGAAATTGCCAACTTATCCTAGGAGTCAGTGCAGGTTGTGTGATTACAGCTGGCTCGGATACGCTCATCGGCTAGCTGTCTGCCAAAGTGACGTAGTTCGCCGCAAACTCGTAAACCCTCCACTTCCTAAGATGACGTGATCGAGCACGGGGATTTGGAGGGTTTTTCCACAGGCGAGCAACTGTTCTGTCAGACGCAAGTCTTCGCAGGAGGGATCGGTTTGGCCGCTGGGGTGGTTATGGGCAACGATAATCCCTGCTGCACCTTGGCGAATCGCCTCTCGAAAAACTTCCCGTGGATGGGCAATGGTTTCATCGATCGTCCCGACGCTAATAATGCGTTGGGCGATCAGGCGATTCTTGATGTCCAAGAGCAAAACAGCAAACTGCTCTTGGCGAGAAAACGTTAGTTCACTACCAAGCACTTGGGCAACGACTTCGGGGGTATCGACGACGGAGCGGTGATTCGGACGGGCCAAGAAGATGCGTCGGCCCAATTCGACACTGGCCAGTAAGGTCGCCGCCTTGGCTGGGCCGATACCAGGCAGATGCATGAGTTCGACGGGGCTAATGTCGCGCAGATGAGTCAAAGGTTCAGCAGCGTCTCGGCCTAAAAGCCCGAGCAGATTTTGGGCAATGCTCAAAGCAGAGGTACCACTTTGTCCGGTATTGAGCACGAGAGCGATCAATTCGGCAGTACTGAGCAAGTGAGCACCACGCTCAATCAAGCGTTCGCGGGGGCGTTCTGAGTCGGGAATGCGTAGAATTTCCATGGGGAAATCCTAGCTTCAGAGATTTAGAGATCCCACTACCGCACAGTGCCGCACAAGAATTACGCACCGGGTGGCAAAGGGTTCTCGTCGTCGTCAGGTTTTGGCGCAGGTGCAGGCACAGGTTTCACGACTGGTTTCGACGCAGCGGCTGGGGGTGCAGAAGTGACAGCTGGAGATTGCGGAGTGGCAGCAGGGGTCTGAGGTACAGAGGGATCAGGGGGCAAGCTTTCTGCCACTCTCTTGAGGTACTCGATGGACTCTTTGGGTGTGACGAGGACAATCGATTCATAAATTTGATTGGTCGTTAGGGGCAAGCCGACGAGCATATCCTCAAGGCTGAACACTTGCACATCTACAGAATTGGCCTGTTCTGGTCTATCTTTGCGATACTTTTTGATCATTTCAAATAATTCTTCTTTGGTAAAGAAGGCGGGAATGACCAGCTTTTTGTCGCGCTCGACGGTTAAGTAACTATTTTCAGGCACCAACCGAGCCAAAAATACGGGTGTGCCGGAGAATTTGCGAACCCGTTGACCATGGAGCAACATCAAAGAAACGGCTGAATCCACTTGGGTTTGGGAGGGAATAATCGAGACTTTCATCGCGTCGCTGTTGCGCTTACTCAACTGACTAAGGCGATAGATCGTCGATAAAGAAATAGGGCGAATCGTCACAGTCTTTGCAAGCGCTGCATTCTCCGCTGTCAGTTTTTGAAGAAAAGCCTCCGCATCCTTTACGTTCACAAAAAAACCAGCTGTGCCAACGCCTGAGGCGCTCTCGGCGGGGGCAAGCAGGGGGCCTTTGCCCTCACTACCGAGCATAAAGAAGGTGACAGACTGCAACATTTCGGTGATCTTTTCGATCGGGATTGCCTGGGCTGGCAGATTGACGGTTCCGAAGGTAGAACCGACGACCGCAAGCACGACTGCTATCCTTTGCCAACTTCTCAAACCCATCACTTTCCCTACATTCTGTTCAGCCACCTATCCTAAAGGATCTTGGCCGAAAATGTCGGGGATTCCTCCTGCACTGCTTTTGGGAAAGCTTTAAGAAAGTGGCTCGTAGATCGATTTGTGATTTTTACGACAAAACGCTAGGATTCGTCAGAGAATATGGGGTGATTATGCGTCTCGCTGCTCGGTTGCAAAAGTTACAGTCCAATGTCTTTAGTCTGATGGACGAAGCGAAAGGTCGTGCCCGTCGTTCAGGCTTAACCGTGGTCGATCTTTCCTTAGGATCTTCGGACATTGCACCTCCACCAGCCGCTCTTGCCCAGCTCAAAGCCTCTGTAGATGATTCGACATCCCATGGCTACCTGCTATTTCAAGGGACGACCAATTTCCGTAAAGCCTGCGCACAGTGGTACTTTGAGCGCTTCGGGATTGAAGTGAATCCAGAAACAGAGATTTTGCCTTTAATTGGTTCGCAAGAAGGCACAGCTTTGATTCCCCTGGCGGTAATGAATCCTGGCGATTTCGCTTTACTCCTCGATCCGGGCTATCCTTCCCACATTGGCGGTGTCCACCTCGCTGGTGGCCAGATCTATCCTTTGGCGCTCAAGCCGGAACAGGGCTATCTGCCCGAACTTGAAGCGATTCCCCAAGAAGTATTGGAACAGAGTCGCCTTTTGATTCTTAGCTATCCCCACAATCCGACCGCAGCAACAGCTACCCAGGCTTTCTTTGCCCACGCAGTCGATTTTTGCCGCCGCCACGGCATTGTCTTGGTGCATGATTTTCCTTACTCAGATTTTGTGCTTGAAGGAGAACGGGCACCTTCGATCTTCCAGGCTGATACGAAGCGGGAAGTGGCGATTGAGTTTTTTAGTTTTTCGAAGTCCTACCACATGGGGGGCTTTCGAATTGGCTTCGCCATCGGCAACCATGAACTGATTACGGCACTGTCGCAGGTGAAAGCGAATATCAACTTCTGTCCTTATCGGGGGATTCTCGATGCGGCGGAAGTAGCCCTAAGTACGCATCAGGACTACATCGATCAGGCGATGGCCATTTTTCGGGGGCGTCGGGATTCTGCCATTGCGGCTCTGGCTGAAATTGGCTGGCCTGCACCCAAGCCCCTAGCTACGATGTACCTCTGGACACCTGTGCCAAAAGCCTGGAAAGGAAAATCAGTGGACTTCTGTGTTGCGTTGGTAGAAGCGACTGGGGTTGCCCTTGCGCCCGGTTCAGGGTTTGGAGATTCTGGGGAAGGGTATGTGCGCTTTGCACTTGTGAGGGATGAAGAGGTTCTGCGTGAATCGATTCTCAAGATTGCTGCTTTTTTGAAAGCTTTGGATTAGAGATAAGGGGCATTGGGCTTTTTAGTGAGTGCGAAAGAGATAGCGAACTGCATTAGGGGTCAGGGGCAAGCCCCTACCCCTAAAACCCCTACCCCTTGGGGGACGGACGCGCCCGTCCCCCGCACCCCTGCACCCCTCAGCGAACTTTTATGCTTGGTACTAAGAATTGCATTGAGCCGCTACGCGTGGTGGAGCGGAATTGGAGGAGGATTGGGAGAGGTCTGAGTGGCCAATGGGATGGTAATTCCTGGCTGTCCATCAACGAAAAATGTGACTGGCAAAGAAATGCGTCCTCCACGCATAGTTCCAACGATTA
>JACMLN010000133.1 GCA_014379585.1 Gloeobacterales cyanobacterium ES-bin-313 | reverse complement strand
CTTACTCCTGCAATGTTGTAGAGGCATAGACACGCATCATGCTTTGCGCGGAAAAGAATTGTCCCACTGAGGGGAAACCGTCTACTTACGCGCCATGTCAGGATAACACGATTTTTCTCACGGAATCTTCATATTGCCCTAAGCAAGCATACTGAAGTTTAACCTACTCAGCATTTCATTATCGATCTGCGGAGAACCTAGCGGAGGAATAAATAGTGTGGCAATGGGTGTAATCGAGACTTCAGAAAGTTCAGCGAGGGAAATTTTTTGTTGCACGGAACACGCCATCACCATATGCGCGGCTTGGTAAAGAATCACGGGATGATCCGGTGGATAGAACTTCAAAAGCTTTTCAACCACTAACTTCACGGGGCGTAGATCGTAGCCTGTTTGCCGATAATCAATGTGACCGACAACCCCGATCTGCCACAAAATCACATACCCAGCTATGTCCAAAGGGCGTTGTTTGAGCAAAAAGTCAGTCGCTTCTAATTCTTGACATCCACCCGCTGGATCCACACCCAAGTCGGCAAATAGACAGTCGAGGGCAGATACGCCAGGCCACATCTCGGCAGGGTAGCCCTCTTTGCGCGCCTGCCGAACAGCTTCATGGCTCGGATAGGCAAACACACCAGCATGTCCATAAAATGCAGCCGCGACATTGAGTCCTGAACGCACTAATTCAAGAATTCGCCCAACCATCTGAGCATAGGATTCTCGTCGAGGTTTGCCCTCTGCGTAGAAACGTGCCAAATCCTCAGGCGGACTTTTGGAGGCTTGGACTCTGATCCATTCGACAACTTGTCGAGATACGGGATCGCCAATACAGTGTGCAACAGCATCAGCTTTTTGCAACGCAGCGACCGTTTCTTGGGTAAAATGTCCAGAACGAATTCCGGTAGAAAGAACTAGCAACGATCCAGACATTATCAAGACTCCACTAAAGTTGAGACGAACAAGCTCAAAAGAGGCATTATGGAAAATATTAAATCCTTTTCGGCGAAGCGAATGGATAATTTCATACAGAAAATAGAAGCTCTACTCCGTAGTATTACGGGATTATCATTCGTACAATTGTGCCTGCTGGAGCCATTTACGAGTTCCAATGAGGCAGGTTACTTTACTCAGCATACCCCTCATTTGACCTTCGTGCCGCTAGTTAAAGTACAAGGATTACTGGGTTTTGAAGATAGCCCGTGGTCTTGCATAAGCTCAATTCCTATTCTTTTTGACTCTAGAATCGTTGGCAACTTATGGCTTGCAAGTGACTCAATATATGATCTTTCTGATTCAAAGTATCTATTAGATCATTGCCTTGAATTGATTGTCGAACGGCTAACATATGAACGAGAAGTTGAAAAAATGAATCAGATAAAAAGTATGTACGAACTATTTATTGAAAATTCTTCCGATATGATTGGCATTCACGATCAAAATATGCGAACCCTGTTGTCCAACAGTGCAGCTTGCCGTTCTATGGGATTGCACGAGGAGCAATTGATTGGCAAAACCCTGAGAGAAATTGGACTGCCTGAAATGATGATTGCACGCTTAGAGCCTTGGCAGGAGCTTGTCACATCGGTTTTCAAAACTGGAAAGCCTGCGTACATGAATAGTAAAATTTCGGGCGATTTCGATGGACGGGAATTAGCCTATCAAACTTTAGCTGTACCCCAGTTTGATCGGCAAGGGCAAGTGGTGGCTGTTTTGAGTGCTTCATCTATCCGCTTAGATTCGCCTTATCTTCCCCCTCAAACCGAAGTCACCTATGCACCGACTGCAGGGCGTTTACTGCAAGAAATTGCTGCCCACCGTCAGACCCAAGAACAACTTTCTCAACTCAATCAAGAACTAGAAGCGCGCGTCATTGAAAGAACGAAAGAACTCTCCTTCGCGCAAAAGCAGGCAGAAGCAGCAGCACGGGCGAAGAGTACATTTCTGGCAACCGCTTCTCATGAGCTGCGAACGCCGATGAATGGCATCATCGGCATGACAAGTTTGTTGCTTGATGAGGATCTCACTTCCGAGCAGCAGGGGATGGTCGAGATCCTCGACTCCTGCGCCCAACAGATGCTCGACCTTGTCAGCAACATTCTTGATTTTTCTAAGGCCGAAGCAGGCAAAATGACCATCAATCCAGCCCCTGTAGCGATGAATTTTTTGCTCTCTTCTGTGATTGCAATGCTTGGAGAGTCTGCACGGGCAAAGGGACTTTCTCTGTTGGTCGATATTACTCCCGATCTGCCGCCAGTGCTAATCGCAGACTCAGCGCGAATCATCCAAGTGCTAACGAATCTTGTCAGTAACGCGGTCAAATTCACCCCCCACGGCCATGTACGCATTCATATGCATCGCTTGCCAGGAGAAACAGATCGGGTGCGCTTTGCTGTGGAGGACTCGGGTATTGGTATTTCTGCTTCCGATATTGGACGGCTTTTCACCGCTTTTACCCAGGTGGATGATTCAACAACCCGCCAATATGGAGGAACTGGGCTTGGATTAGCGATTTCCAAACAATTGACCGAACTGATGGGCGGCACCATAGGGGTCGAAAGTACCAAGGGGGAAGGTTCGATCTTTTGGTTTACTCTGCCACTCGTTGTCCCTGATGAATTACCCGTTGAAGAGCCTGAGCCAAAACAAGAACTTCCAAGTCCACATCTAGATGCATGGCTGCTGGTCGTCGAAGATAATATCGTCAATCAAAAAGTCTTGCTGAAGCAGCTCCAATATCTGGGCTATAAGAATATCGATGTCGCTTGCAACGGTCTTCAAGCCCTCGCTGCTTGTGAGGGACGCAAGTACAACTTAGTTTTGATGGATTGCTTAATGCCAGAGATGGATGGCTTTGAAGCAACCAAGGTTCTGCGCTCCCGCATTGAAAAGCATCTCCCAATTATCGCGATTACCGCTTTGGTGCTGCCAGGCGAACGGGAGCGCTGCCTTCAAGTAGGGATGGATGATTTTTTACAAAAGCCCTATACGCGCAACCAACTGCTATCTCTGCTGATTCGCTGGCTTTGATATTTCTGAACAAAAACTTGGGGATCCTTGCTCTACCCATCCTGACGCACGTAGCGCTTACCGCTGCTATTTGTCTCAATCCGAACAGAAAAAGGCACTTTTTTGACTAATTCGTCAAAATCTCGCGTAAATCGGCGGGCATTGCGCGGCGATCCGAGCATGTGGATCAGTTCTGACTCCGTGAGGGAGCCGTGGGTCTGCAGGTGCATAAACACTTCCCGGATCGCGGGGTCATCGATTTCTGCTTGCCACTGGTTTTCCGCAATCGCTACAACGACAGGTGGCGGATCCTGGCTCTGGCTGGAAACTGCAAAACAATCCGGCAGCACCAGGGATTTGACTAATTCCGCACCATCTGATTGAAAAACTTCCACCAATACCCACTCGTTGCGGTCGCCCTTGAGATCGAAGAACAACTCCACCCACTCACCACCGAGCGGAAGCCGCACCTGCTGGTTGAGTAATGTACCTCCAATTGCTTCTTTCATGGAGAGTCGAATATCGTTTCGATCAAGAACTCTTAGCCCCAAAGCGATCGCGTCGCGATGCACAAAAGTTGGCCTGTTCAGTGCTTCAGGCACAATCTGCAACCGTATTTGCAATCGACTGTGACCGAGGACTGCTGGCAGAGCTTTCGCTTCGATGTAGGTTGAAGGCGAATGTGATGCCATCTCTTCCTCATCAAGACGCACTGCTTCGCGATCAAATACATCAACATTTCCAGAATCTTCGGGTTGAAGTTGGCCAAGTGCACGTTTTAGACGGGTCTCCAGCAAATTTGCTTTCTCCGCGTAGGTGTCAGGGTAGCGATCTCGCAGGTAATCCAGCAGTCGTCCACAGGTCTTGCGCAAGACACGAGAAACCTTGCACAGAGGCTGCAATAGCAGTAAGTAGGATTCTTTTTTGGGATCGTGGACATATTCGATACAGATCAGCCAGCCAGCAAAGGCATCACCCACCGAGTTAAAGCTGACTTTCTCTTTCCCCAAATAGAAATGCAAGAAACCAGCATCCATCCCAGCATGGCGATAGAGATAATCCAAGAGGGTCTCCACCGCCGCCTTATCCACGATCCGGTTCTGGAGAGCCTTCTTGCCGAGCATCCCATCCAGCACCCATTCCAGGGTCAGGCCATCGAGATGGTGAGCCAATCCGCCGCGTTGGGCGTTGCGTTGGGAATGAAGCATCTATTCGACCCCTATCTCATCTTTAGCAAAGCGCAAGTGCTCTTCCTTTACTTCACCACTCTTTTTGAGTTTGCGATCCTTTCGCTGCTCATGCAGGCTTAGAAAAGCTCAATTCAGTCTGCGAAACCCTTGCTAGGAGAAAATTTCAGAACCCACTTAAGCCACGAAATCAAAAATTGTACCAAATCTCAGCAATGCTTCTGCTTTTTACGCTGCAGAAGTCTCTGACGCAAATACGCTTTTTTGATTACGTATTGTCACTATGATTTTAATAAAAAGCGCAGGAAATTGTTGGGTTTTTTAAGTATTTATATCAGAGCATTTTCAGCTACTTTCCAGTATTGTTTATCAATACATACAGAATTCGTGTTTTGTTCCTGGCTTTTGCAAGCCAACAGGGGTAAACATCTTCTTTGCAGGTAGCCATGAAAAAAGTAATTGCCTTGTTTGCATACTTTCTAGTCTTTGCTGCCCCGATAACAGTAAAGGCGCAGACACTGACTAATATCACGGTTGACTGGAGAACAATTCTCTCTAGATCGACGCCAGAAACCTTCGGCACGAATGACTTTCAAATTATCTCTTCCCAGAGCGCTGCCGATGAAACCTACCACAACCTACTTGCCCAAAATGGACTGAAATTATTCCGTTTCCATAACGCTAATCTCAGCAATACCTGGAGTAGCTCGACGACACGCACATGGAATGCCGACTTAGTGCAACAGGCCTACAGTGCCTACCATGCTGCCTACGGTGACCAGTTGCCGACAATTATCCAAAATATTCCAAACTGGCCAAGTTGGATGACCCAGAGTAATGGCATTCTCGACCCCTCCGAGTACGACGAGTATGCTAACTTCTGTGCTTCTCTTGTACGCATCGTCAATCTCGATTTCCATGAGGGGGTGGTCTACTGGGAACCGCTCAACGAAATGGAAAAGATCTACGCCCAAGCAGGCAAACTGAACGATCTGTGGACAATTTTCAACAGAGCGGCTGTGGCGATGAGAGCGGTCGATCCAACGATCAAAGTGGGTGGCCCAGGCTTAAGTTATGACGACCCCGGCATGATCACCTCTTTTTTGCAGGGTTCTGGGACGAATATTGACTTCATCTCCTGGCACCATTACAACGGCGGCAATGCGAGTGCTTCCACAAGTTCGATCCTCGCAAACACGCCAAACTATGCGGGTTCTGTGGTGTTGGTGCGCAATCTTGTCAATCAATATCTTCCAGGAAAGTCCGTTAAGCTACAGCTTGGTGAATACAATATCAACTACAACTACGCCTCTGGGGAAAACCGCCAGAATACTTATATTGGTGCTCTCTGGTTTGCATCCGTGCAGAAGTATCTAGCAGAATCGGGGATCGATCAAGCCACCCAATGGAATGCCAAGGATGATTACTACGGTTTGTACGATAACTACAACAACCCACGCTTATCCGCTACGGTGTTTGATTGGACAAATCACTACTTTGTGGGTGATGTCGTCAAAACCACCAGCACCCAGACGGGTGTAGAAGCTTTTGCCGTTGCCCAGACTGATGGCAGCAAGTCCATTTTATTCATCAATAAGTTGAGCACTTCCACCTCAGTCAGCCTTACCAGCCTTGGCCAATCCTTTGGGGCAGGCGATCTAAGTGTGCAGAAACTTGATCAAAACGGTGTGAGTACCGTGAGTCTGCCTGTTACCAGTCTAAGCCCTGGGCCCTTCACTCTGGGTGCTTATTCGCTGTTTATGCTTCGTTTGCCACGGCCACCGTTGGTCTCTGTCTCTGGCAATAACCAGCAGGGCACAGTGGGCAAAAGCCTGAGCTATCCCTTAGTGGTCAAAGCTATCGATGGAAATGGAAACCCGTTGAGTGGCATCAATGT
>JACMLN010000132.1 GCA_014379585.1 Gloeobacterales cyanobacterium ES-bin-313 | reverse complement strand
CACTGCCGCCCTGCACGCAGCTTTCGCATCGAGCGCTACTCGGTATCTCGATTTGGATGGAAGCTTAGATTTAGCCCGCGATATTGTCACAGGAGGTTTTGTTTTGGAAGAAGGATATCTCTCGATTCGGGATCTTCCTGGCCTTGGCTTGCAACTACTTTAAGTTGTACCATTTCGCCTTTAAATTGAGCGATTAAATTATACGAGATGTCGAGGTAAACCATGCTGCTCTCCTCCCCCAGAATCATAGAAACAATGCGCAGAGTCCCCTTTTATTGAGCATATGTTCAATCAGTTATATTAATTTTGGTAAGGCTGCAGGCCAGGTAACAGTTTTCAACTAGCGTCCAATTTTGCTCTACTCCCAGTGCAAAATTGAGCCAATCGTGGTTTGAGGTTCAAAATGACGTGTTCTCTAGTAAAAAGTCAGCAAGTCTTTTCAGCGTCTTTGTGCCTGGTATTGCTTCTTGGTACCCTCTGGCCACAAGCGCTTGAAGCCGCAGAATTAACAGTTTCAGCAGCGATCAGTCTTAAAGAAGCTTTTACAGAAATCGCTACCCAGTTTAAGAAAGACCATCCTAACGACCAAGTTTTGTTTAACTTCGCTGCATCCGGGGAACTCGCCCAGCAAATCGAGCAAGGTGCGCCTGTCGATGTCTTTGCTTCTGCGGCTCCTAAACAGATCCAGACCCTTGATAAGAAAGGTTTACTTCTAGGTTCGAGTCAGCTCTTTGCTCATAACCGTCTTGTCGTTGTGGTGCCAAAAGGGGAGGCAAAAGTAATTTCTTTCGAGCAGTTAGCCAAGGTGAAATTGCTAGGTATTGGGAATCCGAAAACTGTTCCTGTTGGGCAATATGCTGTTGAAGCACTCACTAAAGCTGGTATCTATCAGGCTTTGCTAGATGAGAAGAAGTTTGTTTATGCCGAGAATGTACGTCAAGTGCTCACCTACGTCGAAAGTGGCAACGTCGATGCAGGAATTGTTTATGCCACCGATGCTCGTACTTCAGAAAAAGCAACGATCGGTTTTCCCGTGCCCGCAAATTACAGTGAGCCAATCGTCTACCCGATTGCCGTGCTCAAAGGCTCTAAACAGCCAGATCTTGCCAAAGCATTCGTTGCCTTTGTGCTGAGTGCTCAGGGACAGACTATCTTGCAAAACAAGGGTTTCTTGCGTGCCAAATAGTACAGCTTTACACGATTTAGAATTTTTTGCGTATAAATGCCATCGTCCTACTAGTCACCATTCATCTCTGGAGAAAAATCAAGTGGCTTGTTGCAGCTAGTAATATATCTATCAAGGCAGCACGAAATCGCTCATTGAAAGACGAAACGGTATTAGACGGGAGCAATTGCATGAAACTGAAGATGGGGATTGCGCTCGGTCATTTGCTGTAAACCCCAAGGTGTCTTGAATAAAATCACCAGACGGCCTTCGCTGTCTTTGAGGCCGAGACTGTCAAAGTACCAATCAATTTCTTCGAGATCTTCCGGTTGCTTCGCTGTCACCCATCGAGCCAAAGCGTAGGACAGCGGCTCTAGAATCGATTCGACATTATATTCACTTTCGAGGCGAAAGCGAACGACATCAAATTGCAGTTGCCCAACTGCCGCCAGAATTGGGTCACGTTTGCCTTCATCTTGATGATAAAGCACCTGAACTGCGCCCTCTTCGCGCAACTGGTTGATCCCTTTCAAAAATTGTTTGAATTTAGACGGATTCGGATTGCGGAGAGTGGCAAAGTGTTCCGGTGGAAACAGGGGAATGCCATCGAAAACAACGGGTTTTCCAGTGCAAATCGTGTCTCCAATCGCAAAAGTACCAGGGTTGATCACACCGACAATATCCCCTGCGTAGCCTTCTTCGACGGTTTCGCGCTCTTGGCCAAAGAGTTTTAAAGAGCGAGAGAGGCGCACCTTACGATTCAGGCGGCTGTGGTGAACCGTCATATCTTTTTCAAACTTGCCCGAACAGATCCGAATAAAGGCAACCCGGTCGCGGTGTTGGGGATCCATATTCGCCTGGATCTTAAAGACAAAGCCCGTGAAATCGGCTTGATCAGGATCGATCATGCCAACATTGGCGTGACGAGCAGCTGGCAGCGCTGCATATTGAATAAAGCGGTCAAGAAAGAGTTGCACCCCGAAGTTGGTCATCGCACTGCCAAAGAAAACCGGGGTCAGTAATCCCTGGTTGATTCGCTCTTGATCGAAAGCTTCTCCCACTTCACTGAGCATTTCAATCTCTTCACACAATTGAGCATGGAGTGCTGGTTCCAACAGTTCTCGCATCTTCTCATCGGCCACATTGCCAACAGTAACCGGAGCCATGGAGCGCCCCCCTGTGGTTCGATCAAAAAGATGGACAGTATTGTCGAGCCTATCGTAAACGCCTTTGAAGGTTGGCCCATTGCCAATTGGCCAGTTGACTGGATAGACACCAATACCTAACACTTTCTCGATCTCATCGAGCAGATCGATCGGTTCTTGCCCAGGCCGATCCAGCTTATTGATAAACGTGAAAATTGGAATGCCACGCAAACGGCAGACTTCAAATAATTTCTTCGTTTGTGCCTCGATCCCCTTCGCAGCATCGATCAACATCACTGCATTATCAGCCGCCGCCAGGGTGCGGTAGGTATCTTCTGAAAAGTCTTGGTGCCCCGGTGTATCTAGCAAATTGATCTGATGGTCGCTGTACTCGAACTGAAGCACCGTGGAGGTAATCGAGATGCCGCGCTGCTGTTCCATGGCCATCCAGTCGGAGGTGGCATGGCGTTGGTTGCGACGTGCCCGTACAGAACCTGCCATGTCGATTGCTCCCCCGTAGAGCAAGAGCTTTTCAGTGAGCGTCGTTTTGCCCGCGTCGGGGTGAGAAATAATTGCGAAGGTGCGCCGACGACGTACCTCCTCCTCCAAGTGACTTTCCATGGCGAGGTCGTGAAAACTTCTTCCAGCCTAGCTCACAACTGTAACCACCAGAAAAGCGGGGAAGATTCCGTTGACAATGTCTATAAATTGAACAATTCTGAAATCAGACTTTGTTCATTCAGTATTTTCAGGAGTCTTTCACTATGACGGCAAAAATCGGGCTTCCCGCCCCAACCTTTACCCTCGGCAGCACCAAGGGCGCAACTAGCCCTAAAACCCTCGGCGCACCGATTTCTCTGAGCGATTACCAGGGAAAATGGCTGGTTTTCTTTTTCTACCCCCTCGATTTCACCTTTGTATGCCCAACGGAAATCCTCGCGCTTTCTGACCGCTACGAAGAATTTACTGATTTAGACACTGACATCCTCGGTTGCTCCACCGACAGTGTTTTTAGCCACTGGGCCTGGATCAGTACACCACGGGACAAAAATGGCATTGCCGGCCTCAAGTTTCCACTAGTCGCTGACTACACCAAGACCACTGCTACGGCCTACGGTGTGCTGAACGAGGCGGAAGGCTATGCCCAACGCGGTCTATTTATCATCGATCCAGAAGGGGTGCTCAAGTACGCCACGATCACCGATGACAACGTTGGTCGCAGCGTCGATGAGACGATCCGAGTCCTTCAAGCACTCCAGAATGGTGGACTTTGCCCCGCCGAATGGAAGCCCGGTCAAAAAGTGCTCGAACTTGTCTAGTTATGACTCTAAGAATGCGCTCTCCCTTGCCTAGTCTGGACGGGGCTATCGCTTGGGTAAATGGCTCGCAGCCTCAGCCTGAAGATCTCGCAGGCAAAGTTCTGCTCATCCACTTCTGGTCGATCTCCTGTTACATCTGTCACGAAGTGGTCGAAGAGGTAAATAGCCTTCGCGACGAGTATCTTACGAAAGGTGTCGTTGTGCTCGCTGTTCACCAACCGCGATCGGAATCGGAACTCGATATCGACGCAGTCACCAAAGATCTTCAGGAAGAGATGAAGCTTACCCAGCCCTGTGCCATCGACAATGACCACGCAATTGTCAGTCGTTTCGAGAACCAGTATGTGCCTGGTTACTATGTCTTCAGCAAAGCTGGCGAAATGCGTCACTTTCAAACTGGGGGCAAAGGCTACGAGCGCATCACCAAAGCTCTAGACAAATGCCTTGAAGAGGAGTGATTTGACCCTCATATGACAAAAAAGCGCTCCGATTGGAGCGCTTTTTTGTTGACAGAAATTGAAGAAACTATTCTTGCTGAGCCGGACCTGGCACCTGCTTGCCAAAAGTGGCAGACTGAGCAGCCCCTTCATCGATCAACGAGTAGCCACTCGCCAGACCGATGTAGGCTTCTTCGCCGTGTTCGGCAACATCGAGACCTTCCATCTCTTCATTTTCAGAGGGCCGAAGACCCATGGTGAACTTGAGGGCAATCATGATTACTGCAGTACCAAGGGCAGCAATCGTAATCGAGACACCGACGGCATAGAGCTGTTTGAGAACTTGGCTAGGATCGCCGTACAGCAATCCATCTGCACCCGCTGCATTCACAGACTTAGTACAAAATACACCAGTCAGAATTGCACCAGTGATCCCGCCCAATCCGTGGCAAGAAAACACATCCAAGGAATCGTCGATGGAAGTTTTCTTTTTGAGCTGGACAGCAATATAAGAAATCACAACCGCAATCGCGCCAATGGCAATGGCACTTAGAGGAGTAACAAAGCCAGCTGCAGGGGTAATGGCGACGAGGCCAACAACAGCACCTGTTGCACCACCAACAGCACTGGGCTTACCAAAAATTGCTTCGAGCAGTAACCAAACACACATGGCTGCGGCAGTGGCAATGTTGGTCGTTATAAACGCTTGCGTTGCGACACCGTTGGCACCGAGGGCTGAACCGGCGTTGAAACCAAACCAGCCAAACCAAAGCAGACCAGCACCGAGCATCACAAAAGGAACGTTGTGAGGCAGCATTGGCGCAGTACCGTAGCCTTTACGGGGGCCAAGAATGATCGAAGCAATCAAAGCGGAGACACCAGCCGTGATGTGAACGACGGTACCACCAGCAAAGTCAAGCGCTCCAGCTGCACCGAGAAAGCCCTTCATTGTGACGCTCTTACCGTCTGGCCCTGTGACACTCCAAATCGACCACACCCAGTGAGCGACAGGATCGTAGACAAAAGTGGCCCAGAGCAAAATAAACACAACGTAGGTCTTGAATTTCATCCGACCCACAATCGCCCCAGAGATCAGTGCAGGGGTAATGATCGCGAACATCATCTGAAAAACCATGAAGGCCAGATGCGGAATGGTGACCGAGTAGTCGGTGTTTGGAGCTTGACCAACCCCTTCAAGCCCAAGCCAAGTCAAACCACCAAGAAAAGGACTACCACCGCTAAATGCCAACGAGTAGCCATAAACTGTCCACTGAACCCCAATCACACCTAGGGCAACAAAGCTCATCATCAGGGTATTCAGGGCATTCTTGCCCCGCACCAACCCTCCATAAAAGAAAGCCAAACCTGGAGTCATCAGCAAGACAAGAGCCGATGAAGTCAAGACCCAAGCAGTGTCGCCTGTATCAATTTTTGGGGCATCCTGAGCCATGACTGGCAATGCCAACAACAACGAACTCATGCCTGCAAGCGCAGCCACACCAAAATTTTTCTTCATCCGTGTACACCTCCAGCGATGCCAAATTCCAGGCGGCCAGAACCGCGCAGCATAATTACTCATGGAGTAAATCAAGTTCTAAGGGGTAGCAGTGTATCGAATATTACCTTTAGCGCGAAAACTGTGACTCTAGATCCAAAAAAAGCCCCCCGGACTTGCCGGGAGGCTCTCTAGATACTGTTGAATCAGAAATTCAGAGTGAGACGGGTTGTGGTACTCGGTGCATCGGGTACAACCCAGCTCTGCAAGCTACGGCGCAGGAGAGCCAAGGTTGCCGGATCGCTAAGTGTCGAGGCTTCTTCCACAAGTAAGAGTCGCGTGACACGGCCATTTTGGATGATGGCTTCAAAAACCACTTGACCTTTGAGCGTAAGTGACTGTTGGAGGGCTGAAAGACGACGGTTCAGATCCTCAAGCGCAGCAGCACTCAAATGTGGCGCACTGGCGATCTGTTGAGGCGCTAGCTCTTCCTCTTTATCTACATCTTGCTTTTTTTCCTCAGGCTTAGGAGCGGCAACAGACTTGGCGACGGCATCAGCCCTTGTTCCCGCTGGCGAAACGGTTGAAGCACCAATAGCTGATATCCCATCTTTCCGCACCGAGTATATTGTCGAAGAGTTGGCTACAGTCGGAGCCGGCTGGATACTGCCACGTCTAACATTACTCACGCTTACTTCATCCAGAAATTCATCATTCATCCCTTGTGGCAACTCCACAGGGACCTGCACAGTGCGAGAAATACCGTTGCCATCGACGCGTACTTCGTCGCTGACAGCCACAAATGCGGTGTAATCCGATAACAGATGATAGGTCAGAGCCGTTTGGGTGATGGCATCGACCCCAGTTTTGGTTTCACCACCAAACATCTGATTGGCAAGGTCTTTAATCCGGGCACGACCCCAAAGTTGGGCAATCGCCGGGTTGCCATTTTCGGAGAATTGCACGTTGAGGCGATCTTCGTAGTGTCCGCCGTTGGCCGTCGTTCCGGTCACTTTCAAGACTCCGTTCGCTTTGTCCGATTTGCGCCCGTAAAGAACAAGCGGCTGATTCGCAAACAAGTCAGGAAGTGCTTTGGGATAGATCTCTGGAGCGGGGCCTGTACCTTCCCAGGTGACTTGAATATTGGTGAGGACTGGGTTGGCAATCTGCTGGAAGAACTTATCGGCGACAGGCTTACTCGGTTCGTCTTGACGGATGACCTGAGAAGTACCCCGACCCAATTCGCCCAAGCGCTCAATCAAGAAGCGATT
>JACMLN010000012.1 GCA_014379585.1 Gloeobacterales cyanobacterium ES-bin-313 | reverse complement strand
ATCACCGGGTCGGTTTCGACCCATTCAAGGAGGTCATCCAGGGCTGAGCGTGAGGTTGTTTTCCCGGCTGGGCGCCAAGCGCACTACGAAATCAACCGCTATTCGCCGGCGATCCGGTCCAACGGCTTCCTGTTCGTCTCGGGGCAGGTCGGCAGCCGCCCGGACGGCTCGCCCGAGCCGGACCTGGAGGCGCAGGTCCGGCTCGCTTTCGACAATCTGAACGCGATCCTGTCGGCTGCTAGCTGCACCTTCGACGACGTGATCGACGTGACCGTCTTCATCGTCGATCCAGAATCGAGATTCGAGCTGATCTGGAAGGTGGCGCAAGAGTTCTGGGGCACCGCGCCGCACCCGACGCTGACCGGCATCGGCGTGACGTGGCTTTATGGCTTCCAGTTCGAGATCAAGGTGATTGCAAAGCTTCCCGAGGCTGGCGATGGCTGATCTGGTCGACGATATCGTCAACCTGGAGGCCATCAATTTTCGGGGGTTGGCTAGTTGAGGAGAGGCAGGGTTGCACCCCTTGTTCGGGACTCCAAACAGCTCGGGGTCAAGGAACGGAAGCTGCAACCAAGTGCCACGCAGGCGTTCTTCGATCACAATTTTCCTCTGAAAGTCCTTCACAGAGAGCTTCTTAGCTCTCGTCCGATTTTTTAAGAAACCAGATTGCATTTTATAATTATCAAGAAATTCTTAAGAATTTATCGAGATGGGTATACTTCTGAGTTTCAAGTGCAAAACGCTGCAATCCTTGCTCTGTAAATATCTCAGCAGTTTAGAATGAGTATGGATATACTATGTGGCACTTGGTTGCAGCTTCCGTTCCTTGACCCCGACACAGGCGATCCGTGATATGTGTTGGGCTATTAGGAGAGATAGAAGCCCTGTTTTCTGATACTACGAGAGCTACCCAAATTGAGTGAAATAGGAACGTGCCTTTTTACCATTCTAAAAAAACGCCCGCGTCGAATGCTCTAAGCGATCTGATTCGCTCCGTCATTCGTATGAATGCAACGGTGCAAAAATCGGGAACCCGCCTCATGCGGGGTACGGGAATCACCAATGCTCGGTGGCAAATGCTGACTGAGCTATTCGCACTTGAAAAGCGCGTCACAGTCAGCGAACTAGCCCGGCATATAGGCTTAACACGACAAGCCGTCCAGCGACTCGCTGATGACACGGCAAAGGATGGTCTTGTTGAGTTTGCCGAAAATCCCAGCGATGCCCGAGCGATGCACTTGCTGCTCACGGAAGCCGGCAGGGCAATGTATCACGATGCATTGGAGCGCGAATGGCAGTGGGCGAATGGGATTGCCGAAGACTTTGATGTGGAAGAAATTACGTGTGCTGTGGCCCTTCTAGAGGCGATTACGAAGAAGATCCAAACCGACGGTTGACAACATGCTGTCAATCTCCTAGTATTGATGTTGACAACACACTGTCAACATCTCTCACTAAAGAAAGCTACCAACACCATGTCACACCTAACCGCCGCTGAACAGTTCAACCCGAGTAACCCGCAATTTACTGCTGATCGATTCACGCTCCTCGCCCAGATGCGTACTGATGCTCCCGTGACATTCCTGCCCGCATTTCATGTTTATGCCGTGACACGGTGGCAAGAAGTCCACGACGTTTTGGGAGATGCTGTGACATTCGCCTCATCGTTCGAATCACCAGACAAGCTTCAGTGTCCCCGTGCTAACGCCCGCTAGAATCTGACTTTCGGCTACGGTGCTCACTATTGTGTCGGACCGTTGCTCGCCCGTCTGCAATTGCGCGAAGCAGTCACCCGCGTTGCGAGGCGTTTTCCAGCAATGGGTCTTGAGCCGGGCGTGGTCATCCCAGAAATCCCGCACCATGGTCTTCGTGCCCCGATCACGCTTCCGGTGTTGCTGAAATAAAAAGATTATCGTTTTGGTGATGCCATGAACTTGCGTCATCCAGGGCGTTCGTTGCTGCACTGAATGCGGCAGATTTTGATGAACGTTCAAGTCATCTTGTCACACTCAAGGAACCAGAATGACTACTGTTCTAACGGCGATAAAGCCGCCCGTTCTGTTTTACCCAAACTTTCTCAGCTTGGTCGATGATTCTGATTGGTTTCAAAAGTCCCAGCAACTCGAATGGACTCGGGGCGAAATCAGTATGTATGGAAAGACAATTCCCGTACCGCGTGAAGAGTCCCTATTTGGCGATGACTTGCACTACCAATATCGTGGCACCAAGATTGAGGCTGAGCCTTGGCCCGGTTTCTTATTAGAAGCCCGCGATCACATTCATTCATTGAGCGGATATCAGTTCAATTTTGTCGTCGGTAATCGCTATCGAACTGGCAAAGACTCAATTGGCTGGCACGCCGATAATTTCCCTCAGATTGGTAAAAGACCTGCAATCGCCTCTTTAAGTTTGGGCAGCACGCGCAAATTTAAGCTGCAGCACAAGGACAGCGGTGAAACGGTTAACTACGAATTAGAGAGCGGCTCCTTGCTGATCATGCTCCCTGGCTGCCAAGAAGACTGGGTTCACGCGGTGCCAAAAACCGCTCGTCCAGTTGGTGAACGAATTAACTGGACGTTTCGGCCACATGTGGATGCGATTGGGAATAGTAAGCAAATGCCTGCTTGATTACCTTATCCAACTGAGAGTAATCGCTCGATATCCTGAACGGGCGGCGCACCAAACAGGCGGGCATATTCCCGGCTGAACTGGGATGGGCTTTCATAGCCAACCCGATCGGCAGCCGTAATCGCATTGTAGTTTTCCGCCAGCATGAGCCGACGAGCTTCTAGGAGTCGCAACTGCTTTTGATATTGCAGCGGACTCATGGAGGTCACTTGCTTAAAATGGTGATGGAAAGAGGAAGGCGACATGCTGGCTTGTTCAGCGAGGTCGGTAACCCGGATGGGTTTGGTAAAATCCTCCTTGATGGTTTGAATCGCTGCTGCAATTCGCTGCATGTTGCTCCCCGATGTCGCAATCTGACGAACTGCTTCACTTTGCTCACCGATCAACAAGCGGTAATAGATTTCGCGAATCATCATCGGCGCTAGGATCGGGATATCTTGCGGTGTATTCAATAGCCGGGTCAGCCGCAGCGCACAATCGAGCAATGATACATCGGCAGTGCTGACGAAGAAGCCTCGAACCGAAGTTTCTTTCTTATCAGCGATTCTCGTTGTGAGAGACTTCGCCAATGCATTGGTATGAACCGCAATAATCTCACAAAGTTCGCGCGGATCAAGATCCAGTTTGAAGCCTAAATAGGGGCGATCAGGGGTCGCTTCGATAATAAAGCCGCTAATTGGCTGATTGACTGAAACAACCAGATATTGTGCCTCACCATAGCGGTAGATTTCCTCACCCAGCGCTGCGCCTTTTTTACCCTGAACCACGATCGCCAGCATTGGGGCGCTGACACCATGCAGCATCTTACCCGTCAAAGACTCACGGGCAAATTCTAATGGAGCGATATTAGTTTGGTGAAAACCATCACCTTTGCCATTGGTGTGGCGGTTAACAAGGGCAGCTAGTTCAGCGCAGCGATCAGAGATTACTGGGTCTGTCATCGTTTTTGGGGCTGATCTAATTCTATACATTCTAGAACGTTTTCATCCAGCCTTGAAATTTTGATTTGGAGGATTAGGCAATAAATAGAGAGGTCTGTGTATTGAAGATCCCTATTTACAGACATACGATCAATACATTCAAACAACACCATAAAAGGATAAGGCAATGAACAAAATCGCACTGGTAACAGGATCTAGCCGAGGACTGGGCAAAAGTACCGCTTTGCATCTGGCTAAAAAAGGGGTTGATATTATCGTCACTTACCATCGCAATTCAGAGGCGGCGAAAAACGTCGTCGCAGAAATTGAAACATTTGGCGCAAAAGCGGTGGCACTACAACTAGATACTGCTGACACTAAAACCTTTGACGGTTTTGTCGGACAGATTCAGCATTCACTTCAGGATCAATGGCAAACCGATCGCTTTGACTTTCTTGTTAATAATGCTGGAACGGGTGTATATGCACTGTTTGCGGAGACGACAGAGGAAGATTTTGACCACTTGATGAATGTCCATGTCAAAGGTGTTTTCTTCCTGACCCAAAAACTGCTTCCATTGCTTAATGATGGCGGACGGATTGTGAATCTTTCGTCAGGTCTGGCTCGCTTTGCCATCCCCGGTTATGCTGCTTATGGAACAATGAAAGGCGCGATCGAGGTACTAACTCGTTACCTGGCAAAAGAACTGGGAACCAGACAAATCACAGTCAATACGGTTGCTCCTGGCGCGATTGAAACTGATTTTGTAGGTGGTTCTGTGCGGGATAATCCTGATGTGAATCACTACTTAGCTTCACAAACGGCATTGGGTCGCGTCGGTCTGCCCGATGATATTGGTGGCGCGATCGCATCGCTACTTTCTGAAGACAACCAATGGGTGAATGCACAACGCATTGAAGTTTCTGGCGGTCAGTCGATTTAATTCAGCCTTACTTCACTTCAACAACAACCTTACTTCAATATCTGGAAAACCAATCATGTTAAATGTAGAGCACAAAGTTATTGCCATCACCGGAGCGAGTAGCGGCATCGGTGAAGCCTCTGCCAAGTTGCTGGCTCAAAACGGGGCAAAAGTTGTTTTAGGCGCAAGACGAACTGAAAAGCTTGAAAAGATTGTTGAAGCTATCCGATCATCCGGTGGAATAGCCGAATTCAAAGCCGTAGATGTCACCGATCGCAAGGATATGAATGCGTTCATTCACTTTGCCAAAGAGAAGTTTGAACGTATCGATGTCATCTTTAACAATGCAGGTGTTATGCCTCTGTCCCCTATGAATGCTCTAAAGGTTGACGAGTGGGACAAAATGATTAACGTCAATATCAATGGTGTCCTGAATGGCATTGCGGCGGGACTGCCCATCATGGAAGCTCAAGGCGGCGGTCAGTTTATCAATACTGCCTCGATCGCTGCCCACTGGGTCGGACCTACTGCTGCCGTATATTGCGCGACCAAGTACGCAGTTTGGGCAATTTCTGAAGGACTACGGCAAGAATCAAAAACGATTCGAGTCACAATTATCTCTCCAGGAGTCGTCGAAACTGAACTCGGTTCTGATATTACAGATGAGTCATCGCAAGGCTTTTTAAAAGAACTTCGCAAAACTGCGTTGACTCCAGATGCGATCGCCAGAGCTGTCTTATACGCCGTGGCTCAACCGGAGGGTGTTGATGTCAATGAAATCATTGTTCGTCCGACTGCCAGCGCATTTTAGGGATTTCTTCAGAAATTCTATGTCCCGTGAAGGCTGGTAACGAAGTCAAGAGCAAGTAGGGTATCCGTGATGATCCTGACTGAGAAACGCCTGAAAGAACATAAAAAACGTCTTGAACTATATCTTTCTCAAGAGTCTCAAATAAGAATTCTCAAAATCGACTCCTCAGTCTAGGCTGGAATTGATTCTCAATATGTACCCCTGGATCACCACTGTGTTCAAGTGCTGTATTGGTCGTCCTGTGAAGGTTTGCAAGTAGCTGAGAAGGTGGGGGATGTTTGGTCTTAACTACGGTTAAAGAGCCGTTCGAGGGTGCGACGGCCATGGCTAACAACGAGAGCGAGAAATGGCGAGGCTTCGGTTTGGGTCAACTTCTTGGGAACGTGACCGCAGCGGTGGACGGGAAGACCGCTCGGAAGTTGATTGAGCAGATCCGCTTGAAAGTAGGTGTCGCAGTGATGGCAGTGGTACATGGTTGGAGTCCTCAAAGCTTATTAAGGGGAGCATTGAAGCCCCCCGGTGGTGATGATTAGAAGCTTGCGTAAGTGCAAGTGTGGCAGTAGTCTTGGGTGGCTTCGTAGGCTGCTTCAAGCCGTGCTAGTCGCGCTTCGCTGAGTAGTTCATCAAGTGCTTGGTTGTAGCGTTGATCGAGGGTGGCAAATTCAGCACCAAAAGGATCGGCATCGAGAGCTTGGATCACTTGGTTTGAGAGTTCGGAAAATTCTAGTTGTGTCATATTGATCAAAGCCTCCAGAAATGGATGGGTGGATTGCGGAAGCGGCTTTCTCTTGGCGGGGTAGGTCGCTTTCGTTTTTGGACTTGATGGACGGTTTGAAAAGGATTGGGTTGGTAAGTTCCGGTACGCTCAGGGCTTATGCTCCGTTCTCCCCGTGGAGTGTGGGCGGTGTCTTTTGGCTCCGCTTGCCTTTTCCTTTCACTCTTATATAATAATGTGTTTAGCAGGTAATTACAATGATTTTTAGGGTGTTTGCGATTGCGATTTCCTATGATTTGGCGACGAATGATAAGTGAAGCTAATTAGGTGTTTAGCAGGTAAAATGCTATATCTTGAGATATGGAAGAACAAAAGCGAAAACCTGGCAACCCAAACATCCTGGAAGCGTCTGCAAAAACGCGATGGCCAGCGGTTGCGCCTGGGGAAACGATGAAGCAATTAGGCGTTCGGTTGCCTCAGTCTTTGGTAGACAGGCTAGAGGCTTTAGAGGGAACCAAATCGGAGCATATGCGGACTGCTCTTGAAGAGTATCTAAAGCGGTTTGACTGATCGCGCTTGCACCCTCGTCCCCTCTTCCCCTCGGTGGCTGGCCGGTGCTGGTTGTGCGCCTAGTCTTGGCTTACCTTGCCGCTGCGCTCATTGTGGATGGCCAGGGTATAGGCTCTGAGTGCTTTTGAAGGATGGCTGTTGTTGGCCAGGATCGGTAGAGTGTTGCCGCTGCTGCTGTTGCCCAAAGATTCTATAGGTGGAATTTGGAGGAAGGATCCTTAGTGCTCCTGCCCAGAGTAAATCCACATAGGTTCAGTCTGTCCTGCCCTCTCAAATCCGCACTTTTCATAGAACCCAATGCTGTGGGCATCTGCGGTAAGCATGTGCATGTGAAAACCTTCGTACTTGGCCAAGAGTAAACGCATGATCTCCTGGCCAATGCCGCAACCCTGGTATTGCGGCAGCACAAGTAGGTGTGGATAATACACAACCAGATGGCCGTCCGAGATAGCGTTACCCAGGCCGATCAACGTCTCCCCATCCCAAGTGGAGATGATGGAATGGGAGTTCTTAAGTGCGTCAAGTAAGCGTTGGGGTTTGTTTGCCGCAGACCAGCCATTGGCTTTGTAGAGGGCTATGACCTGGGAGGAGGGTAGGTCATGAGTTTCGCTATAGATGATCCTTTCGTGTTCCACCACTTCATCCTGGCCGAGTTCTTCGTTGGGACAGACTCTCTTGAGAATATACTCTGACGACTGCCTTACCCTGTTTCTGTTGAGCCTTTTTGGCCGAGGGGACAAGGGAGTTGATCCTTATACTGTTCGCGAGCCAGCCCTGCTTATTCTTTGATAATCTGTGAATTGCTCAGGATGCATGACGCTATAATTGTGGATTGAGGAATGCAGTCTCGTATTGCTTTCTTTCAAATACGAAAGAACCGAAGCCATCGTAGTTCCAGCGCAGGTGTTCGTTCTTGTTTTCAGGACTTCTGTAAAATTGCTCAAAGTCTGACCATATCACTTTTTCATTGTCAGTTGTGATACGGGCGAGGAGGGGCCAACTCCCAAGTATCCCACTGGTGCAGTCCAATAGTGGAAGCTTATCAGCATATTTATAGACACCAAACAAGTAATATTGGGGTGAAATCGCCTCACCAAAGAAGTGACGTGCTGGAGGCAAAAACTCTTCCATTGGTAGCCCTTGATGTTTTCCGGCTAGGTAGAGTATATCGTCTTCTTCGATATCCCCATCACAGTCTTCATACAGTTCTGCTCTGGCAAGCGGTGTTTCGTATTCACGAACCATATCCACGAGTCTCTTGCCATCGACCCAGAGGTCAACGACCGAATAATCTCCTCCGCCTTCGTCCATTATGGCTTTCACTGATAGCCTATTGTACATAAGCGTTGATTTTCAGAAAAGATATCGCGCCTATTGCTGTTAGGCAGCTTTAGATAATCGTACTTCCTCAGTGACGTTTTTCGCATGGAGCGGGTTCAGATAAACCCGATTTGGAATCTCCCCACTGCTGCTGCTGCCCTCGATGTTGCGGCCTGGCCGCTGCTGCTTGAACTGGGGCTAGGTCTGGAGGTGTCTTATTGAATCAGCATGAGCTTATAAGTGCTTGAGAAAAGGGTTTCAGCCTCTGTCACGTAACATCGTTGCGCCAGAGCGTAGGCTACCGAGTATGAGGCTTATGGTGCGCTATCTTCCCGCCACTTTTGCAGTTCTTTGACCAACAACTCTGCATCTTCCTCATTGAAATGGCCAAGCGGAAATTGGCGGCCTCCTTCGCTAATCAGCGTAACGAATCGAACAGAATCAGAATAAGAGGGATCTACGGCGATCTCAAACGACTTATTCAATGGGTAAGACTTGCGAAATAAGAATCCCCAAGAGACAATATATTCACGCTTTCCTTTCTCGAATATCAACTTCTCACTACGAATACTTGATAGCACAGGCTGGACAATATAAAATACAACTCCTAGTAAAAGAAGTATGGAAAATGGCACAGGTATTGGTGCTTTATAGCTATCCATATGACTCAGTATATAGAATGGGAATAAAATTATTAATGCTGCTATAACTATAAATATCGGATTCAAAATAGTATAATACTTATTGCCAGAAGCATTTGAAGCAACATCGACTTGCAGTCTGTTAGGTGAAATTTCAAGCTTCATGTCTGGAGTCTTAAATCGAGCTTTTTTTTGTTTTTGACTTAATCCTAAGGTGTCTCCGACTTTTTGAAGAGATTGTTGTGCTAATAATGCACTTTGAATGCGTTTTTCGGCATTAGGTTCTAACAATTGTGTAAGCCATAATCGGAAGGAACGATCATGAATCATCTGATCATTCAAGATGATTTGAAAACCTTTTCTTGGCCAATCTGATGGATCTAACCCGCTTAGTAGATACAACAAGGACGCCCCTAAGCTATATAAATCAGACGCGGGTGTGGCTGCACCAGAAAATTGCTCAGGAGCCATATAGCCGTATGTGCCTACTACAGTAAATGTTCGCCCTGCTGCTGCGTCAGTCTGCACTGATCCAAAATCTACTAAGCAAATTTGTTGATCTGTTGTGCGCAAAATCAAATTAGCAGGCTTGATATCGCGGTGTATAACAGGTGGTGCGTAGCTATGTAACACTTCCAAAGTTTCTAAAACTTCTGCTGCAATTGCTTTCACTCTTGAAAGTGGCAGTGAGCCAGTATTCGTAATTAAATCAGCAAGAGATTCACCTGGAATATATTCCATGATGAGACAGAAATAGCTTCCTTCTTTCATTTCTAGCCAGAAGCTTTCAAAGAACTTAGGAACATTGGAGATAGCGATGCTTTTTAGAGTAATTGCTTCTCGTTCAAAAAGTTTTTGATCCTGCCAGAATTGTTCCTCAGAAGCACAGTAAAGTGCCTTAAGGACATATTTTTGTAGATTTGTTTCTTCTTCTATGATCCAAGTTTGTCGATTACCTGCTGCGCCTAATTTATGTACAAGTCGATAGCGATCTCGAAAACGTTCTCCAGCTTGCCAGAGCATCTTTCAAATCTCCGTCACGGGATTGGCTCGTTCCCTGCGCATTTGGAACTGGCCTAGTAGCCAACTTAACTCTTCCTCTTTGAGACGTACCTTGAATTGTTCAAATTTTCCTGTATTTCCATCTTTTAATTGTAATATTTTTGCTGGAATTTGCTTCGGATTTGTCTCTGTCTCGTGCTCAATAATGATTAACCTAGTTTGGGGTTGGAGTGGAAATGTTTTTTTGTTTATTTGACAGTATCCATCACCAATTTTCACTTGCTTTTTGCCCTGAGGGAGGATAATTAGACAACTAAATACAGCTAAAATGATGGTGGGCATTGCAGAGAGAGCAGCAATTAAAGGCCCGAAATGATTAAACCAGAATAGACTACCAAATGCACTCGCTACGAATATACCGAGTGCATTAGCCTTGGTTCTATACATATACGGGGGGGTGTTCCTCAAACTTAAAGTCACCCGTAAGCGCTCGTCATTACATTCTTCCACGATGAATCGCTGTATTGAGGACGGCGGTGTTTCGCGAGAAACCACAATTCCTTCTTGCTTTCTCTCAAAAGTTGCAAGGGCTTGCGAAGCGGATGAGAATCGATATTTTAAATCTGGCTCAACCATTCGCTCTAGCCAATACCCTAGCCAACCATTTAAGGTTGAATGTTGAGGCAAATGTAAATTGTTAGCGCCGCCAGATAGATCCATGAGTGATTGCCCAGTCAAGAGTTGTATCAGTGTTGCTCCCAAACTGTAGAGATCCGAAGCAGGCGTTGCTCGACCGACAAACTGTTCGGGAGCCATATATCCGAAAGTGCCAGTTGCTGTGAGAGTGCGCTCCTCTTGGCCCATCACTTGAACTGCCCCAAAGTCAATGAGGTGAATTTTCTGATCATCTCCCCAAATGAGGTTGCTCGGCTTGATGTCCCGATGTACAAGCGGCGGGTCTTGAGAATGTAGATAGTCTAAAACTCCCAGCAAATCCTTTGCCAATGCTTCGACTTGCATACGGTCGAACCGATCTCCTCTCACTAAACGTTCAGCCAGAGAAACGCCTGGTATGAACTGCTGAACGATACAGAAATAATGGCCTTCCGGTTCCTTTAGCCAAAAAGTATCGAGGAATTTCGGGATCAAGGGATGGTCAAGTTTGGGTAGGATCTGAAGTTCACGTTCAAAAGGCTCAAATTGCTGCCAGTCGAGGTCTTGGCCGAAGTAGAGCGTTTTGAGGGTCACTTGGGAGCTAGTCTGTTCGTCAGTGGCAAGCCAGGTACGGCGTTCCCCGTTATTTCCGAGAAGTCTAGTCAAACAGTAGCGTTGTTGAAGTTGGGCTTGGAGTGACAGAGCCATAGCTACCTAGATTGCCAGATCTCTAGTTTTACATATATTTGCCATACTTAATCCCACGCTTTGCGCAGTAGATTTGCAATCGACGTGTGGAACCCTTGCCCTATGTGTCTGGTAGGGAGATGCCAAGGATGAAAGTGTTAGATCGGTGTCGCCGTTGCCTATCTTCCTTGGTGGTGATTGAGTGGGATGGATCAGTT
>JACMLN010000131.1 GCA_014379585.1 Gloeobacterales cyanobacterium ES-bin-313 | reverse complement strand
TATCATTCATTTGCTTTTTTGTTGCTACTCAAGAACATATTTTCTGGCAAATGGGAGCTATTTTCTTGGACTCCGCTTGTTTTCGGTATCTATCTTTATTGGTCGATGAAAACTGTGTACGGAGGATCTTGGTTGAAAACAGGCGTGAAGTTTTTAATTCTTGTCTTTGTTTTTATGACCTGCTTAACGCTCTCTTCAGCAGCAATTCTGGCACTATCGAGTTAACTTTTTGGGGATCTAAACGGCGAAACCAGAGCAGGAAATCAACGATATGCCTATTTTGAAGAATCTGCGGGTACTCGGTTCTCAGTGGCCAAAAGTGGACGTACTCCGGTTGCATGCCTATTCTAGAGAGTGCAGCGCTTTTCAATTTCTATGACCACTCCCTGGAGCCAACGCTTTGAACAGGGTCTCAATCCAGCCATTCATCGCTTCAACGCCAGTATCGGCTTCGATATTGCTCTGATCGAATTTGACCTGACTGGGTCAGTCGCCCAGGCGAAAATGCTTGCCCACACAGGCATCATTGCCGACGCTGAGGCACAGGCGCTGGTGGCGGGCTTAGAGCAGATCCGCAGCGAGTGGCAGTCCGGCGCATTTCAACCAGGGATCGAGTCCGAAGATATTCACTATGCCGTCGAGCGCCGTTTGGTGGAAATAGTTGGCGACGTGGGCAAGAAACTGCACACGGGTCGCTCCCGCAACGATCAAGTCGGTACC
The DNA here is from genome assembly GCA_014379585.1 of Gloeobacterales cyanobacterium ES-bin-313. Classification (GTDB taxonomy): domain Bacteria; phylum Cyanobacteriota; class Cyanobacteriia; order Gloeobacterales; family Gloeobacteraceae; genus JACMLN01. Next base: position 4,490 of record JACMLN010000131.1, on the reverse strand, counting down.
GATCTGCGCCTCTGGTTGCGTTTTGAGATCGATAGCGTTGTTGAAATGCTGCGAGACTTCCAGCGCATTTTGCTCGATTTGGCCAAAGAAAACGTGGAAACGTTGATACCGGGTTATACCCATCTCCAACGTGCACAACCGATCAGCCTCGCCCACCATTTACTCGCCTACGTCGAAATGGCCGAGCGGGATCAAGAGCGACTGACCCAACTCCGCAAGCGGGTCAATATTTCTCCCTTGGGTTCAGGTGCCCTAGCGGGAACCGTCCTGCCGATTGATCGCCACTTCAGCGCCCAACTTTTGGGTTTTGATGCCGTCAGCGAAAATTCCCTCGATAGTGTCAGCGACCGCGACTACGCCATCGAATTTCTCAATGCTTCTAGCCTGGTCCTTGTTCATCTCAGCCGCCTTTCTGAAGAAGTGATTCTCTGGGCTTCCCAAGAATTTCGCTTTGTGACGCTCACCGACCGCTGCGCCACGGGTTCGAGTTTGATGCCCCAGAAGAAAAACCCGGATGTGCCTGAGTTGGTGCGTGGCAAAAGTGGACGGGTCTTTGGGCATCTCGTTGGTTTGCTCACCGTCATGAAAGGACTGCCCCTCGCCTACAACAAAGACCTCCAAGAGGACAAAGAAGGACTTTTTGATACGGTTTCGACGGTGAAACAGTGCTTAGAAGCAATGACAATTCTCCTCAGGGAAGGTATCGTTTTCAATCCTGAGCGTCTTGCTGGTGCAGTGAACGAAGATTACTCCAATGCCACTGATGCTGCGGACTACTTAGTACGGAAAGGGATTCCATTTCGAGAAGCCTACGGCGTGATCGGTGGCATCGTCAAACATGGCATCACAACAGGTCAACTGCTGAAAGAGATCTCCATCGCAGATTGGCAAACCTTTCACCCTGCCTTCGAAGCCGATCTCTATGCCGCCATTGAACCAGCGACGATTGTTGCTGCCCGCAATAGTTACGGTGGAACTGGATTTATGCAGGTTCGGGCGGCTCTGGCGCGGGCTGAAGCCCGCTGGCAAAATGGCGCTACTTGAATCCTGCGTACCAATCCTCAAACTTCGCAGGTTACAGACGAAAACGGACAAAGTTTCCCTCCTGCAGCGCAAGTATTTCAGTTTCGATCATTCTCAGAAGCGAAGCCGCTGTTGTGCAAAGCTGCCGATCTTCGGGCAAAATAAGCAAGTTGATTTGGGACTGGCGTGAAGCGATTCTCTTGGCAAAAAATATTGATTCCCGGGCTGCTGGCTACCCTATGTTGGGAATCTGGGGCAACAGCCCAACTCGCTGAGATTCAGAAGGCAAACGACTTCTACGTGGCAGGCATCACTGCCTACCGCCAAAAAGATTATAAAGTCTATCTAAAAAATATGCGTCAGGCAGTAGCCCTTTGGCCAGACAATGCAGGCTTGAAGTTACAACTGGCGGGAGCTTTGGCACGCAATGGCCTGAAAGGGGAAGCCCTTCAAATGTTGGAGCAGTTGATCCGCTTGAAGATCCAACTCGACTTAGTGGACAATCCCGATCTCGCCTCCCTGAAAGGCTCAAAGCCCTTTCAAAAGCTCCTCGCTCAACACACCAAGTTGAAAAAATCAGTCGCCAGCAGTCAGTTTGCTTTCTCCGTCCCCCAAAAAGATTTGGTGGCAGAAGGTATCGCCTACGATCCTGCCGAACGGAGTTTCTATATCAGTAGCGTCCATCGACGGAAAATCCTGCGTATCGATGAGACTGGCAAAGCTGAGGATTTCATTGCTGAAGGTCAAGATGGTATTTGGGCAGTGCTTGCGCTCAAAGTGGATCCAAAGCAGCGCATTCTGTGGGCACTGAGTTCCGCACTCCCTGAAATGAACGGGTTTCGCCCCGAAGAGAAAGGTTTTTCTAGCGTCTACAAGTACGACTTGACCGATGGCAAGTTGATCAAGAAATATTTGATGATTATCCCTGGCGAAAAACACGCTTTTAATGACTTAGCACTGGACAGCAAAGGTAATGTTTATATCTCAGACACCGAGGCCAGAAGCCTTTATCAAATCGACATCAAATCTGATGAGATCTCTGCATTCCTAGCGCCAGGAAAGCTACTTTCACCTCAAGGTCTCGCTTTTTCTGATGACGAAAAATCTTTGTACATCGCTGATTACGCCCTTGGTATTTTCTCCTTGAATCTTGCCACAAAAGAACTCACAAAGCTGACAACTCCAAAAGAAACCATTATGGTAGGCACAGATTGTCTTGTGCGCTTTGAAAATACTCTGATTGCTTTACAGAACGGGATTCAGCCCAATCGTGTTGTTCGATTGTACTTAGACAATACTGGGAAACGCATCGAGCGCTCGGAGATCATCGAGATGAACAACAACCTTTTCAGCGACCCAACGTTGGGTGTGATTGCCAAGGACAGCTTTTATTATATTGCCAATGGCCAGTGGTCTAGTTTCAACCTAGATGGGACACTTTTCTCACCGGACAAATTGCAGGAGCTTATTGTTCTAAAAACAAAGCTTAAATTGTCTGGCTCAACATTGAAATAGAGCGATTGAAGTGCTATGTGGCTACAGAGGATCCGCATGAATGTCAATCCATAGCAAAAAGCAGTGGTTAGAGAAAACCCACTAGGTTGCTCGGTGCAACAAAACCTGAGATCCCTTGCAGGTCAAAATCCCGCACAGAAGCGACCCAAGGTTTCAAATACAAGGTTTAAATAGGCCAGCTTACTTACCACTGCAGTAGAGAAGAGCAGAAATGAGTTAACTGTCTGGCTTCAGGTACCCACTTTATCTTGCGATCCAGCAAAGAAGTATTGATCGAATTTCCAAGAGCAACATTCATTTTTGCATCTGCATATAGCCTCATATCGAGGCTTAGAGATGATTTCAGCTTGTCTATCTCTTCTGATTTTAAGTCTTGGACTTTTGGCCTGCAAATTGTCTTCTTGGATTGCTCGTAAATTTCGGTGTAATTCCACCCAAACAATGCACTGACTTGCGCTTCAAAAAGACCGATCTTTTCTAAGATTCCATAACAAAGATACTTGCTCTTTAAACGACTGAGTGCTGCAGATAATAATTCATCTGATCCATCAGGGAGAAACTTTGAAACGGGAATTCCAGCAATGAGTTTCGTCTGCAGATTTCGATTGTGTGGAAGGTTCCAAAACTCGGTGAGGCTATGTGTTTCTACTTCGCGTAATTTTGGATGTTTATAATTTGGATAATTGCACTGCTTGATAAAATAATAGTAAGAAATTGCATGATCTAGTGGTTCTCTAAGGAGTGTAATATACACGCATTTCTTCCAGATTAGCTTATGAATACCATAAGGGTAGTGGCCTTCAACAAACTTGCACCCGTCAAGATTGTCCTTGAGCAATCCATTCATCCCATAATAGTTGTAAATTGAACCTTTTGAGATGTTTGCATCTATAACAGAGCGCTTAAAAGAGGTTCCTCCAGTTTTGGGAATGTGAGTGAATAACATCAATTGATCTTGTAGCATTTGAAAATCTCCTAACTCACATTTAGCGTTCATCATTTTTGGTATAAACATAATTCCCAATCCAACTTGAAAACTAACTTAGTGGCACACTTAAATTTTGTATTGCGTGCCAATGTTTATACCTAGATGAAATTACTTATGGACTGTCTTGAAATCAAAAAATGCAATAGGAGGCTTGAAATTCTTGAACAGAGCAACATATAGAAAATTAGAAGTGTTGAATATTAGGAATCAGGGATATAAAAATAGCCCAAAATGTGTTAAGCTCTGGGCTGACATTAAATTTCTTTTAGTTGATACCGATTCGTCATCGAAATGAGTGACTGAGGCATCTAAACCTAATGTGCCTCCCATCGGTAATCCAAACCTCTCCCAATCCCCCTCCAATTCCGCGCCACCACGCGTAGCGCCCGATGCGTTGCAGGTATTGCTTGTCCAGAGGTTTCATCAAATGCAAATCCTCATTCGACGCAGCAACAGGTTGGTAGTAGATGCTGGAGCGCGGCAAATCCAATAACTCACACTGGCGAACAGCCGATGGTGTGCTCACCTTTGATGGCTGCAAGAGCAATTTTTGCTTTGGCATCAGAGCTGTACTTTTTACGAGATTGCGCCATGGGATGCTTCCTCTCATTACCAGTTTAGGAAGTGAGAACATAACTTAGCGAGTTGTCCAGTTTTTTAGATCCAGTTCAGGCGAAGTGCTTGAAACAAGATGCCTGTTCTTGCTTACTGCGGGTCGTCCAGAACAGCGCTGTAAGGTTGTGGCTCTCTGAGACGCTGTTCAATATGGGTGTGCCGAAACTTGGCCGTTTCGAGATAGATCTTTTTGCGCGCTAGATTCAGACCACCCACCGGTTCATGCTCAGGTAACGTATGCCAAGGTGAGAAAGCAATCCCTTCATCAAGACGATGGCGTTCTGGGAAATCGAACTTCTGGGCTGGGATGCGAATCGTTGCGACCTTGATAAATGGGGTATCAGCTTCT
>JACMLN010000130.1 GCA_014379585.1 Gloeobacterales cyanobacterium ES-bin-313 | reverse complement strand
AGCTCACCCCTTGAACAGCAGGGACATTTTTAAAGGATTTGCGGAGCGCCTGAGCCTCGATCATCGTCGCCTATTCGGATCGTCACTCCCGCGATTGTACCCAGCAGATCGTTCAAGCCTGTCAGAAACCTAGAAATATATCGCAATAATTCTCATCATCTTCCATAAACTCTCTAGAATTTAAGTACCTCTGGGGACATCCTGGAGTGAGGGAGGAAGAACCATGCACGCACTCGAAAGATTCACCAAAAAATATCAACTTAAATGCACGTTGTCCTTTGGAGACATTTATGGACAAGTTGCTGTTTGGCTCGGAATTGTTTTCCTGAGCTTGGCCCTTTCTGTTGGCCTGATGGGCAGCCAGCCGATCATTGCTTTCTCCTTAGTTGGCATCGTGATGGTGGTCTCGCTCCCGTTCTTGTTGTTCTCCTTCGTGACGACGCTGTTTAATCACATCGAAGTCGTTCAACTTGACAACGAGAATCTCACAGCCCGCCCTGCTGCCTTTCAACGCAGCGAACAGGACTGAGTGCTAGCAAAGAAACGATCCAGGGGTCGAGCCAAAGCGTGAATTCAGGAAATACTAAAATGAGCAAGTTTCTGAGTCTTGTGCTTCGCCACAAGCCAGAAGAAATTGGTCTTAATTTAGATCCGCAAGGATGGGCAAAGGTCGATCAACTGATCACTTTGATCAATCGAAGGGGAACGGAGTTGACGTTCCCCTTGCTCGAACAGATCGTCGCAACCAACGACAAGCAGCGATTCATCTTCAACGAAGACAAGACGAAGATACGTGCCAATCAAGGCCATTCGATTGAAGTAGATCTTGCTTTGCAGCTTCAACAGCCGCCGAATCTGCTTTTCCATGGGACAGCAACAAGGTTTTTGGATTCGATCCGTACCCAGGGCTTACTACGTGGTAGCCGCCAGTATGTCCATCTTGCTCTTGACATCCAGACAGCCACAAAAGTTGGACAACGCCACGGCAAACCAGCCGTTTTAGAAGTTCGCGCTGAAGCAATGCATCTGGATGAGCACCAGTTCTTCTGTGCGGACAATGGGGTGTGGCTGACAGAGCATGTGCCTTCCAAATATATTGAATTCCCGACTGGCATTTCCTAACACATCTTTCACTCTTAAGGCGTGTAAATTTTCTGTATTAGCAGCATGCGTGTACGCTGGAGTCTATCTAAAGTGAATGTGTAATAGCATGATCGAATTTTTACTCGACAAGCTTGGTATTACCCCTGTTCTCTTCGCTGGCGTGAGTCTGTGGGCCCTTGCGCTTTATCTTGTTTTTTGGCAGCTCAATAATCGGCTCGTCGATCTGTGTGGTCTCTGGCTGAACGAGATGGATCGTTCGATGTACAACAAAGAGACGTTGGAGCGCCGACCTGCCGGTTGGGAGGAGCGCAATTTGCTTTTTGCTTCGATTTTGAGTGTGATCCCGGCCCTGATTGCTTCAGTGTTTGTGTTCGTGATCTTGAGCGCTACCTTGGGGCAAAGCTGGGCACTGGCGATGGGAGTCTTGTTCAGTATTGGGTCTGGGGTCTATCAACTCGGTCGCCAGGATGCGCGCAACTCGGGCACCAATCGTCGTCCCTAACGTCTACGATCGATAAAATCGCTTTCGGCTTTAAGGTCTATGGTTCGCTTCACTTCCTGGCTACTGATTGGGCTGACATTTTGGATTCCATCTGTCCTTGCGGCTCCAGCGAAAGTTTCTGCCAAGCCCCCTAGCCAACTTCAATCCACCGAAAATGCGGCACTGCTAGGCCAAATCCGCGATGAACAGGGCAATCCCCTACCCAACGCCACCGTGCGTCTTTGGCAACAGCAAGTCACGACGGATGCCAGTGGCAGTTTTGTGCTTGAGGGACTGCCGCCCGGCCGCTGGCCGCTCACGATCTCCCGCGAAGGCTATAGCGATCATAAGTCGCGGATTTGGCTCGTCTCCGGCCTTAAGACGCCCTTCAGCGCTACCCTCATCAAGCTGATTACGCCTCAAGAATGGACCCGTGTTGGCTTAGTGGGGGTTGGTTCCTTGCCAACAACGGATCTTCTTGCCCAAAGCTTTGCGGAAGGATTGGTGCGCAATCAAGCTTTTCCCCAGGTCAAGCCGCTGGTTTTCTTGAACCGCGACGAAGTGATGCCTGTGGTGCGCAAGATCGCCCGTCCCCTCTACGAGATCCTCGACCACGACCGTCCAGATGTTGCCTTGGTCAGAGATTTTTTTGATTATTTGGGTCTTAAAGCGTTAGCGGTGGCGCGGGTGGACATGCTGACTCGGCAGCAGGGCAGCAACAACAAACTCAGTTCCTACAGCAAAGTGGAGCTTTGGCAAATTAAAGATGGTCGCGTTGAAATTCGCACCTTAATCGATGCAGGGCGCTCCGAAGAGCAGGATGCAGCGCTCTCGAAGGCGGAAGCTGACCAGATTTATCGATTTCAGATCGGCTATATGGCAGCAGAAGTGACCAAAAATTGGCTCTCCAACAATCCGTTTTCGGCGTTCACTGAGACACCTATTCTGCCGCCACTACCTGGCCAATCGACAAATGTGACCGTCGAACTGGTTCCACCGAAGGTCAAACCCTAATGGCACTGTGCGAACTCAAAACACGGGGTTTTGTGGAAATCATTGAACGCCTCCTCGAACACCAAGGAACGGCTATCGATGGCGAACGGTGCTGGTGTGAAAGTGGGCCTTATCAAGTGCAGAAAACTGGCAATGTGCTTACAGTGGTTGCCAACGGTCAGACCATCCTAGAGATGCAAGGTTCTCAGCCTGCTATCAACCAGCTGAGTCCCCGCGATCTGTTGAACATTGCTCGCATCGCATCGAAATTGCCCCCCCAAATTTTCTAGCCCGTTGCCTACCCCTCGCTTAACCTTTCTTACCCATCTGTAGGGTATTTTGCTGTAGAGACACGACACGGCACGCCCAAATATGGATACAAATAAAAAGACTTGGCCCTACCTCTTGGGGGTTGCAGGCTACACGATTACGGATACTTTTTTACAGACGTGGCTCACATTTTTCTTTGTGCCACCACCGGACAAAGGCATTTCCCTCGTTAAGCCAGAGGTCTATGGCAATGCTTTTCTGCTTGCCCGCATCGTCGAAGCCCTCTGCAATCCTCTGATCGGTTTTGGGGCAGAACGCACGGGCAAGCCTTGGCTCTTTATGGGGTTGGGCGGGTTCGTTTTTGCTTCGGTTGGGATGTCGTTATTTTTTTTGGCCCAGCCAGGCCAGAGCGATTGGAATAGCGTGATTCTCTTTGGCATGCTCCCGATCATGACCCTAGGACAGGCCTGTTTTATCGTTCCTTACCTAGGGCTGATCCCAAAGATTGCGCCTACCCCTAACCAGCAAGTCGCGCTCACGAATAACCAAACACTGTGGATTTTGACTGGTGTGCTGATCGGTCAAGTACTCTCAGGAAAGGCCATTGAGTTTCTCTCTGGTAGCCTTCAAACCGCTGCGCTCTGCTTTCTCAATGTCGCCATGGTGCTGATGATTTTGGCCAGTCTGTCGGTACGCTCTGTAGAAACGCGTTCCGAACAGCGCTTTTCCTTGCAAGAGATGGGGGCAATTCTAGAGCGCAATCGAGGCTTTCAACTATTGGTTGCTGCCTTGTTTTTGTTCTGGCTAGGTTTTTCGATGGTACGCAATGCGGTGACATACTTCGTGACGGTGCTGTTGAATCAGCCAAAAGAGACAGTGGGGGTCTACTTTGGTATTCTCTCTGTCACAACATTGATCTCTGTTGGGACGACTCGAGTGCTCGCACCACGCCTGGGCCTGCGCCGAATGATGCTGATCTCTAGTCTTTTATTCGCAGTTATCTTACCTTTACTCGCAACCATTGGTTTTAAAGTTGGGCCTTTCGCGCCGACTACTTGGGCGCAGATTGTGTTCGCTTTGCTCGGACTGCCTTTAGGCATTCTTTCTTCGCTACAAAATTCAATTGTTGCTGAACAAGCCGAGCAAGATGCTTTGAAGACAGGCACCTCGAAAACAGCGCTCTTTTTTGGAGTTCAAGGTCTATTAATTAAGATGAGTTACGGTCTGGCGGCGAGCTTGCTTGGGTTTTTACAATCCACTTTTGGCTACACATCGGCGCACCCGTTAGGCATCCAATTGATTGGCCCCATCGCTGGGTTTCTAGCGCTTTGCGCAGCAGCACTTTATTATTTCTATCCCAAAAACTTAAGCGGCCAGAAGACGACGGCCTTGACGTAGGCGCTTTAACGTCCGTAACCAGAGGCGACTCGGTCGATCAAACACAAAGAAAATGTCTCCGAAGCCTTTATGCATATTCTTGTGGTGTTCCCAGTGGCGTTCCGGTGTTGTGATTCCGATGAGATCGCAGAGAAAAACAATGCCCTTCGGTGTTTGCCAGTGCAGGGCTGTGGTGTGCCGCCACCAGACATGAAACTGACCGAATAGTAGACCGAGGACGACTCCAGTGCCGGAGAGAGGCCAGAAAATAAAGGCGAGAACAACGTAGGGAAGCGCACCGAGGATGCCGTCGAGAAGCACCTTTGGGTTGTAGGAGAGGACTGCGTAGTGGCGAAAATTTTTGTGGGGAGAGTGATGATTCTGAACATGTAGCTTGCCAAAGACATGTTCAGGAATGTGGTAGCAGAAAGTAGACAAGAAATCGCCTAGAAATAGTAGTAACCAGGCAGCAATAAAAGCCTGAATCATATGCTAATCCGGTAATTGTCCCCAGAGTAGCTACCTCAGGTAATGAAAAGTTTATCAAAACATTAAAGGTCCGAAGAGATTCTTCGAACCTGAGTTTTTCTGCTTTTTTTGCTTTCGATCTGTTGAACGAAGAACTGGTGTTTCAGCCTACAAAGAATCGAGGTTTCACCCCTGGTTGATTGCAGAGTGCGCTATTTGCCAGTCACTTTATCTTTGAGATCGCTAGCAGTTTCAGCCGCTTTGTCTTTGAGATCCCCGGCAGTTTCAGCCGCTTTGTCTTTCAGTGCTCCAGCGGTTTCAGCCGCTTTATCTTTAAGATCGATGGCTTTGTCTTTGAAGTCACCAGCGACTTCCCCTGCTTTGTCTCTCAGGCTATCAGCAGTTTCAGTCGCTTTGTCTTTAAGATCCCCAGCCGTTTCAATGGCTTTGTCTTTGAGCGTGCCCGCTGTTTCGGCAGCTTTATCTTTAAGATCGCCAGCAGTTTCGACAGCTTTGTCCTTCAGGTCTATAGCTTTGTCTTTGAGGTCACCAGCAACTTCTCCTGCTTTGTCCTTGAGGTCACCAGCGACTTCTCCTGCTTTGTCCTTGAGATCGCCAGCGACTTCGCCAGCCTGTTCGGCAAGATGGCTTGCAGTTTCCACGGCTTTCTCTTTTAAATCTTCGGCTGCATCGACAGCTTGCTCAACCAGATGACTGGCTGCTTCCTTCGCCTTGTCTAACCAATTCATGAGCGCTCTCCAGACTTGGACTGTGCTACACATACAGATCATAGCAGGCAAAAATATAGGCTATATTTAGCGTGCTTGGTTCAACAGTGACACTATTATGAAATCTCTCTCGCTTTCGGCGACGCGCCTGAGTACGTACCAACGCTGCCCCAAGTCCTACGAGCTGAAATTTCTCAAAAAAGTACCTGGTGCCCCGGTCAAAGCGCCGCTTCTCGGTCAAATCTTGCACCAAGCCCTCGCCGAAGTCTACCGCTGGCCAGCCTGGAGAGGCGTACCAAGTCTCGCAGTCGTCCAAGATCACTGGAACGAAGCCATCAAGAAACATCCAGAACTGACCAACGACCTATGTACTGAAGGCTGGCGGATGTTGCAGGATTATCATGCCCGTCAGATTGCCCCGCTTGCGCAATGGCGAGAACCGGTTGGAGTGGAGGGTCGCATTGAAGGAGAACTGACTGTGGATCAAGTCACCTTCAAATTGACAGGGCGCTACGACCGCCTCGACTGCCTGACCACGGGGAATACCCAAGCGGTTTTGCACCTCGTTGACTACAAGACGAGTCGCCAACAGCAGAGTCTGCCTGAGCTAGAACGCGATCTGCAATTGGGTCTCTATCAACTTGCTCTCGAACAGCGCTACGGCCAAGTTTTGCAAACAGTCAGCCATATTTATCTGCGCACTGGGGATGTTGTTAGTTTCGAGGCCAGTGCCGCCCAAAAGGCTCTCGCCCTTGAGAAAATTCAAGCTTTGGCCAGAGATATGCTGCATCGCGAGCAATTTGAAGCGAAGACAGGCAAACACTGTCGTTCCTGCGATGCCCGACAATATTGTGATACTTTTACGGAGACACCCAAAGCCTATGCCCCCAAGCCTTCTGTCGGCGTGCAACTAAGCTTGGCTTGAGGTTTAGCCTTGGCGCACGCGCTTTTCAAATTCTTCGCGGGTGGATTCGATCAAACTCAGCGCATCGGGATAGACCTCAGGATGCTCCTGCTTGAGCCAGCCGGCGAGGCGCGAAATTTGGGCATTGCGCAGATCGAGATCCGCTTGAAAGATAATCGTCGTCGCCATAAAAGGTGCATATTCGCTCGGATGACCTTGGGCTTCGAGGGCTGCAGTCAAAGCGGAAAGAGCAGCTTGCTTGACTGGGTCGGCAACTTTGTCGGAGAACATCGGTTTCAAGAAAGTAGAACCTTACTAGCGTGCCGAAAAAAAGCCCAAAAATCTCAGGCTCGCACCCCTGTATGGCGACGCAGATAATCCCGAATCCCGGCAATCGTGGCTGGCAAGAGCACTTTTTCCTCAGCTTTGCCCAACCAAGTCAGGGCGCGGGCGCATTTACGCAGGAGGAACCAGCCATAGGCGCTCCAACGCTGCAAAGCCCCACAGTGGCGCTCAATAAAGTAGAGGTTGCTGCGGGTGTCGTAGTAGGCGTGGGTCGGTGAAAGCCCCCCGGCCTCGCGCGCTGAGTTGCCTTGACGGTGCCAGACTTTTGAGTCCGGCACGAGCATCACCCGCCAGCCCAGGCTTCTCGCCTTAAGGCACCAGTCAGGGTCTTCGTAGTAGAGAAAATAATTTTCAGAGAGAAAGCCAACTTGTTCGAGGGCGGATCTACGGATCAGTAAGCTGCAACCGGTCAGGTACTCGGTCGCTATCGGTTCTGGAAACTGACCGTGATCTTGTTGGCCAATGCCAACATGGGAAGTTGTTCCCCGCCACAGATCGATCTTGCCGCCAGCAAACCAGATGACCTGCGGTGCATCGAGTTCATAGATCAAAGAACCGCAAGCTGCCACCTGAGCATCCGTTTCGCAACAGGCCACAAGCTTTTCTAGGGCGAGCGGATCGGCGACGGCATCGTTGTTGATTAACCAAATCCATTCGGCACCGCGCTCTAGAGCGTGGTGGATGCCGAGGTTGCACCCACCGGCCCAGCCGAGATTTTGGCCACTTTGTAACACGGTGACAGACCGCGCCAGTTGTTGACGCAGTTGCACTTCAGAATCGTTGGGCGAACCGTTATCGACGACAACGATCTGCGGCAACAGCGTCTGCTTTTCTAGAGACGCGACAGCAGCAAGGGTGTCTGGCCAATTTTTCCAGTTCACTAGGACAGCAGCGACTTTGGCACCCATCACCTACTCAGGCTTCGCCACAGCCTCTTTAAACTGCTTGCCCGCAGAAAAGACTGGGACAACGGTGGCTGGAATGAGCATCTTTTCACGGGTCTTCGGGTTGCGACCTTCGCGGGCTGCCCGCGCGCGGGGTTCGAAGGAACCAAAACCGACAAGGGTGACTTTATTGCCTTCAGCTACCGCATCGACAATGACATCAAAGGTCGCACCGACGATCAGTTCGACATCTTTTTTGGTGAGATTCGCTTTTTTGGTGATCGCGTCGATCAATTCGCCTTTATTCATACAAATCAACTCCTGGCCGAGATGGTTATTCAATTTCGAAAATTAGGCCTTATCGGTGAAAGCGGCTTTATGTTCTGTTTCAATGCATCATCTTACAGGCTTTTGAGAACGGATGGCTTTTTTTTGCACCTGTTTTGCCTTTTGGTGTTGCGCGGCAAAGTAAGCACGGTAAATTGTGCGGGCAATTGGGGCTGCATCGGAGCCACCGTGCCCCCCATCTTCCAAAAATACAGAGACAGCAATTTCTGGCTTCTCGTAGGGGGCAAAACCGACGAAGACCGCATGGGTTTGGCGCGCCTTGGTCAGTCCGTGCTCTGCGGAGCCTGTCTTGCCAGCGTTTGGAGGTAGGCCATCACCATTGAGCACTCTGTGAGCCGTGCCACTGGTCACTACAGCCCGCATTCCTGTGCGCACTGTGGCGATGGTACTAGGTGCAAGCCCGACTAGGTCGCGGGCAGGAAGACTCCCGAGTAGCAGATGGGGCTGGAGGCGGTAGCCACCGTTGCCGAGCACACTGACCATCACGACATTTTGCAGCGGAGTCGATAGCAACATGCCCTGGCCAATCGAAAAGTTGGCAGTGTCACCTGGAAACCAGCGCTGATGAAAATGCTTCATTTTATATTCAGCCGTCGGCACGACACCCCAAGATTCACTTGGCAAGCCAATATTGGTGCGCTCGCCAAAACCAAACTTAGTTGCCCACTCAGCAATCTTCGCAGGGCCGATGCGTAGACCCACTTGATAGAAAAATACGTCCGAACTCACTGCTAAGGCTGTAACAAACCCAATACTGCCAAAACTTGCCCCATCATGCTCTTTAAAAATGCGGTTGCCGACTTTGAGCCCCGAACCTGCGTAGAGGCTCGATCCAGGATTGAACTTGCCGCTTTGCAGCGCGGCTGCGGACATGATGATTTTGAATGCACTGGCGGTCGGATAGGGGCGTAGAGCGCGGTTGAGTAGGGGGCGATCTGGACTTTGTAGTGCTTTCCAGTCTTTGGGAGCAATGCGGCCTGAGAGGAGATTGGGGTCGTAGGTGGGGCTGCTGGCAATGGCCAGAATTTCGCCACTGCGCGGATCCATGGCTACGACTGCGCCACGGGGATGGCCACTGAGGGCCGATTCTGCGGCTTTTTGGAGCGAGAGATCCAGGGAGAGGCGCAAATCTTGGCCCGCTTGGGTCGGCACTTCGCCGAGCACCCGCATGATTTGGCCTGCGGCATCGACTTCGACTTGCTCCCCACCCCACTGACCATGGAGATCTAGATCCAGAAGACGTTCAACTCCTGCTTTGCCGACGATGTCTCCGAGACGGTAGCCTTGATCTTTGCGGGTGGCTAACTGTTCCTCAGAGATCTCCCCGGTGTAGCCGATGAGATGACTGGCAATTTTGCCATTGGGATAGATCCGCAGCAACTCCACATCGACTTTGACCCCCGGTAATTCTTGGCTACGCTCCCGCAGGAGGGTCACGAGTTTGGCATCTGCACCCTGGAGAATGCGCACGGGATAGGGAGAACTGTAGCCTGCCACCCGCAACTTCTTGGCCATTTGGTCTTCGGGGATACCCACATAGGTGCTCAACCGCCCCAGAACCTCTGGCCAGCGCTTGGCACGGACTTCGAGTGGTTCTAAGAAAACCGAATAGGAGAGTTTGTTGTCGGCAATCACCTGTCCATAGCGGTCTAAAATTCGGCCACGGGGAGGGCGATTCGGAATCAAACGAATCCGGTTATTGTCAGCCATTTCCCGGTGATACTCTCCCTTGACGACCTGCAAATAAGCAAGCCGCGCCGCCACCCCACTAAGCATGGCGAGGGCAACGACCATCATCACCATGCCCCGTGCACCGCTGCCGCTTGTGCGTTTATCGCGCCGATCTCCCTGCAGTTGCACTGTCTACTCCTGGATTTTAGGTGGATTTGCCTTGGACGAGGCTGCCGAGCAGTGCGCCTAGCCAGCCGATAAAAGCACACAGCAGGGGGAGTACTATCAAAGAAGATAAGGCATATTCAGGCGTGTTAGCGGCGACGAGAAGCCCGATCAGCATACCCGCGATAGCGGAGCCGACGATAATCTCGATGGTTACTTTGCGCTTCGTGAGCACCGCACTGAGACAAGCCCCGCCGAAGACGCCCATCGCCATACTGAGTGAAATCACTAAAGTTTGCTGTTCTGTGTATTCGCTGCTGGAGAACGCTCCGGAGACCCACATACCAAAAGCAGTTGCGATAAATAGCGTAACTGTCACAATGGGAGCCGACAAAAAAGTCCACTTCCAGCTCCACTTGTTTTCGACTGGAAGCGGGGGAGGAACAGCGGGTTGAGGCTGTTTGCGTGGCGGATTCGTCACCACAGTCGGCGTTTCAGGAGGCAGACTGCGCCCTGGTTCAATCACCATTTGCGCCCCGATGGGGGGCTTCACCGCTTGGATGGGTTGGTCTATCTTCAGCGAATCCCGGAGCATGTCGCTTAACACTTGCATATTGGCTGGCCGCTTCTTGATATCTTTTTCGAGGCAAGCGAACACCACTTGGCTGAGGCGCTCAGGAATGCGTTGGGGGAGAACATGGCTTTCGAGAGCAATGGGGGGTTCGTAGTTATGGGCTTGGTACCAACCGGGCAAGGTTTCCGTTTTGGGGGTAAGGGGTAAGTTCCCTGTCAACATCTGATAGAGAACGACACCAAAAGAGTAGATATCAGAGCGAGCGTCGAGGACTTCACCGCGCAATTGCTCAGGGCTGGCGTGGCTGAGGGTACCGATAAAGCCCATGTTCGTGCCTAGGGCAATGGTCATATCGCTCATCGCCTTGGCGATCCCAAAGTCGAGCACTTTGACGCGCTCGCCAATTCCACCCTCTTTAATCACAAAAATGTTGCTTGGTTTGATATCGCGATGGACAACCCCGGTGATCCGACGTTCGCCGATGGTGGTATTGATCGTGTGGGCATAATACAGGGCATCGCAGACTTGAGAGGCGATCCGGACGACGTGCTCTGGAGGCAATGACCCTTCTTTAAGAAGATTGGTCAGGCTGTTGCTGCGGGGTGGTTTGCCCAAAAATTCCATCACCAAGTAGGGCTGGGCATTTTCGACCCCATAATCGGTGACTTGGATGATGCAGGAGTGACCACCCAATATGGCACTCAACTTTGCTTCTTCTTCGAATCGACGCATCAGTACCTCGACGATATCTTTGTCGCCGATCAAACCTTGATGAAGCACCTTGACTGCTACAACTTTGTCCGCAAGGCGGGTATCCGCTGCTTCAAAGACACTGCCCATACCACCACTGCTGATATAACCAGTGATTCGGTAGCGGTTACTAATCAGGGAACCCACTAAATTTTCTTGACTGCGCGGAGTATTCATAGGGGTGCGTGCATCAATCTCCAACTTAAGCATATTGCACAGGACAGATAGCACTCTATCAATACAGCAAGGCACTGATAAACTGGCTGTGGGTCTTTAACAATCTCGGATGTCCGAAGCTGCTCCTGCTCCAAAAAAAACTGCACTTACCCGCAAGCCCTTCATTCCTGTTTGGTTTCAGCGCACCTTACTCGGTATTGGGGCTTTAAGTGTTACGGGTGTGATCGCTCTGGCGATGGTGCCTCTCTTTGTCGATAGCGAGAGCTTTCGGGAGCCGCTCCAAAAAGCTTTGTCCGAAGCTACCCATCGAGATGTCGTTCTCAGCCGCCTCGACGTGCAGACTTTCGGTGGAGTTGGCCTCAAAGCGGATCAATTGCGCATCGTCGAACCCGATGGAACCTTGGAATTACAAGCCCAAGGGGTGTTCGTCGAACTCGATCTCTTTGCACTGCTCACCCGCAATCTTTCTGTGCGCACCATCGAACTCGATGGCGCGCAGATCAATCTCAAACGGAACAAAACTGGGCACTGGAATTTAGAAGACTTGGCCCAAGCCAATCTAAACACCAAAGAGGTGTCCGTAGATCTAAGCCAAGCGGGGGTTCGCCTCCTCGACAGCACCATGAGCTTTGTCGATGAATCCGTCGAACCCAACCAGACCTATCAAGTGAGCAACTTGAGCTTGAGTGCTCGCCGCCAAGATCGCACTACCATCCCGCTGAACTTGCAGGGCACGATCACCAATAGTCTTGGCAAGCGCCTGACGATCTTGACGGTCGATGGCAATTTGCTGCTTTCAGAGGATGGCGACTGGCAAAAATTAGGAGGAGATCTGCGCATTGTCGCCGAAAAGTTTCGTCCCCGTTTCTTGCGCGCCTACACCCAGGCCATTCCAAGTTTAAAAGGACTGACTGGGGTCTACGATTTAGACTTCACTTGGAAGGGTCGGCTCAATACCGAATCACGCCTCGCTGGGTCGATGGTGACCCGCCTGCTCAACTGGGATTGGCCGGAACTTTTGGGCAAGTCACCCTGGGTTGCCAAGGATGTGAAATTTGATGGAGCAGTCGTTCTGAAGGGCGGCGAAGTAACTGCTGCTCCGATTCATGTGATCGCCGAGGGTCTGGATGCCAGTATCAAAGGCAATATTGTCCCTCCGGCCCAAGCAGGAGCGCAACCGACCGTCAATCTCACTTTGACCACAGGCTTTACGGATCCGTTTGCGCTGCGCAAAAATATTCCCATTGCGCTCTTTCCACCGAATATTCGACCTTGGGTCACAGATACAACGGGCAGCGGCAAGCTGCGCACAGAAATTGCTCTGCGTGGCTCCCTTGATCAGGCCAATGTGGAAGGGCTGTTTGAATTTCAAGATTTCAATATTGCGAACCCTCGCCTCCGTAGTCCGATCGACGGCTTGAGTGGCAAGGTAATTCTTTCTGAGAAACAGTGGGAACTTCAATCACTGCGTATCGGCAAACCAGGGCTAGAAGTGACGGCGACAGGTACAGTCACGCGTACTGACGATCCCCAGCTCAACTTAAAAGTCACTTCCGACTCCGTAGAACTTTCTGCTTTCTCCAATGTGGTAGGGGCAAAAGTCGGCAATCTTGGTGGGCGCAGTCGCATCGACCTGAATGTGACTGGAACAGCGAACACACCGCAAATTCTTGGTCAAGTCGAATTGCAAGATGCCACCTTGCAGCGCGATGGCTGGCCCCAAGCTCTGCATGACCTGCGCGGAACATTGATCTTTGAAGCCCAGAAACTGACGATTGCAAACCTCAACATGGGTGTGGGTGCTTCCAATGCCAGTGTCAATGGGGTGATCGAGGGCTACGGTACGGATCGCCAGAACCCCCAACTCGCCATTAACAGCACGGGCTTAGATCTCAAAATGGCCCGCTACGTTTTGAGTTCCGATCTGATCGGTGGGGGGATTCAGCGCAACTTCCGGCGGAACTTTCGCAGCATGGACGGTTCTGCCAACGTCGATGTGAAGTTGCAAGGAGACCAACTCAGCGGCAAGGTCGATCTGACTGGCGCGGATCTTGGTCTGAGCAATTTCAACGCGGATCTCAACAGCACCGAAGGCTTAGTCATACTCAACGACCAGGGTGTCAGCTTCGATCAACTCCGCACCCGTGCAGGTGGTTCGGCGCTGGTGCTTAAAGGAGGCGTTTCTCGTTCTGGTGTTCTGCGCGTCAGTGGCAACGGAACCTTGAGCTTTCCGGAGGCGACAAGCCTACTTTATAAAGGCTTACGCTCTGGTTTGCAAGCCCGTGGAAGTGTGCCTGTCTCGTTCAGTTTGGGGGGCAGCGGCGATCTCCAGGCCACAGCCGATCTCAGTGATTTAAATGAATTTACCCTTGGTAACGCGCTTCGCCTCGCCCCAGCCAAGCGCTTGACGCTTTCAGGTTCCGTAAATGGTTCAACCCTTTCGATTAGCAGTGGCCGCCTCGACACCGATGCCCTGAGCCTCAATCTCAGTGGCAGTGTCGGATCGCGGTGGCGTTTGAAACTGCGAGCCGCCGAACAGATCTCCATGGGTCTGCTTGGGCGTTTTGTGCCTGGCATCGAGAGTCTTGGGGCTACTGCAGGCACTTCTAACTTAGATCTTGCCGTGCTTGGCCCTGCCGCCAGCCCATCTTTGAGCGGGGACTTGATTCTCAGCAACATCGATATTCCCTCCTTGGGAATCAGCGAACTGAATGGCCCAGTGAGTTTCGAAGGCGCTTCAGCAAGAACATCCGGTTTGGCCTTCAAACTTGAAGGGGGAAGCAACGGACGGATCAGTGGTTCGACGAACAACTTCAATGCCAGCTTTGACCTTCTGAACCTTGATGCGCTGATCGCCGATGGCAGCAGTTTCCTGCGCACACTCCAAGCCAGCGGCAGTCTTAAGATCGACAATGGCATACTCAGTCATCAGTCTTTCAATAACTTAAGTGCCCAAGCCCGCCTCAGCAATGGTAACTGGTCATTGAACGACCTTTCTTTGGCCATGGGAGCGACAAAGCTTTCTGGATCTTTAAGTACGAATGTCCGTTCTGGTATCTCCAGAGGCAACGTCACACTGCGGGGCGACATCAATCAGCTGGCTGCCCAGTGGTTGACTAGCTTTGCCAATCAATTGTCGGGAGAAGGAGAGGTTCAACTCAATTTCTCTGGTTCGGGAGCGACCACCGAAGCCTTCGTTGCTTCCCTTGAAGGTAGTGGCTCCCTCAATATCCAAAATGGCAAACTTTGGACAGCCGATCTTCTGGGCTCCTCTCTAGGAGGAAGTTTTAGCTCAATCCAGGGGGCAGTGCGCAGTGCCAACACAGGTCGATTTGACCGACTCAGTGGCCCCTTCTCACTTTCGAAGGGCACAGCGAGTTTTCAAGGCGTGAACTATAGCACGAGTGCAGCGCAGATGACGGTCAATGGCTCCCTCGGACTCTATGATCGCGCTGCCAATTTCACAGTTCAAGGCGAATTTGCCCGCAACGGCAATATTGCCCGCCGCGTACCGGGAGGGAATCGACCTTTCGGCTTTGAAATTGAAGGCCCAGTCAATGCTGCAGGTTCGATTCGTAATTTTCGATTTATTGATCTCATCCCAGCGCAGCCCGTAAATCCTGAACCCCAACCACCGCAATGACCACTGCCCTGACTTGGCGACAAAAAGCCGACGCTATCTATCGTCTTCTGCGTTGGGACAAGCCAGCGGGGCGCTTAATTTTGATGATCCCAGCCCTGTGGGGTGTCTTTCTGGCCTCTGGCGGCGCACCCCCTCTGGCTCTCGTTGCAATCATGGTGATCGGCACCTTTGCGACGAGTGCTGCTGGTTGTGTGATCAACGATCTTTGGGATCGCAACATCGATCCTCTTGTGGAGCGCACCCGAAAACGTCCTTTGGCCAGCCGCGAACTCACTGTTCCTGTCGCCATCGTCACTTGTTTAGTGGGTCTTGCCTGTGCCTGGGGTCTGACATTTTTCTTAAATACTTTTACTTTTTGGCTGTGCGTCGCGGCTGTCCCCGTCATTGCGCTTTACCCAGGTGCGAAACGGGTATTTCCCGTTCCCCAATTGGTTCTCTCCATTGCCTGGGGATTCGCTGCTTTGATCGCATGGTCAGCGGTGCGGGGCAATCTCGATCCCCAGGCATGGCTTTTGTGGGGCGCAACGGTGTGTTGGACGCTTGGGTTCGATACAGCCTACGCCCTTTCGGACAAAGAAGACGATCTCAAAATTGGGGTCAAATCCAGTGCTATTTTCTTTGGCCGCTTCGCTGCTGAAGCCGTTGGTCTATTCTTTCTGGGCACGGCGATTTTATTGGCGATCTTGGCCTATCAGATGAGCTTAGGGGCTGGACTCTACGCCGCTATTTTTGTGGCTGGGGTGCTTTGGTTTCGGGAATATCGCCAACTCAAAATTGGCAGCAATCCAGGCCGTTTTATGCGGATTTTTAACGAGAATGTCACCATCGGTTTCATTCTTTTGGCTGGGATGATCGGCGGCACGATTTTTTAAGCACTGCTTTTTTGTTCACGATCTTGAGCAATTTCTGCCGCAAAAATGAACGACCTTCAAGAATCAGAGTTGGGGATTGCGGTATGGCAATCCCCAACTCTGATTGGCTTCTCGTTAGGAGCGCTCTAGGCCAAAACGGTCGAGGTTCATCACCTTGACCCAGGCATTGACAAAGTCCTGCACAAATTTCTCCTTCGCATCATCCGACGCATACACTTCTGCAACCGCGCGCAGTTCCGAGTCTGAGCCGAAAACCAAGTCAACCGGGGTTGCTGTCCATTTGACCCGACTGGTTTTACGATCACGTCCCTCGTAGATGCCCTTTGCGCTAGCAGACTTCGTCCACTCGGTAGACATATCGAGGAGATTGACAAAAAAGTCGTTGCTCAACGTTCCGGGTCGATCGGTGAACACGCCAAGCCGGGAGTCCCCTACATTCGCATCTAAAGCCCGCATCCCGCCAACGAGAACGGTCATTTCAGGAACCGTGAGCGTCAACAGGCTTGCTCGCTCCACAAGCAATTCGGCGGGCGATCTTTCGTTGCTTGCGCTGAAGTAGTTGCGGAAGCCGTCTGCAGTTGGTTCAAGCACGGCAAAGGACTTCACGTCAGTCTGTTCCTGTGAAGTATCCGTGCGTCCGGGCGAGAAGGGCACTTGCACCACATACCCTCCGCGTTTAGCCGCAGCCTCGACAGCTGCAGTGCCACCGAGCACGATCAGATCCGCAAGAGATACTTTCTTGCCGTCAGAACGGCCTGTATTGAACTCGCTGCGAACGCCTTCCAGCGCTTTTAGAACCTTTGCGAGTTCCGCTGGATCGTTCACTGCCCAGTCTTTCTCTGGTGCCAAACCAATGCGCGCTCCATTCGCACCACCGCGTTTGTCCGTGCCACGGAAGGACGCAGCAGAGGCCCAAGCGGTCTGGACGAGTTCAGACTCTGACAATCCAGACGCAAGAATTTTTGCCTTGAGCCCGACAAGATCCGACGCATCTACCAGCTTGTAATCAACTGCAGGAACTGGATCCTGCCAGATCAATGCCTCTTTGGGGATGTCAGCGCCCAGATAGCGCGAACGCGGCCCCATGTCTCTGTGAGTCAGCTTGAACCATGCCTTTGCAAAGGCACGCTTGAACTCTTCTGGATTGTCGCGGAATCGAGTGGAAATTTTGCGGTATTCCGGATCGAACTTCAGCGCTAAGTCCGTCGTAAACATCATGGGCGGGTGGAGTTTTTTGGGATTGTGGGCATCCGGAACGATCGCTACAGCAGTTTTCGGCATCCATTGCGTGGCGCCAGCGGGGCTCTTCGTTTTCACCCAATCGAAAGCAAACAGATTGTCGAAGTACTGTGTAGTAAACGAAATCGGATCAGCTGACCAGGCACCTTCTAGGCCGCTGGTGGTCGTATCAGCACCTTTGCCTTTTCCGCATTTGTTGATCCAACCCAAACCTTGCTTCTCAACTACTTCGGCAGCCGGGGCAACACCAAGACACTTGGCTGAGGTGGCACCATGGGCCTTACCAAAGGTATGGCCGCCAGCGATGAGCGCAACCGTTTCTTCGTCATTCATCGCCATGCGCCCGAAGGCTTCACGAATATCTTTGGCTGAAGCGATGGGATCAGGGTTGCCGTTCGGTCCCTCGGGATTGACATAAATAAGACCCATTTGGGTCGCAGCTAGTGTTTTCTCAAGCTTGCCATTTTTATCACGGTTGTCCGAAAGAAACTTGGCACCAGCCCCCCAGTAGATCAGATCGGGTTCCCAATCATCGTTGCGGCCACCACCAAAGCCAAAGGTTTTGAAGCCCATCGACTCCATGGCCTCGTTCCCGGTCAGAACCATAAGGTCGCCCCAGGAGAGTTTCTGACCATATTTCTTTTTGACTGGCCACACCAATCGGCGCGCTTTATCAAGATTGGCGTTATCAGGCCAACTGTTGAGGGGTTCAAAACGCTGTTGGGCGCCCCCGGCACCGCCACGGCCATCAGAAATACGATAGGTACCGGCACCGTGCCAGGCCATGCGAACGAAGAAGGGGCCATAGGTTCCATAGTCTGCGGGCCACCAATCCTGGGAGGTCGTCAACACTTTTCTTATGTCTTTCTTGACGGCCTCAAGATCGAGGGTTTGAAATTCCTTGGCGTAGTTGAAATCTTTACCGAGAGGATTGGACTCTACTGCATTGCGGCGCAGAGGCGAAAGGTCGAGCTGGTCGGGCCACCAGAATTGATTTGGTCGTGGGTTCTCTTCTGCCCAGGCAGAAACAGCGCTGCCGGCACTGATTGCGACGATGGCAACTGTCAAAGAGAGAGTGTGCTTAAAGCCTCGCATGCGATCTCCGTTCATTCTGTTGAAGTTTACGTGAATCTCAAGTTTTTGGTTCTGATTGTTCAAAGACCCAGCGAACCTCTAGCCCCTGAACCCCCCAGAACGTTTTTCAAACTTGTTGTTAGACTCACTCGTTGGTTAGACTTAATCTTACCCCAGAACAATGGATCTGTATACTACCGTCGCATTTTGGATCAGCGATGGCCAGAATTGTGCTTCATGTCCGAGATGACTTGCAGAAGCTAGTTATTTTGCGATTTGTCTAAGATCAACCGATAAGCCAGGCGCAGACTATAGCTTTTCAGCCAATTCAACATCTTTCACGGTGACCCCACCTGCATCGTGGGTGGTGATCGTCAAAGTGACCCGGTTGTAGCTGATTGCAATGTCGGGATGATGGCCAGCAGCTTCTGCTTTTTCAGCGACTTGGTTGACAAATTCCATCGCTTTTACGAAGTTCGCAAACTTGTAGTCCCGTTGAATCGCCGTGGCCTCGCCCGCTGTCGTGCGCTTCCAGTCCGGTAACTTCAAAAGAGCGGCGTCGATAGCCCCAATCGAAAGCATTTCCATGAGCGAGTCTCCTTTATACCATCCTCATCCTAGGCCGGAAACAGAGAAATCCTCCTCTAGCGCTAGACTGAGGAGGTTGACAATCTGTTGTTATGGCTACCTTTCTCCTTGAAATTGGCACCGAAGAGTTGCCTGCTGGTTTTGTGCCTGGGGCACTTCGGCAGTTAGAAGCATTTGCCCACAAAGATTTGCGCGCAGCGAACCTGCCCTTTGGAGCGATCCGGGTCTATGGAACACCGCGCCGTCTGGCTCTTGTGATCGCCGATTTGCCGGAGAGGCAGCCCGATATTGAACAGGAAATCAAAGGGCCACCAGCGCGCCTTGCCTTCGACGCCTCAGGCAAACTCACACCGCAAGGAGAAGGATTTGCCCGTAAAAGTGGGGTGGCGCCTGAAGACTTGCTGGTTAAAGAAACTGAAAAAGGCCCACTGGTCTTTGCCCGCCAACGGATTGTTGGTAAACCAACCACAGAACTACTTGCAGAATTGGTGCCTCAATGGATCAACCGCATCGAAGGGCCGCGCCTGATGCGTTGGGCCGATGGGGATCTGCGTTTCTCCCGCCCGATCCGTTCGTTGATCTGCTTACTCGATGAAACCCTGATTCCGCTCAGTGTAGCTGGGGTGCAAACAGACCGGCTCAGCACAGGCCATCGGGTACTCCATCCCGCTTCTGTGGCCATTGTCAAAGCCTCGGATTACGTGGAAACGCTGCGCAGTGCTTTTGTCCTTGTCGATCCCAAAGAGCGGGCGGAACGGATTACTGAGGGCATACAACAAGTAGCAACCATTGCTGAGGGCGAAGCCGAAGTCCCAAAAGATCTTTTAGAAGAAGTGATTTATCTGGTGGAATGGCCAACAGCGATCTTGGGCCACTTCGAGCCAGAGTTTTTGGAACTGCCTCCAGGGGTGATTAAGACCGAAATGATCTCCCACCAGCGCTACTTCCCGGTTCACAAACTGGGAGAACCAGAAACGTTGTTGCCCGTTTTTATTGCGATCAGCAACGGCGATCCGCGCTTTTCAGAACTGATCAGTAAAGGTAACGGTCGGGTAATCCGTGCTCGCCTCGCCGATGGCCGATTTTTCTTTGAGGAAGATCGTAAGCATCGGCTTGCCGACTTCTTGCCCAAGCTCGAAAAAGTCACCTTTGCGGAAAACTTGGGCACAGTGGCAGATCGGGTGGCCCGCATCCTATCAATTTCCACATGGCTCGCAGGTCATCTCGGCCTAGATGCAAGGGCAATCCAACTTGTCGAACGGACTGCGCAACTGTGCAAAGCCGATCTCACCACCCAGATGGTCTATGAGTTCCCAGAACTTCAGGGTTTGACTGGAGCCGACTACGCCCGCCGAGATGGCGAAGATCTGCTGGTGGTGGCTGGAATTGCCGAACACTATCAGCCCCGCAACAGTGAAGACACCTTTCCCAAAAGCTTCACAGGCCGAATCGTTGGTACAGCGGATCGCCTCGACCTCCTCGTCGGTATTTTCGGGGTGGGACTGTTGCCCAGCGGTTCTTCGGATCCCTTTGCCTTGCGTCGTGCTGCCTTGGCCATCGTCGAAGTGGCTTGGGATGCGGGTTTCACCCTCAATCTGCCAGAAGCCTTAAACAACGCTCTCGATCTGTACGAGACCAAAAATCTGCTCAAACAGCCCCGTGCCAAAGTCTTTCAGCAGGTCATCGACTGGTTCGTGCAACGGATGAGCGGTCTACTGATCGAAGAAAAACACTTCGACTACGACGTTGTCCAGGCTGTATTGGGCAAAGACGACCCGATCTATACCCAGTTCAGCCTTGCCAATCTCAGCACGCTCAAACTCCGCCTTGAAGCTCTGCAAACAGCCCGCCATAGCGGCATCCTCGAAAAGATCTACGAGACGACCGTTCGGGTCGCCCGGATCATCAGCAAAGCAGAAACGGAGCACCATCTCGATCTGCGCTCAGCTCAAGTAATCGACGCAGCTTTACTGACAGAACCTGCCGAACAAGCACTCTACGCAGCCCTCGCCCCTTTCCTTGATACGGTCACAGAGGCAACGCATCAATGCGACTATGCCAAGATTTTGACCGCAGTTGAACCCCTCGTTGCCCCCGTCAGCCAGTTCTTTGTTGAAGTGATGGTCAACGTTCCCCAACCGGAACTTCAACAGAATCGTCTCAGATTACTTGCTCTGTTGCGCAATGCCATGCGTCAATTCTTTGATGTCCGAAACATCGTTATCTCAGGCCACTAAATGCCCGAAAAAACCACCATTCAGGTTCGTTTTTTGCCAGAAGATGTGACGGTTATCTGCCCGTCCGGTGAATTGTTACTCGATTGTGCAGCGCGGGCTGGAATCCGCATCCCTACGGGTTGCCAGATGGGTTCTTGCCACGCCTGCGAGGTCGAAATTGAGGGTCGTGGGCCAGTGTGCGCATGCATTACCAGCGTACGCGGGGTGACTGAGATGATCGTTACGCTTGCGAATGATCCGATCTGGTAGTCCGCAGGAGTACGGATCTGTTCACGAAAGCGACACAATCCCTTTGCAAAGCGGTAGACAAGCCCTGACCTGTGGAATGCTAGGGGAAGTTAACACATTCCAAGCGGACGACATCGGACCATGAATGCTGCCAAAATCCTTGTTGTCGATGATGAACTGAGTATCAGGACGCTCGTGCGCCGCTATTTAGAGCGCGAAGGCTACCAAGTCGAGATCGCCGAAAATGGCGAAGCGGCACTTCGGATGTTCGATGCCCTCTCTCCAGATCTCGTCGTCCTCGACTTAATGCTTCCTGACATCAACGGTTATGAACTTTGTCGGCGGATGCAGAGCCGCACCAGTGTCTATATCCTAATGCTCACCGCCCGCAGCGAAGAATCCGACAAGATTCAAGGCTTTGCCCTCGGTGCTGACGACTATCTCACCAAGCCTTTTAGCCTGAAGGAACTCAGCGCTCGCGTCGCCGCTATTTTGAAGCGCCAACGCACCGTCAATGGTGCTGAGGACGAAATTCTCCGTTACTCCCGCATCCACATCGATCCTGTCCGCCGCGAAGTTCGCATTGCTGGCGACTTAGCTGAACTGACTGCTCTCGAATTTGACTTGCTGTACCTGCTTGCCCGCATTCCAGGCCGCGTCTGGCGTCGCTCGGACTTAATCCGCGAAGTCTGGGGCTACGACTACGTCGGCGATGAACGCGTCGTCGATGTGCACATTGGCCAGATTCGCAAAAAGCTCGAAAATGACACCAGCGAACCGCTCTTCGTCAAAACTGTACGCGGGGTCGGCTACAAATTCGAAGATGTGATCACTGCCGAAGCACCGATTGCGATGTAGTTGCTTATTTCTTTCTCCAAAGCATCCATAAAAAGAGGGCAGGTTCACACGAACCTGCCCTCTTATTTAACGTGGAATTAGTAGCGGAGCGAAAGCGGTGCCTTGAGGCGAATATCTACAGGGTTGTTAGGGTCAACAACGACGACCTGAGGCGCAGTAACGTTACCGACAACAGCCCCAGTGGCTGCGCCACCCAAGACTGTGCCGAGGTTGATACCACCGGTGAGCAGGCCAATGACAGCACCGCCAGCGGCACCAATGGCTGCGTCACCAGCGATCTTGCCACCACCTTGGTAGCGGGGATCTTTGACATCTCGGAGAAGTTTAGAGGTGGCATTGACGGTGAAGGTCCTGCCATTGATCGAGATCGAATCAGCGACATAGATCAGGCCACCTTGGGCGGGCCGGAAGGTACCACGGATTTCGCTGTTGGCAGGAATAGCAACGTTGCCATTGTTGTCTAAAACGTCTTCAGCAACGAGTAGGGAATACGGATAGGTGCGGTCAGTATTCAAATAAAGAGCGCCCTGCTGCGGGTTTGGACCGACCGAGATCGTCGTACCAGCACTAAGCTTGGCAATACCGACATTGAACTGGCGCGGCTGAGTGTACTGCGTCGGCGTTGTTTGCGGATATTGCTGATAGGAAGGCTGTTGATAGCCACTTGGCTGTTGATAAGTAGGTTGTTGATAACCCCCACTTGGTTGTTGATAGGTGGGTTGTTGATAGCCGCCACTTGGCTGTTGATAGGTCGGCTGTTGGTATTGGGCCATGGCGGGTGCGGCTACACCTACAGCCGTTAGGGTGCCGACTAGGGCGAGAGACAGTAAGGACTTGTTCATGGAAATCTCCTTTCAAAAGGCTGCGGAGCAGAACGATATGATTAACCAGTGTCTTTCAGATCCATCGTAACGCCTGAGGGTGCAATGATGCTCTGCCTAAGGGACGAAAGCTTTACTGACTTCTTTATCCTATCGATTTTGATAGAGGGTTCCTAGGACAATTCGCCCAGAGGTAAGTGCGCTTGAGCGCAGTTTATAGCGTGGGGGGTTGAAGATTGAAAATTTTCCGGAAGACTTTCTCGACTTTGTAGCCTGAATCGATGGTTTCAAGTGGATCTTTGCGCAGACGGTGGCGCAGGCAAAGGGTAATCACTTTTTGGATGTCGTCAATTCCAACTTCGGTTCTGCCTTCAAAAGCAGTCAGAGCAACAGCAGCACGGTTCGTCACAATATCGCCGCGCAAGCCATCGACATCCAACTCCGAACAAATTTCTGAGATCTTGAGTTTGAGGTCGTAGGTAATTTTTACCTTCTCAGATTTGAGTAATAGCTGGGCTTTAGCAATCCGTTTTTGCAACGCCTGCTGTTCTTTTTTGCAAGCACTCAAAAATCGCTCAGGATTCGCATCGAACTCGGTGCGCTGCTCGACGATCTGTACCCGCAATTTCGGTTCCTTGACGGTGCGAATTTCGGCGTGCATGGCAAAGCGATCCAACAGTTGGGGCCGCAGTTCTCCTTCTTCAGGATTGCCTGAACCAACCAACACAAATCGGGCAGGGTGGCGAATCGAAATCCCTTCGCGTTCGACCGTGTTCCAGCCGCTAGCAGCGGAGTCGAGCAGAACATCGACGAGGTGATCGTCGAGCAAGTTCACTTCATCGACGTAGAGAATGCCCCGATTTGCTTTGGCCAGAAGCCCTGGCTCAAAAGCTTTAATGCCCTCGGAGAGCGCTTTTTCGATGTCGATGGTGCCGCACACACGATCCTCCGTCGCTCCCAAGGGCAAATCGACGATCTGGACTTGTTGGCGCTCACTGGGCAGCTTTTCTCCGGCCAATTTGCGGTTGCGGATCTCGTCGGCCATCAAGTCCAGATTTTCAGGGTCGCTATGAAACGGATCCCCTGGCACAACCTCGATCTCAGGCAGGAGTTCGGCGAGGGCACGCACCGTCGTGGATTTGCCTGTGCCCCGATCCCCCATGATCATCACCCCTCCCAACTGGGGATCGATGACGTTGAGGATGAGAGCTAGCTTCATCTCCTCTTGACCGACGATGGCTGTAAACGGAAAAACGGGACGGCGTTTGGTTGGAGATGACACGATGCGATGCTCTGGGGATTCTTAGCGGTACCGATTGTAGCCCTTGTCACCCACGAAACGGCAGCAAGATAGCGGCCATCAAGAAAAGGGCGACCAAACCGAGGATATCTCGGAGATTATCCGTTTCGGTCAATTCGTTGAGAGTAGGACGTTCCTGGGTACGGGCAAAGAAAAACAGCACGGCAGCCCAGTATAAAAACGTCGGAACGAAAAAGCCTGCTATGGCAAGGATCGCGGTCGTGACATTGCCAACGATGCGCGCCGTGCGCCGTCCGTAGATTGCCTGGACAATCCGCCCGCCATCAAGTTGGCCAGCAGGCAGCAAGCTCAAAGCAGTAATGTTTAGACCGAAGATCCCAATCAAGGCCAAAGGATTGAGTTCGATCAGTTGGGCCGCAGGCAACACCCCCCAACGTAGACGAATCAGACCCGCAATCAAAATATTAAAAGTGCTGAGAAGATCAGCAGGAACCGTAAAGGCGCCGCTCTTGGAAGTCGTGACGGAGAGCAAAAAGCCACTGACCAAAAATGCGAAAGAGATCAGGCCACCGAGAGCTGGCCCTGCAATCGCAATATCGAAGAGTGCTTTGCGCGTCGGTGGTGGGGTTTTGAACTGGGTAAGTGCCCCAAAAGTGCCAGGTGGGATGGCAAAACCCAGGGGTGCCACAGGAAAAGGCGAGATCAAGGGCAGTAAATAGCCAGCGCTCAGTTTGACCCCGTAGCGCTGGGCTTGCCAACGGTGTCCAGCTTCGTGAACTGCCAAGACAAACAAAAGTCCCGCAGTGATCGGCAAAGCAAGGGGCAACTTTTCTGGATTTTGAAAAGGATCGAATTCCAGAGCAGCTGAACTGTACAGGATCAAAGATCCAACAGTGAGGAGGAGAAGTCCCAGGGTAGCCACCCAAGACACTTTCGGGGGTTCGAATGGATCGCGCTCCGTTGGCACGACCAGCACCGCTGGTTTACTCTCCTCATCCGCCAACAAAAAGACGCGATAGCTCTCGGCGAATGCCTTTTGCATCTTCGCGTTCAAGTCACCGTAGACAAGGGCAGCTTCACCCCGCAGATTGCCGCGAAACAGCATTCCTTGGCGAAAAGGTAAGGTCTCCGTCACAAAAAAGCTGTCGATCCCAAAGAAGCCGCGCATGGTTTGCAAGTCACTTTCAGGAATGCGGGATGCTTCTGGATCGGCAAGTTCCGTCATCTGTGGCGGCAACTCGACGCCTAGGACTGGCGATGTGTCTGTTGTCGGGAGTACGTCAAATTCGAGGCGTTGACGCTCGCGCAGCAGCTTCTCTTGCTCTCGGGCTACTTCGCGTAACTTCCCGCCCAGCCAAATGTAGGTGCCTGTCGAAATCACCAGCACCCCGATCAACAGTGCGGGACTCGGCAAAAGCCCAAAGGGAGCCAGACTCAAAAAAATCAACCAAGGCAAAAACAGACTCGCCGACTGAAGCCAGACGAGAATACCCAGCTTTCCAGAGCGGCGCGCGCGCCAAAAGCTCCAGCCCAACAGGGCCAAACTGCCAATTAAAAGCAACACGGTGAGATTCACTCTTCAATTGTGGCCTAGCTGTGGGGAAAGGTTTCCAAAAAAAATAGGGACCGCGTTACAGTCAGGGAGGTAAAACAGCATTCCAAACCATGTCGCAACTGTTTGATTGTGCAGTGATTGGCGCTGGGCCGGGGGGGGGAGCGACCGCTTATCACTTGGCGCGGCGTGGCTTTCATGTACTTGTCCTCGAAAAAGAACATTTGCCGCGCTACAAACCCTGCGGTGGCGGAGTCTCTCCAGCTGTGGCTGCTTGGTTCGATTTCGATTGGTCTCCCGCTATTTCTGCCTATGTAGATACGATTCGCTATACTTGGCAGTGCAAAGATGCAGTCTATGCCTCCCTGGATATTCCTGAGCCGATCTGGATGGTGCATCGGGCTATTTTTGATCAGTTCTTGATCGATCAAGCGGTGGCAAAGGGTGCTGAACTGCGCACGGGGCAAGCGGCAATCGGGATTACTCGCCACTTAGATCACTGGGAAATCAAGACCGCGCAAGGGAGCTATCGGAGCCGATTCTTAGTCGGTGCCGACGGCGCGAAAGGTCCAACAGCTCGTTGGTTAGGTCTCGGCAAACGCGGAACCGTGATCGGTGGCGCCATCGAAGTGGAAATCGAAGCACCTGTTCCTGAAGCCAACGTTGCCCACTTTGAATTTGCCCTTGTCCGCGACGGCTATCTCTGGAATTTCCCGAAGGCGCAGGTTCACTCCATCGGTATCGGTAGCTTTGGCAAACACAAAGTGGATCTGAAGCGCCCTTTAGCCTGCTACGTCGATTCTTTTGGGCTTTCCCTCGACGATGTCACCCTCCACGGTCATCCTTTGTTGCTCTGGAAGGGGCCTTCGGTGCTCCATACAGAAGCAGCCCTTCTCTGTGGCGAAGCCGCCTGCATCGTCGATCCATTCACAGCCGAAGGCATCCGGCCTTCGCTATGGACGGGTGTCTGTGCGGCTGAGGCAATTGCTGAGGCTCTAGCTGGAGATCAGTTCGCTCTGGAGCGCTACACAGAGCGGGTGCAGAAGGATTGGGGTGAAGATATGCGCTGGGCAGAGCGGCTCGGTCAAGTATTTTATCGCTTTCCAAGTGTCGCTTACCATTTGGGTGTCAAGCGCCCCTCGGCGACCCGCACCATGGGCAAGTTACTCTACGGCTCTCTGCGTTACCAAGATGTTGTTCAGAGGGCAATTGCCCGTTTGACAGGTAGCATCCAAGGCTAAAATGCAATGTAGCTGGATTGTTGAGGCTTAAGGCATTGCAGGAGTTCTCTTACCGTATTCACCTGATTGGTCATCCTGGCGTTGGAAAAACTGTATTCTCTTTAGCGGCCTATACCCGCGCACGCGAAGTCTTACGCACGCTTGGTCGCAACAGCCTCGGCCTCAGTTGTGCGGATCCACAGACGAAAGAATTTGTGGATGCTTCCACTTATTTGATGCGGCATTCAGGTTGCTATCCTGCATCGACTATGCGCCCGGATTCACTCTGTTTCCAGCTCTATAACCTGCACTCAAACGCATCTTTTTGGGCTGAAAAAACGATTCATCTTTGCAATTTTACTTTTCAAGATCTGCCCATCGCTCAAGGGGATCCGATGCTCTCCGCAGCAGGTAGCTGTATTTTTGTCGATGCTCCAGCGCTCCTGAACAAGCCAACGTATCAAAATCGCTTTTTCACGATCCTACACACCATTCAGCTGTTCACAGATCTTTTGCAAGAGAGCAAACATAGTTTTGCCATCGTGTTGACAAAATGTGATCTCTTAGAGTTGACCAGTGAATGCCGTCGTGCCCTTAGAAACGCGCTCTCACCGCTGACCAGTATGCTTGAGCGCTCCAATCAACCCCACCGCACTTTTTACTCTTCTCTCGCGCTTGGTGCTGTACCCAATACGGAATCTCATTTCTTGCTGATCGGCGATAGTGCGTCGGCTCTACTTTGGCTTTTCGATCAGATTCATCCCCTCAATCGCCCCCCCCTTAAAGTGAATATTCCAGCCCTGCTGGGTGCACTTTAGTCGAGAACTGGTGTAATCGGCTTTACCAGATTTTGCTTTTGCACCAACTTACAAAAGTGCTTCTGAATGATTAAGCAGGCTTAGTGTCTGAGTAGGCAAGATCACTGTAAAAGTACTGCCTTCACCAACAGTACTTTGAACTTCGATGCGACCACCATGGGCTTCGACAATGTGGCGGGAGTGGTGAAGTCCAAGCCCCGTGCCACCGCGAAAGTGATTGCCCTGGCGGAAACGCTCGAACAGGCTCGCTTGCTCTTCTGGAGAGATCCCTTCTCCACGATCACTGACGGAGAACTTCAGTGTTCGGTCGTTGCCTTGCACCTTAAGGATGACCATTCCGCCTGTATCAGAAAACTTCAGGGCGTTGCCCAAAAGATTTTGAAGAACACGGCGCAGTTCAACTTGATCGGCAACGATGTGCAGACCTTCAGGAATTTCTTGGCGCAACTCGATCCGCTTGTCATTAGCGAGGTTCAGAAATTCTTTATAGATGTCGTGAAAAAAAGCGGTGCCGTTGAAGGATTCGTAGTGGAGAGTCTTGGCTCCAGCATCGTAGCGGTAGACCTCCAAAAGACTGTTGGTCATTGCCAACAAATGGTGATTGCTCTGGCGCATAGTAAACAGAGCCTCACCCACAGCTTCTGGCAAAACACCAAGATCCTCGTCGAGAATCATCTCCAACATCCGTTCAGCGGCGACGAGGGGGGTACGCAGATCGTGGGTGAGATGGGAAACAAAGTCTTCTCTTTGGCGGGCAATAAAATCCCGCTCGGCCAGGGTGTGCTTGAGACGCAGTAGGGAGCGTACCCTTGCCAGTAATTCGCTGTAGTCGAGGGGTTTACGCAAAAAGTCATCCGCACCTGCGTTCATCCCTTCCACCAAGCTAGCTTTGTCGGAGGCTGTAATCAAAAGAATCGGAATGAATCCAAGTTCTGCCTTTGCTTTGAGGCGGCGGGTTGTTTCGATCCCACTGATCCCAGGCATCATCACATCGAGAAGCACCAAATCGGGAGGATCGGCACACACTTTTTGGATCGCCTCATAACCACTGCTAGCAATATCGATCCGGTAGCCTTCTAACTGGAGGATCGTCTCGATCAGGGCAATATTTTCAGGAATGTCGTCAACGATCAAAACTCGACTATTTTGATTCTCCATGGTTGTCTGGGGGGAAGTGGACGGCTAACGAACAAGACCGGAGCGCAGCGCGCGCACCGCTGCTTGTGCTCGGTCATCGACACAAAGTTTGCCAAGAATACTACGCACATGGGTTTTAACAGTGCCAACAGTGATGTAGAGAGTCTCACCGATGGCTTGGTTACTAAATCCCTTGACGATCAATTCCAGAACTTCTAACTCGCGCTTGCTCAGGGGAAATGCACCGAGGTGTTCAATATATTCTTCGCTGTCTGATTCTATGGAAACCGCGTTGGCAGTGCTTTTGAGCTGCTTCAACACTTTGCTCGCAACCGCAGGATCAAGCCAGGAAACACCTTCATAGGTGGAAGTGAGGGCGAGAACAAGCTTTTCGCGGGAGATATCTTTCATGCAGTAGGAATCAGCACCAGCAGCAAAAGCGGCGAGTACGGTTCCTTCCATATCCTGCATCGTGAGAATGACAACCCGTACTTCAGGAAAATCCGCTTTGATTTGCTTGGTGACTTCGACACCATCGACATCCGGTAGACCAATATCGACAAGGGCAATATCAGGCTGATGCTGAGCGACCGCTTTGAGACCTTGTCTGCCATTGGCAGCTTCCGCGACGACTTCAAAGCCCGCTTTTTGCAGCGTCATGCGCATTCCTGCACGCGTCAAGTCGTGGTCTTCGATCAAAACGATACGCATTTTCTTTACCTCGATGAATCGGTCTTGCGACAGGGCAATGCTGCCACTTTAGGCAGTCTGGGGATGCTTCTGTTCTACCCTGGGAGGGATTTTCAGCGAACTGTAATCAGCACTGTGCTGATTCTGTCAACAGTTTACTCACGTATGCGGGTTGGATAAGTAAAATAGCCAAAAAGCGCAATAGAGTCTAAGCCCCATTGCGCTTTTTAAAAATTGAGCGTTCTCGTTTAGCGGCGAAGACCGAGACGTTCGATGATGGCGCGGTAGCGATCCGGTTCATTCTTTTGAAGATAGGTCAGCAGTTGACGGCGACGACCGATCAACTTCAGAAGACCACGACGGGACGAAAAATCCTTGGGATGGCTGCGCAGGTGCTCAGTCAATTGGTTGATGCGGTCGCTGAGCATCGCCACCTGCACCTCGGGCGAACCCGTGTCCGTTTCGTGTACCTGATAGCTCGTGATCAGTTCTTGTTTGCGCTCTTGGGCCAGTGGCATAATCATTCCAAAAATCAAGCTTTACCAATGTACCACAGGTACTCCATGGGTGGAAAGGGATTTTTGGCTTGGTAGACTAAATGGAAGAAACTTTGAGGTTGATCTTGATTTTCGCAGCGTTGGCCTGCTCGCTTTGCCCGTGGCAACACTTTACGAAAAAGTTGTCTTCGAAGTCTGAGTTAAAATGCATGTAGTCTCCAGGAGTGTCCAATGATCAACCTCACCGATGCCGCCTTGAGAGAAGTCAGACGGCTGCGTCAAAAGAACCCCGATCCCAGCACCTTTTTGCGCATGGGCGTGATCAACGCGGGCTGTTCTGGAATGTCCTACACCATGAAGCTAGATCAAACTATTGGTGACGAGGATCAATCCTACGATTACGGCGAAATCAAAGTCGTTGTCGATAATACGAGCCTGCCTTACATTAAAGAACTGACCCTCGACTACTCCGGGGATCTCATGGGTGGTGGCTTCCGCTTCCACAATCCAAATGCGACCCACACCTGCGGCTGTGGTTCTTCGTTCTCTACCAAACCTGAAGATGCAGCCAAAACGGCGGCGACTGCCTCCCACTAAGTTTGGACATCTACCGCGATCTCGCGAGACCTTTGATCTTCCGGTTCACTGACCCGGAGGCTGCCCATGCTTGGTCTTTGCATACTCTGGGAAAGATCGCGGAAGGTTCCTTGGCTAAAAGCCTCGATCCAATTTTCAAGTACACACATCCCCTGCTTCAGACAAAGCTCTGGGGTTTAGATTTTGCCAACCCCTTAGGAGTTGCTGCCGGTTTCGACAAGAACGCCGAAGCCGTGCTTGCCTGGGAACACCTCGGATTCGGCCTTACTGAAGTTGGAACGGTGACGCGCCACGCCCAGCCCGGCAATCCACAGCCGCGCCTCTTTCGCCTGCCCGAAGACAAAGCCGTGATCAACCGCATGGGTTTCAACAACGACGGGGCTGACAAACTCTTAGAACAACTAAAAGATCGAAAAACCGGCATTCCGCTTGGGATTAACCTCGGCAAATCGAAGATCACTCCCCTTGAAGAAGCCAGTGTTGACTATCTCTACAGTTTTCAAAAACTCTACGACTTTGGCGACTACTTCGTGGTGAACGTCAGCTCTCCCAATACCCCTGGCTTGCGAGAACTTCAACAATCGGATCGTCTCGCTGAAATTCTTGCAGTCTTGAGCGAAGCCAACCCTATTCAAAAACCTTTGCTGATTAAAATTGCCCCCGATCTGAGCTGGGAAGCAATCGACGATGTTCTCTTACTGTGTGAACGCTTCAAGTTAGCTGGCATCATTGCGACGAACACCACGATTGCACGGGATGGTTTGAAAACATCGATGAACGAAACAGGTGGACTGAGTGGAAAACCCCTGCGCCTGCGCTCCACCGAAGTCATCGCCCATATTTACAAAACCACCCAAGGCCGACTGCCCATCGTCGGAGTCGGCGGCATCTTTTCAGGCGAGGACGCCTGGGACAAAATCATTCACGGCGCTTCCCTGCTTCAAACCTACACAGGCTGGATCTACGAAGGTCCCTGGATAGTTTCTCGCATCCTCAAGTTCTTGGTGTCGAAGCTTGAGCAAGAAGGCTTCAAAAATCTGCAAGAAGCAGTCGGTTCGGGGGTTTCAAGCTAACTGCTACCCATGGGAGAAATGGAAGCATGTTGCTCCTCGCACAGAGTAGGATCTGCAATGTTGTGCAGTGAAAAAACAAATGCGAATTGGGAACGGCTACGACTTTCATCGCCTCGTCGAGGGTAGACCCTTGATTTTGGGAGGGATTGAGATTCCCTATCACCTAGGATTGCTTGGTCACTCCGATGCGGATCTGCTCACCCATGCAATTACCGACGCCTTGCTCGGCGCTGCTTGTCTTGGCGATATTGGCCAACACTTTCCACCCAGCGATCCTCAGTGGAAAGGTGTATCGAGTCTGCTCCTACTTGAAAAAGTTTTGGAGCTTGTACACGCGAAAGATTTTACTCTGTCGAATGTCGATGCCGTGGTGGTGGCTGAACGCCCCAAACTTGCTGCTCATATCCCCGGTATCCGGGAAAGTCTGAGCAAGGTTTTGGGTTTGCCCGTAGATCGACTCAGCGTCAAAGCGACGACCCAAGAGGGTCTTGGCCCCATCGGTGAAGGTCTGGCGATGGCCTGTTACGCCGTCGTGTTGCTTAACGAGCCTCAGCCCATTTTGGCGATGTAGGTTTTGACCTGTTCGATGCGCATCTTCATCAGGGTCAGGACTTCAGGTGCATCCATCAGCTTGCGCTCTTTTGCGATTGCCTCTAAACGGCGCGCCAAAACTTGCAACGCAGGAACACCAACGCCAGAACTCGCACCACGAATTTGGTGGGCTTGGCGCGCCACAACGTCAAAATTTTCGTCTGCCAATGCCTGCCGCATTACGGGGAGACGCAATTCTGTGTCCTCGACAAACGTTTGAAGCAATTCTGCCTCAAAACTGAGATCTCCCTCGGACAATTGATGAAGATGGGCGGTATCGATAACTTCTTCCACGGTCTCGCTCCGATGCTGTTTAGGGAGGAACCAGTTGTCAACAGTAAACGGGGAGGAATTGGTAAATGCTTGTTCCACGAGGTGTTGCCTCTCGGCTTTGGGGCTTGTCTTCTTGCTAGTATCCCCCCATCCACTCTCGCCATTATCAAGGAGCTTTAATCTTCATACTAAGAGAGAATGAGCAAGTTGTCACGGTGAACGACTGTTGGTGCAGCCCCGTCGATCTGGAGAAGATCGGGAATTTCAGTAGACTGGTGGCCACGGATTTTTTTCAACTCGGCACTGGAGTAGTTCACCAACCCACGGGCAAACTCATTTCCAGAAGCATCTTTGAGGCGAACCAATGCACCCATCTCAAAGCCACCCTCAATCGCCGCAATTCCTGCTGGCAACAAAGATTTGCCCCCGTCGCGCACTGCCCGAACGGCTCCAGCATCGAGTTGAAGGGCACCAACAGGCACAAGACCATAGGCAATCCAGCGCTTGCGTTGAGAAGTCCGGGGCTGGGCTAAGAAACGCGTGCCAAGCGCCTCTCCCGCCAAAATGCGCGGAATATGGCGCGGATCGCGCCCACTGGCAATCACGGTTGTCGTGCCAGCCGTCGTCGCAATGCGGGCGGCCTCAAGCTTGCTGGCCATCCCTCCGCTTCCCCACTGGCTGCCACGACTCGCGGCTGAACGCAGCATCTCCTCGGTAATCTCAGAAACTTCGTGGAGAAGTTGCGCCTGCGGATCGATATTTGGGTTGGCAGAGTAAAGCCCATCAACGTCGGTAAGGAGCACCAACCACTGGGCATCGATCAACCCAGCAACGAGGGCAGACAGGGCATCGTTGTCCCCGAAGCGCAGTTCTTCCGTCGCAACCGTATCGTTCTCGTTGATGATCGGAATGACCTGAAGCTGCAAAAGTTCAATCAAAGTCTGGCGGGCATTTAAGTAGCGCACCCGATCCATCAGATCTTGCCTTGTTAGTAAAACCTGGGCAACGGGCTGATTCAAGGCACCAAAGAGGCGGTCGTACATGCTCATCAACAAGCCTTGACCAACTGCCGCCGCCGCTTGCTTGAGGGGAACACTGGTCGGCCTTTCTTTCAATCCAAGCCGGGAACAGCCAACCCCTACGGCTCCTGAACTGACTAAGATCACGGACATGCCCGAACGGCGTAGCCCCGTTAATACTTCCGCCAAACCACCTAGCACCGAGAGCCGCAGATCGCCCGTGACGGGATCGCTCAGACTCGATGTACCAATTTTGACGACCAGACTCCCCATTACACTCCCGCTACGCTTATGTAAGTAGTGTACGTTTCGGAAATGCGCGATGATCGAAGCTCTCGAACTGTGGATCGACGCTCTACTGAGCGAGCAGCGCCTCCAAAACAACACTGTGCGCGCTTACCAGAGCGATCTTGAGGGGTTTGCACGCTATTTGGAATCCGAAAATATCGACTGGCAAAAGTGCAACCGAATTGTGATTCTGCGCTTTTTGGAACAGCAACAACTTCGTCAGGCATCACTGGCGCGCAAGGTTGCTGCACTTCGCGCCTTTTATCGCTTCGCCTGCCAGAAAGGATGGATCAGCCAAAATCCTGCCCAAAAACTCGCTCTGCCACGCCCCCAACGCCCGAAGCCGCAAACCCTGAGTATTCGCGAAGTAGAACAACTTATCGATTGCTGTGAAACGCCCTTAGAAAAAGCGGTGGTCGAGCTGATGTACGGCTGTGGGTTGACTGTTTCACAAACCTGCGCCCTGAAAATTGCCGATCTGCAACTTGACACAGGTCTTGTTTGTTGCCAAGGACACCGCGATCAACAGAAGCTTGTTCCTGTCGGTGAGATGGCCATTGATGCG
Organism: Gloeobacterales cyanobacterium ES-bin-313; assembly: GCA_014379585.1. GTDB lineage: Bacteria > Cyanobacteriota > Cyanobacteriia > Gloeobacterales > Gloeobacteraceae > JACMLN01. Next base: position 717 of record JACMLN010000130.1, on the reverse strand, counting down.
CTAAGTCTTTATCTTGGCAATAGTCCTCCGGAACGACATATCTTCGTAGATCGCCAGCAGCGTCCTTTCAACCGATTTAGCTTGTATCGCCTGATCCGCAGCATCGGTTTACGCGCCAACTTCACCCTGACTCCCCATACCCTCCGCCACAGTTTTGCTGCGCATCTCGTTGAAGGAGGTGCAGACTTAGCAGTTGTTCAAGAGCTGCTTGGCCATATCAGTATTGCCACCACAGAGATCTATGGAAAGTAAGTAAGACAGCCTGTCGTTGTCGCTGGTATGCCCTTGTCCGTACACTGGAGTGAAAGCATTGGGATCAAAAATGTTCAAGAGATTAGCGCTTTTGAGTGTGGGATGGTTGCTGTCGATGGGGATACGACCTGCCGATGCCCACGAACTCAAGGCCAATAGCCAAGTCGGTGCCTTGATGCACATCCAGCCCGATGACAGCCCGCAAGCAGGCAAAGCAGTGGTGACTTGGTTCGGTCTTGTCAAGCGCGGCGGTGAATCGGTGCCTCTCGCCAAGTGCGACTGCCACCTAGCCATCTATAGCGGCAAACAAGCCAAGGGAACAGCGCTGATCATCCCAATACTGCGCGAAGGCAAGATTGAAGAGCCTGTCGGCACAAACACCCGCCTTGTTGCCGACGTGACCTTTCCGAAAGCTGGGGAGTACACCATGGTCTTAAGTGGCAAGCCAAAAGCTGGGGGACACTT
>JACMLN010000129.1 GCA_014379585.1 Gloeobacterales cyanobacterium ES-bin-313 | reverse complement strand
TTCCCACAAGGGTTTCTGCAGGTCTGTCTGCGAAGATTTGCCTGGAAGAAATTTCAGGATCTTCTGTGGATATTGCTTCGGGGTCTTGCCTGGAAGCAATATCAGAAGTTTCCGGTGGCGTTGCTTCGAGGTCTTGCCTGGAAGGGATCTCAGGAGTTTGCGCTGGTATTGCCTCGGAAAATTCCTCTGAGGAAGTCAACAGAGTTTCCGCTGGTATAGGCTCAGGAATCGGCGGCGATGTAGCCCGGGTTTCCCCAGCATCCTGCACTGAATCGACCTGGAGCCTCTCTGGAGTGAAGATCTGCGGAGCGGACTCCGGCAAATTCACTACATTATCGGAGGATGGATCTGGAAGTGCCCCAGGACTTTCGGTGAGTAAGGCTTCGGATGCCTGAGGAAGAACGCCAAGATTTTGCGAAGAAACCGCTTCGGGCGAAGAGCCGGGAGATTCAGCGGTTTCCACTTCGGGATCTGACCCAGGAGGTTCTACAGCTTCTACATCGGGAACGAATTCAGGGATGCTGCCTAGGCCAATCTCAGAAATTGGCTCCGAGATTTGCGCTGGAGGCAAGATTTGGTTTTCAGTCGGTGTTTCCTGAGATAACTCTGCCTCACTACCCGTCACTTCAGCAGCCTGTTCGGGAATGTCTGCACGCGAAAGTGCTGGTGTGATCCCTTCAGGGAATTGCCCATCACCTACGTTAGGCACAATGGAGAGCTGTTCATTTTCAGACTCAGCAGGTGTTTCTTCAGGCGTTTGCACACCTGGCATGTCTACTTGTGGTTGTGCAGAAAGAACATTGGGCTGCGGTGGGACAGATTGAGGTGTTTGCTCAGTGATTTCAGAAGATCGTTCTTCGTTTTCTGCTTGAAGAATCTGATCATTGGCTTCGGAAACCTCGGCAAGATCTTCTGGTGCTTCGATCAAATTCTGAGCTAAAACTTCAGGCTGCGGGCGGGATTCCGCTTCAGCAAGATCTTCAGTTAGAGCAGTTTCTTGTTCTAATAACTGCTCAGAGGCAATTAGGGTAGGCGCTACGGACTGCTCTGCCAGGATAGGCGTTTGCGCAACATCGGGAGTTGGCGATCTAGGAAGGAGTCCTGATTCTTCCGTTTCGAGAATGGATTGAGGTGCAATGCTAGGAGTCGGTGGAACTGTTGCAGATCGTTCGCTGGGAAGTTCGTTTGTTTGCGCGAGAACCTGAAGCCCTGCATCTGAGACGCTTTGAGGCTGTGGTGTTTCAGTTGGCTCACCCGAAATCGCTGAAATATTGGGAACGTTGCTCGGCAGGATGGGAATGTTGCTTGGCAAGACGGTTTCAGGGATTTCCTCCTCTAGTGCTTCGAATTGCGTATCCAGCAAAGCTGGTATTTGAGGTGGTGCAGGAAGGGGATTCGGGGCGGGCGTAGTGGCAACTGTGGCTTGCGCTTCGGGAATTGCCGGAAAGAATGGAGAAGTCGTGTAAGGGTTTGTAATCGGTTCGTAGCCAGGAACCCCATCTGGAAAAAACAGACTCGGATCGTTTACTGTCAAAACTTCAGCGCCGAGTGGTCTCAAGAATTGGGGATAGAGAGGCTGATTTCCAAGAGTAGGCGGCTCGATGGCTGCCGTCCCAGTCGGGTTAGGAGTAGCTGGACGCAGCGGTTCCACAGTATCTTCTCACCTAAATCGCGAAGGAGCCGGATGCAGAGGCAGAAGCACTCATGCCAAAGCCGCCCATAGACAGACTTGCCCCAGCTGAAATGCCCATTGAGGCACCAAATGAAGCACCTAAGCTCAATCCTGCGGAGTAGGACAAACCTGCGAAGGATAACGCCTGATAGGCAATCGTAAGCTCTTCGAAGGCGACGACATTGGCATCGGCTTTCAGGGTTGGCCCTTCCCAACCGATCACCCGCGCCCCAGACAAGATCCACTGCTGCATCGACTCGCCAGCTTGGTTGTAAGCAAAGATATTGACCGTGCGCCGATAGGTTGCACCAGGGCCAAGAAGTTCAAATGCCCACTGCAAAAAATCTTTATCGTTGGTAACACCACGCTTGAGTTTAATGTCCTTAAATTGAACCGGATCTAGATAGTAGCGCTGCTGGGAGATCAAACCACCTTCGGCGTAGGGCGTTTTCTTGAGCGTAAAGCCTAGGCCAGTCATCTGATAGAAAGAAGCTGAGATGATATTGTCAACGCCAACATAGAAGCGATTGCCTGTGACGTAATTTGTGACATTTGCCCGCGCCATCTAGAAATCTCCCCCGTAGCTATTGCTGCGTTCGTGATGCTTATGCAAGTCCTCGACGTACATCCGATAAACGCGATCACCGAGTTTTTGGAGCATGAGCGGGTCATTCAGAATCTGGCCGATCTCTGAGGAGCCAGTGGATCGGCGTTTTCGCGTAGGCGGGCTTGAATCACTAGGAAGGCGCGAATCGTTCTGTGCCATGGGTGTACTGAGCCTCCCAGAGGAAAGGACGCACTGACCAACAGTGTAGGAAAGTTAGCCGACAGCGGAAAGTAGCCGAAAGTCGGAGCTTGAACGCCGATAGGTGGTGTTAGGGAAGCTCGATCTGTTTACTAAGCAAGCTTGACCGAAAATTGGACAAGGTTATCTTTGCCGAGTTGTAAAACATCGCCGTTGGCTAGCTGATAGGGCACTTCTGGATCGAGCATGATGCTGTTGATGAAGGAACCATTGCGACTTTTTTCATCGATGATGATATAGCAGCCGTAGCCCGGATCCCAGGAAATGCGGGCATGGGGACGAGAGATGACATTGTCGTTCGGAATGCCCGTGAGATCGATCTCTGGGTTGGGTTTGACCGTGCCACCGCGACGGCCAATAAAGCTGACCTCGCCACGCACCGGGAATTCGCGGCCAAGAGTCATATGGATCAATTTCAGTTCTGGTCGGGCTTGGGCTGCGACTGGTTGGGGCGACCACTGAGGTTGGGCTTGACCCCATGGCGAAGCACCTGATGCTTGCGGCTGCGGGGGTTGCAGAGATGGTGAGGCAGGTGATCCCACAACTGAGACCACGGAAGTATTGCACATCGGACAGAACTTCGACGTGTTGGGCAGCGTCCGGTTGAAAAATTCACAGGTTGGATTAGGACACTTAGGGGCAGCCATGGAGAAATCCGTTATTTACTTGAACGCTTCCCGTGGGAGGGGAGCAATTCCCAGTTTACTCAAATCTTCCTGTCCTTCGCGAGTCCTCAATAACTCTGCAAATTTTGAACCTACCGTAGAGACTGAATCACCCTTCGGATAAACAACCGCGAGCGGAAAACTGAGGGGATACTGTTTACGGTACAGTTTGAGGCTATCCAGCCCATAATTTCCGTTGCACAGGTCTACTTTTTCATCGGGGCTGATCGGTGTGCCTTTGTCCTTTGAATTCAGGGATACCCACGCTTGAACGGGTGGTTTGTCTTTGTCGCTAACGGCCAACTTATAAATCGTACATTGGTTGAAAAGTTTGGCTGAAATACCGAAGCCAACTCCGCCTGCTTCAGCGAGGGTACTGCTATCGATCCCCAATTGGATAATGGTTTCGCGCGTCGGCAGGAGTTGAATTTGCTTATTGTTGATCAGGCTATGAAAGGCATCAACGAGACTTGGATCGTCGTTGAGCACTAATTTTTCGAACATGCGCAGCGTTTCCGGCTCCCAAGGCGCGTAGAGCTTGACGTTCAGATCTGGCCCACCGATGGCTTTCCAGTTTTTGATCTGACCTGTGTAGAGTCCACGGGCATCGGCAAGGCTGATCTGCCCATTGAGTGCCTTGGGTAAATTACTGGAAAGCCCATTCTTTTGGCTCTCTTTGGTATAGGTAACGTAGATGAAGAGGGCATCGCTAGCAAATACTTCATTGTTGAGATCAGCCGTGCCATCGAGCCTGCTGGTCACCGCAAAATCAACCGTCTTGGCGCGGACAGACTCGACAGGTTTACTGATCCATCCACTGGCAAAGAGGTCGGCACTGTTCGGTTTTTGAAAACATGTACGCAGGGCTTCGAGGGAAAGTGGCGGTTTCTGTGGCTTACAGGCGGAAAAGGGCTCGCCATTGCTCTGGGTGAGCAAGTCCAACTTTACTTTTGGAAATAGCGCCGTGAGTTCCTGGAGCATCTTGGGCGTATTCAGTCCCTTGGGGCGACCGAAGCGCAGCACAGTGGATGCAGTGCCTTCACTCTCGATTGCAGACTTGAAGGTGCCTTCGGGAAAATTGGTGACATCGACAAACGTTGGCAGGCGAAGATCTGGACCAGAATCTTGCTGCCCATCCTGCCTCAGATTTTGTTGTCCAGGAACAATCACCAGATAGTAAATAGCCAGTCCGACTAACAAAGCGAGCAAGATCGCAATCAAGGCCAAAGCCTTGAGCGGAAACTTGGGCTTTTCTGCTTCCTCGGCTGGGGCAAAACCTGGATCGTTGACGGCTTGTTCTTCTGTGGGTAGAGATAAGACCGCACGACGCGCCGCTTCAGCCGTTTCAAAAGCAGGTAGATCGCCCTGGTTTCCCAAACCGAGCATCCGCAACAACAATTCCCGCAGTCGCGGATCGACCGTCGGTGGCCAATGCTGGGGATCGCGCGGATCGAGGGGGGTGCCTGTGGTTGGATGAATGCTTGTGCCCGCAAGCAACGTATAGCCCACCATCGCCAGAGCAGGCAGATCTTGGGGCGGCATCGGTTGTGTCGATTGAGCCGGTGGTGGGTCAAAAAGTCGTTCCCACAGGGCTAAATCGCAAACGTAGATGTAGAATTGGTCTCCGCCTTCGACGATGAGCAGGCTTTCGAGATTTACGTTGCCGTGGGCAATTCCGGGCTGAATCTGGCCGGAGGGCAATCGAAATTTTTGGTTGTGCAAAAAGATCAAAGACTGTAGTACTTGATCGAGGACTGCCCGTACTTGGGCACTGGTCATCGCGCCACGCTCACTCAAGTAGGTGGCCAGATTTTTAGAAACTTCTAAATTTCCACGGGTGATCAAATAGCAGCGCTCGCGTTGCTGATCCGCAATCGCTTCCCAAGGGCTGACAAGCCGAAAGTCTGGACTTTTCCCGTCTGCTGGAGTGAGACCCGAAACCCGCACAAAAGCATCCTTGCGCTGTTTGGTCTCTTCTTTGTTAAAGTGCCTGCTTGGAAGTAGGTATTCTTTAATCACAACAGGTTGATTGTCACTTGCTTGGACACCCGCATAGAGTCTTCCCATGCCACGGGCACCCAAGTACCGCACAATCCGATAGGTTCCTTTCGTCCCTTTGAGTTCTATTTTTTCGCTCAGTGTGGTTGGGAATCCGCACTCCATGCAGAACTTTGCCCCTGGTAGCTTCTCAAGCGTCTCTTGAATCTGATCGCAGCTCAGGGGCGTATTGCGGGTACAGCGATATTCTTTGTACAAAGTTTCAAACGGTGACAAGGAAGGTGCTCCTGCTGCGAATTGACAAGAATCTAACATAGTCAATCTCCTCAAAGGGGAGTAGGTTATGCTTATTTGCAATAGGTATTGCTTTGAGATTCAAGGATGCAAATCACAATCGAATGTTTGACTGGCTCCCTAGCGGGCAAAGCATTCTACTTCGATCAAGCTGAAATTACCTTGGGCCGTGGCGAAAATGTCAAAAAGGACATTGACTTCGCCGATACAGACCTTGGCGTGTCGCGCAACCACGGTTCTTTAATTCTCCGTGGCAACCGCTTGTACCTCAACGATCAAAGTCGGGCTGGAACGATCGTCGGTGGACAGCGCGTTCAAGGTACAACCCACGAATTGCAGCCTGAAGACGAATTGCAGCTTGGTGGTCCAAGTGGACCGAAATTGCGTGTCCGCTTTCAAGTGGTGGCTAAACCGGCTGTCCCTCCACCACCGCTCACTCCCGCTCCACCAACCAAGCCGACTGCACAAACACCGCCGCCTCAACCACCAAAGCCTGTACCTACTCCAGCAGCACCAGTACAACCGATTGCCCAGAACACGATGCTGCAGGTCCCTACATCGGCAACACCAGTACCCCAACCTCAAGGCACATTCATTCAATCAGAATCGATTGCGCCTCCCATTGCCCAGAACACAATGCTGCAAGTGCCTGCATCGGCAACACCAGTACCCCAATCACCGATCCAACCAGAATCGATTGCTCCCACGCTTATCCAAGTCGAAGGAAAGGTCATTCAGCCTCCAGTTCCTGGCCAAGTCAAGCCACCAGTTGTCCCAAATATCAATGCTCCTGAACCGCTGCGTCCTTCGAGCGAGGCGCCCATTCCTCCCGCTGGCGATGCCACCGTTTTTCAGACCCGTCCGGCCCCAATTGCCAACGATGCTACCCAACTCCAAGTTCCAGCCCAGGAAGGATTTCAACCTCCACGGGCGATGCCGATACCCCCACCGATTCAGCCGCCAGTTCCGTTAGATGCAACGATCTTCCAGGCTCAGGTGCCATCTGTACCACCACCGGACGCAACCCAATTCCAACGCCCACCTGTAATGTCTGGAGATACGATGTTTCAGTATCCCCAAGCCAATAACCAAACGGTCTTTCAAGAGCAAAATCTCGACACAGGTCAGACGATTTTGCAGGAAAAGCCTATTTCTTGGATACCAGCGATCATCGTCGGGTTGCTGGTTACTGTGGTAGTGAGCTTTTTGGTTTGGTTTTTTGTTTTTCATCGCTAAGAACGATTGGCACTCTTAAGCTGTTTTATTCCAACAGAAGAATCCGGCGAGGATAGTCGATCACGACCCGGTAATGTTGCAAAAAAGAGGCACCGATCACACCCGCAAGGGGGCGTTTAAGTAGGTTCTCAATGGCATCAAGGTTTTGCACAATAGCCTGCTGATTGTTGATTACGACGTTCCCAATGGCGAAGTGATCGAGCTGAACTAAGGTAACAGCTTGGGCTTTATTGGAACCAACCACAGATAAGTGCACTTTTCGAGAGATACTTTTTAGTCGCCGCTGGCGCACAAATGCGTGACTGACCAGGGAAATACTTGCTCCAGTATCGACGATGAACGTAGCAGGTGGTCCTTGATTGACTCTGGCTTGGACGACGATCAATCCAGAGATCCGCTCAAAAACAATCGGTACTGGTTTGGCGTGGGCTGGGGGACTGCAAAAGAGGCTAAACAGCAAAACCAGCCAAACTGTGTGTCGAAGAAGCATCTTTTGACTCTAACAGGTCGCGCTTCCCTTCTAGAATAGGGACATGGATATCATCCCTGCAATTGACATTCTCGACGGTCGCTGTGTTCGCCTATACCAAGGTGACTACGACTTAGCCGAGTCCTTTGGCGAAGATCCCGTCGCTGTCGCCTACAACTGGGCGAAAATGGGTGCCCCTCGCCTTCACGTTGTTGATCTCAACGGTGCGCGCAGCGGTGCTCCTATTCATCTTGAAGCCCTTAAACGCATCGTCACCCACGTCGATTGCCCTGTGCAATTTGGCGGCGGACTGCGTAGTCTCGAATCGGTCAAAGCGGTTCTTGACTGCGGAGTGGATCGGGTGATCTTGGGAACGATTGCGGTGGAAGACCCGACCCTTGTTGCTCACCTCTGCGAAAAATTTGCTGGCCGGATTGCCGTTGGTCTCGATGCGCGTGGTGGCAAAGTGGCTGTACGGGGATGGAAGGAGACTTCCGAAGTGGATGCCGCCATCCTTGCCCAAGAGATGGAAAAGCTCGGTGCAGCCGCGTTGGTCTACACCGACATTCTCAAAGATGGCACCCTCACAGGTCCTAATCTTGTAGAGTTGCAGCGCCTCACCGACATGGTCAATATTCCAGTGGTGGCGTCGGGTGGTGTTGGTACTCTGGCCGATATTCTCAGCTTGATTGCCCTCGAACATCGCGGTTTGGAAGGCGTGATCGTCGGGCGTGCTCTTTACACAGGAGATGTCGATCTCACAGAAGCGCTCAGAGCCGCAGGCAAAAGTCGTTGGCAAGATGTATCACCAGAGGATGTAGCCTGGGGCTGATCGGTGCTACTTTAGATTAGTTTTGCGCTTGGTCGAAATACCCATGGCCCGTTTTCTCTCGCTGTCTGTTTTGCTTGTTGCCCTCGCCGCTCCCCTAGCAGCTTACGCTCAAGAACCCCCTAAGGCTCCCACAAAAGCTGTCCTCAGCCCCGAAAAGCGAGCCTATATGATTCAAGCTCGGGACAAATTTTTAGAAAATTGGCTTCCACCGGATGTAGATGCTGATGTTCGCCTTCAAGTCTATTTCCGGATTGACCGCGATGGTCGTGTTAGCAAAACTGAAGTCAAAACCATCGATGGGGACAAAGTCGAGTCGGCGGAGAAAGCAGCAACGGATGCGATTCAGCGTTCTCAGCCCTTTGCGAGTGTCCCAGCGAGTGTAGATCCCTACGCGGTCGAGGTACGTTTTCCTCTGCGCATTACTGCAAAAGCAACGCCGACCCCTTTTTGCTATCCGGTGGCCACATTTATTGCCGTGCCCGCAGACAAGCAAGAACCGATCAATAAAGCGCTGACCAAATGGGCATCTCTAATTAAAGATCGCGGAACCACCACTCCCCTCTTCACCATGGTCGATAGCCGTGAAAAAGCTGATGTCATCATCGAAATCAGTACTGACAGCAAAATGCCTCGGATTGAGAAGACTGGTTTCGTGGGTGACTACAAAGTAAATTCGACCCTCACCACGGCGATTCTGCGCCTTGGAACAACAGATAAAGCGGGGGCAGCCCTCACTTCAGACCAGATCTACAACAACACCCTGCAACTTCTCGGTCGTTCCTTTGGGTTGGCGAGCACTACCGATGCTGATTCTGTGATGTCCACTTCGCGCTTCAACCCAGATCTCAATCCAGAGCAAAGCCGTGTGGTTTCAGAACTGCTCAAGGATGCAGTTTGCACACCCCAACAAGCAAAGCGTGGCTTCGTTGATCGCACAGCGCCTAAATGACGTTTGATGCGCAATGGTGGCAGGCGACCCTCGACTGGCAGCCGGACGCAGAACAGAGCCGACAGTTCGAAAGTCTTTACGCCTTGGTATTGAAAGGGAATACCAAGGCCAACTTGACGCGGATTACAGAACGCGATGCCTTCTGGGAAAAACATCTCTGGGATTCTCTGCGAGGGGTCGTTTCGCTTTTTGACCAGGCGGAACTCAGTGTGATCGACATTGGTACGGGGGCAGGGTTTCCGGGGCTACCGATCGCCATTTGTCGTCCTTTCTGGTACGTCGCCCTTGTCGATTCGATCCGCAAAAAAACGGCGTTTATTGCTTCCGCTGTCCAGAGTTTGGGATTGACCAACACCCAGATCCTGACAGGGCGTGCCGAAGACTTTGCCCATCGCCGCGATCACCGTGCCAGTTACGATCTTGCTACCCTCCGTGCTGTTGCCCCTGCCAATGTCTGTGCGGAGTACGGCCTGCCTTTTGTGAAAGTGGGCGGCTCCGCGATTCTCTATCGAGGTGGCTGGGAAGTCCAAGAAGAAGTCGAACTTGCCCGTGCCTGTACAGCCCTCGGTGCTGAGATCGCCGAGATCGATGCTTTTCAATTACCTGAAACCCAGGCGATTCGTCATTGTGTCGTCCTTAAAAAAGTCAAGAAAGGCATGGATGTCTTTCCCCGCTCGGCAGGTCTACCAACGCAGCATCCCCTTGGAGCGATTGAGGGTGCAACACCAGTCACTCCTGAAGAAAGTGAAGAAAGCGACGACTAGTTTTCTGTAAAACCAATCGGAATTTTTCTCTCTAAAGAGAGAGAAGTTTTCGATGATCTTCTCCCGTGGGGAGAATGTGGTTGGTCGTAGAAGCTGATTAGATGAAGAAACTAATCGAAAGGATCGCGATCATGATTGATCTGGCTATTTCTCTACTCTTGTTAAATGCTTCTCCTCTCCAAATTGAAGCAATACCAGAAATTAACAACTTACCCATGTTGATTGCCCAAGATAAAGATCCGAGTACACCATCCATCACGGCTCCTGTGATCGACAACCTTACAATCAAACCAGTTAAAACGCTCAAGCCTGGAACCAAGCTTAGCTTCCGGCTTCAGGGCACGCCAAAATCGAAGGTTTGGATTACTTTGCCAACCGATCGAAAAGATAATACGGTTTCCTTGAAAGAAGTACAGAAAGGCGTTTACACGGCGACTTATACAGTTCGCAGTACAGACAAATTCAAGCAAAAACCGAGTAACACTTTTGCAACTGCCTATTTGCAACAGGGCGAACTATCCACCACTTCTACGATTCAGTTAAATGGTGCTCCAGCACTCACCTCTGGCCAAGGGGTTGCTAATTAGTGATCTAAACAGGCCGGATTCTACCCGTGTTGGTTTTAGGGTTCACTCACGCCTAGAAACCGTTGACTTTGGGTAGATTCCAATGTTGCCAAACGCTGACGATGCGCAGCAAAAAGCAAACGACCCCACCCAGGATCATCATCCAGGTGCGGGGTTTTCCTGCTTTGATCGGTGGAACGACTCATGAAATTTTTCTAGAACAATGATTTTGCCCACACTATAGCGTAGTCAGAAGTCATTTGAATAGGAACACGAAAAAGCTGGAAGGGAAACCTTCCAGCTTTTCAAAGTGATAGATTATTTAGCGAGTCACGAGCTTGAGAACATCGCGGACAACACTATAGCCAGCGAGGTCGATCAAGAGGTAGGCAATAAATCCGATCATAGCGAAACGGCCATTCCAAATTTCAGCTTGGGGGGTAAAACCAAATAAGAAAGCGTTACGATCCGCGCCATTAATTTCAGCCGTACTAACGTTATCGCGTGGTTCAGTATTCATCTTGAAACTCCTAGAATCTTCATACCTTCATCGTAGGATTTTCACTTCGCGCAAGGCTCTACCTCAAGTCAGGAGAACGCAAGCCCAAAGACATAGACTTTTTGCAGATTGATCCTGAGTGGAACCCCTACATGTTTCAGGTGTGGCGGCATTCTGCTCAGGGAATTGCTGTTGTATCGATGATGCGGGCAATTTGCTTGTCAGCCTGTTTGCCACTGGCGGGGACAATGCGATGGGCGAGGGCGTAAGGAGCAAGAATCTTGATGTCGTCGGGCAAAACGAAATCGCGGCCTTCTAGGTAGGCGAGGGCCTGACCAGCACGTTGAAGAGCGATTGCTCCACGGGGACTGGCACCCAAAAGAATCTGGTTGTCGTCGCGGGTGCGACGCACGAGCGCCAAGATGTAGCGCTGAAGTGGTTCGGTGACGGTAACAGCCTGACAGCGTTGGCGCAACTCGATCACATCTTGTGGGCTGAGAGGCGCTTCTGGCTTCTTGGTCGCAGTCGGTTCAAGTTGACGCTTGAGCATTTGCAGTTCTTCGCCCTCACTGGGATAGCCCAAACTAAAAGACAAGGTGAAGCGATCCAACTGGGCTTCTGGTAACGGGAACGTGCCCTGGTACTCGATTGGGTTTTGGGTGGCGATCACAAAGAAAGGCGCATCGAGAACACGACTGACACCATCTGTCGTCACCTGTTGTTCTTCCATCACCTCAAGCAGAGCGGCCTGGGTACGTGGGGTTGCCCGGTTGATTTCGTCGGCGAGCAGTACATTGGCAAACACAGGGCCAGGAATAAATTCAAAACTGCCTTTTTGGGGATTCCAAACGCTGGAGCCTGTGACATCGGCAGGGAGCAAGTCTGGAGTGAACTGAATGCGTTGAAAACGGCCTCCAATTGCTGCGGCCAACGAACGGGCAATCAAGGTTTTTCCCACACCAGGCACATCTTCGAGTAGGGCATGGCCACCACTGAGCAAGGTGACGAGGGACAGCTTTAACGGCCACTGCCGCCCAACAATCAAGGTTTCTAGGTGGGTCAGCAATTTATGGATGCGCCCATCGACAGAACTTGCCAACATTCCTTCACCACGAAACAGTTCTTTACTAGAGGCTACCCGCTTTCCTTCGTGGAATCCGCAAACTTTCAATGGAGTCTTGTGGTCGTGAGCTTGCCTGAGGTTGGGCGCAGCATGCTGCGCCCCTACAAGTTCCTAAAAGGTCTTATCGGCGGGCGATGGGCATTTGCCAACCGAGGCCAAAGGCACGGGAAGAAACTTTCAAACTGGGGGGCAGTTGGCCGCGTTTAAATTCGGCGATGCGCATCATTTTCAAGACTCGCTCGACGACGGCAGGATCGAAGCCTTGTGCAACGATCTGAGCCGTACTTTGATGGCCTTCGATGCGGGCGCGGAGAATGGCATCAAGGATTTCGTAGGGAGGCAAGGTGTCTTGATCGCGCTGGTCAGGCTTCAATTCGGCGGAGGGCGCTTTGGTCAAAATCGCTTCAGGAATCACTGTACCGTTGCGATTGATCCAGTGGGCGAGTCTGTAGACTTCGGTTTTGAACAGATCGCCGATTACGCCTAAAGCGCCGGCTGTATCGCCGTAGAGGGTACTGTAGCCGACGGCAATTTCTGATTTGTTGCCTGTCGTAAAGACCAGACGGCGCAGCTTGTTGGAGAGCGCCATGATCAAGTTCCCGCGAATCCGAGCTTGGAGATTTTCCTCTGTGATGTCTGGGGCGAGGCCAGCGAAGGGCTTTGCGAGGATCTCTTCGTAGGCTGTCATTGCGGATGCGATGGGCAATTTTAGCGTTTCAACGCCCAAATTCTCCGCCAAGGCGAGGCTATCGTCGATACTGCCTGAACTGGAGTAGGGCGAAGGCATCATCACAGCCAACAGATTTTCTGAACCAAGGGCTTCAGCAACAATCGCCACTGTCAAAGCAGAATCGATGCCGCCGGAGAGGGCGACCAAACCCTGGGTGAAACCACACTTATGGGCGTAGTCGCGGGTTCCGAGGACGAGGGCTTCCCAGATTTCAGCTTCACCTGTAGGACTGGGGGCAGGTATCTGTGTTGCGTTGAGATCGCAGACCAAGATGTCTTCATCGAAGGCTTTGGCTCGGGCGATCAGCGTTCCACGGGCATCGAAGACACAACTGCGCCCATCGAAGATCAGCTCATCGTTGCCACCGACTTGATTGACATAGATCACCGGAATCTTGTGGCGGCGGGCAGTGTGGGCAATCATCTCCTCGCGCAGTACTTGTTTGTCGCGATAAAAAGGCGAACTGGAAAGATTGACTAATAGATCGATATCACCAGCGATTTCGGCAATTGGGTCGCGGGAATAGCGCTGAGTCGGCCAGAACTGGCCGTCATTCCAAAGGTCTTCGCAGATGCTCACCCCGAACCGCTTTGCGAGAAGTTCGATGGCGTGGGCTTGGGGAGCAGGTTCAAAATACCGCGCTTCATCGAAAACATCGTAAGTCGGCAGGAGCATCTTGGACGCGCAGGGTTTTACTTGACCCGTTTCGAGGAGAACGACAGCATTCAAAAGGGGCTTTCCTTGGTCAGGATGGGCAATGGCTGTGCCAAGGAGTAGATCTACTTTTCCTTTGAGGCTTTGGGCAAGCTTTAAAGAGATCTCCTCAGCAGTGGCGACCCAAGCCGGTTCAAGGAGCAAATCCCGTGGCGGATAGCCAAACAGGGCTAATTCAGACGTGACGGCCAACTGCGCCCCTTGGTCTGCACAGGCAAGCGCCGCCAACTCGATGCGTTGGGCATTGCCAACAAGGTCGCCGACGGTCAAATTCAGTTGGAGAAGACCAATTTTCACAGCGTCCCTTCTCTGTGCCTTGCCAGATCATAGATCTTCTTTCTCCGCACTTCGTCATCGAATCGATGCAATCTCCCTTTAGACACTTCGCATCTCTCAACGCTTCGGACTTAATATAGAGGTATGACAGCTATCTCCGCGATTCCTTCTAAAACACGGGCCTTCCCTGGTGTTGTCCACACTTTACCCAGTGGCCTGACGGCTATTCTCCAGCATGTGCCCACCGCTGCTGCCGTCACCTGCGATATTTGGGTGCGCACCGGGGCAAGAACTGAGCCTGAAGTACTTTCAGGCGTTTCTCACTTCCTAGAACACATGATTTTCAAGGGTACCGAGAAGCTCGGTCCAGGGGTCTTCGACTACGAGATCGAGAGCCGAGGCGGAGCGACCAACGCTGCCACGAGTCACGACTATACCCACTACTACATCACCGTTGCTAACGAGCATTTTCAAGAGACGCTGCCTTACCTGGCAGAACTCGTGCTCAATGCAGCGATTCCACCGGAAGAATACGAACGAGAACGCCTCGTCGTTCTCGAAGAAATTCGTCGTTCCCAGGACAGCCCTGATCGCCAAGCCTACGACATTCTCAGCAAGGTCATGTACCCGGAGCATCCTTACGGGCGACCCGTGTTGGGCACCGCCGATCACCTGTTGGCCATGAGCGCGGATCAGATGCGAGCCTACCACCGCGAGCGCTATCAACCTGCCAATACGACGGTTGTGATCGTCGGTGGTGTGAGCGAAGCCGAGATGTTGGCTACGGTTCAAAAAGAATTTGGCCAATTCACAACGACGACCACTGCGCCGATCCCAACCATTGCGCAACCTGAATTGCCGAAACCCAAAACCATCACCCATTACCTGCCGCGCCTTGAGCAGCCCCGTTTAATGCTTTCTTGGCTCGGTGCGCCGATTGGAGATCTCGAAGCGGCGATTACCCTTGAAGTGCTAGGTGTCATTCTGAGCGAAGGCCGTACATCACGCCTTGTCCGCTCCCTGCGGGAAGAGAAAGGGTGGGTACGCTCCATCCATGCTTACTTCATGCCCCAGCAGCAGCCAGGATTGTTTTTAATCGTCGCCCAAGCCGATGCTGAATTTCTTGACCCTGTCGAGGCGGAAATTCGCGAAACCATGCAGGCGATTATCCAGGAAGGTTTCTCAGAACAAGAACTAGAGCGCGCTGTTCGTATGTTGCGCAACGATTTCATCTTCAATACCGAATCTCCTTCTCAGTTGGCCGGGCTTTACGGTTACTACAACACGCTGGCTACGCTTGATCTCGCCCTCGACTATCCTCAGCAGTTACAACAGGTAACAACCGAGAAGCTTCAGTCCGTGGCACGCCAATATCTTGCTCCAGAGCAAGCTGTGGTCTTGCGTTTACTCCCAGAGGCTTAACTCGATGTATCGCACCACATTGCCCAATGGCTTAGAGATTTTGGTCATCCCAAATCCGACGGTCGATATTGTTAGCACCCGCTTTTTCTTCAAATCAGGTTCTCGACAAGAACCGAAGCCCGGTGTTGCCCATCTCCTCAGTGCCCTGCTCACCAAAGGAACTGAACAATATTCCTCTATGGAACTCGCCCATAAAGTCGAGTCCATCGGTGCGATGCTCGGTGCAGACAGCAACCCCGACTATACGATTGTCTTCACCAAGAGTCTCAGTGAAGATTTCCCAGAGCTTCTCGACCTGACTGCGCAACTGCTCTACGAAGCGACTTTCCCCGAAGAACAACTTGAACTCGAACGCAAAAATACCCTGCAAAGTATTCGCTCCCAACAGGAACGGCCTTTCACCGTCGCCTACAATCAGTTCCGCACTGCCCTGTACGGCGATCATCCTTACGCCTATTCAGATTTGGGAACGGAGGAAAGTGTCAACAGCATCACCCGTGAAGACCTCGTCACTTTTTACAAAACCTATTTCCGCCCGGACAATGCTGTATTTGTGGTTGTCGGCCCCGTAGAACCGAAACAGGTTGTCGCCCTTGCTGAAAAATTGCTTTCCCACTGGTCTGCGCCTGAAACTCCGATCATTGTTCGATCTTTGCTCAAGGAGCTTATTGCCCATCCTGTGACCTTGCGTGAAGTGCAACCAACCCAACAAAGCACGGTGCTTGTTGGTTACGAAGCGGTTGCAATCGCTTCGCCAGATTTCCCGGTGTTGAAATTGATTGGCACGTATTTAGGCAGTGGTCTTTCGAGTCGCCTGTTTACTGAACTGCGAGAAAAACGCGGGCTTGCCTACGAAGTCTCGGCCTTTTTCCCAACTCGCGTCGATACCTCTCACTTTGTCACTTACATTGGTACTGCGCCTGAAAATGCGGCGACCTGTGAAGAGGGCTTGCAGAGCGAAACCCAACGCCTTTGCGATCTCTTACTCAGCGACGAAGAACTGCGCGTTGCCAAAAATAAGCTGATCGGCCAACACGCCCTTGGTAAGCAGACGAACAGCCAAATCGCCCAACTTGTTGGAACCTACGAAGCGATTGGAGTGGGTGCCGACTTCGACAAAACCTATATCCAAGCAGTCGAAGCAGTCACTCGCGAAGCGATCCAATCCGTTGCCCAAAGCACCTTCCGCAACCCGATCATCTCCCTCGTTGGCCCAGAAGAAGTGGCGAAAATGGACAACTGAATTGCGGCAGATTCTTGTTGATGTAGCAACCTGCACTAGGGTAGTTCGTTACTTCCCGGTCTTCACCTGCTCTAGACTTAGCCGCTCCTGCAGTCGGCGATTTGCTGTACTAGCGTAGGTGCGGCAACCCTGTGGGTCAATGAATGGATTTACTGCTGATCCTTTTTGGCGGCGTTCCAGTTTCTCAAACACATCGGAAAAATCTGGATGGACGCTCAACAGAATATCACAGGGCAAGTTGCTGACCCGGTCGATGCTCTGTTGAAATTGGCTGGAGATATCTGGGTGCCGACTACCTCCTGTAAAACGGAAGCCCTCGGCGGAAACCGGATTGAGGCTATCTGCGTACACGATGGATAGGCAACGCTTCTTCTCGCAGGACTGCCATGCCCAAGTGGTGCTGCCGGGTGTGTGACCAGGCGTCAAGTAGGCAGTGACAGACACATCGCCCAAATTGACTTTCTCGCCATCTTGAACCCCCCGCACTTGCGGCACTTTTGGAAAACCAGACTTTTCAGATGGGTTGTACTGGGGATCCTCTTGGCCGAGTTGCCCATTGCGGAGTGCTTGTGCTCCAAGGGTACTGGCGATCACGACTGCACCACTGTCCCGCTGCAATCCAGCAATACCACCGGCATGATCGAAGTGAGCGTGGGAATTCAAAATCAACCGGATGTCTTTGACTTGGAAGCCAAGCTTCCGAATATTCGCTTCGATGAGGGGAATCGACTGGGGTAAGCCACCATCTAAGAGGATCAGGCCCTTTGAGGTTGCAATCAGGACGGCGCTGAGACCGTGTACTCCAACGTAATATGTGTTGCCATAGACGCGAAAGGGAACTTGCGGTCGGTTCCAGTCGTTGCAGGAGGAGCAGCGAATTGTGTTAACCCGCGCAGTTGTATCTTTAGCCACCGCTGGGTGCAGCGCCATTACGGTAATGACACAGGCAAATGCGTTTACCAGCCAAGATCTCATGGCAATTCCTCCAGTAAGACTGTGTTCAGACAGCCCCATTGTCGAAGACAGCCAAGCTGAACCCTGAAAAATTATCCGTTTTAAGGAAATAGTAGCGAAACCTTAAAATTGATTTGGCCAGTCAAAATCTAGACCCAAAACACAAATTCCGAGAGCCACAGCCTAACCTGCGGAAGATCGGCTCTAGAATTCAGATGACAAGGAAAAAATCACCGTTAATGGTGCACCAGGATAGATGCCTCCGTTATTGCCTGTGACAGATTCAATGTATTTCGCGTTAGAAATATTCCGAATATTGACTGCCAATCTATATTTATCTCGGCGGTAAGAAACTGATGCGTTGCCAATCAAGTAATCGCCAACTTGGTAGCTATTGGCGAGATCGCCAAAACGGTTTCCTAGGTATTCTAAGCCGATACCGAAGCCGAGTCCCTGTAGTTCTCCTTGTTGAAGTGTGTAGCTCGTCCACAAGCTTGCTTTGTTTTTAGGAACACCAAATAGTGGATTGCCAATGTTCTCTAAGGTTGTATCCTTCGTAACTTTGGCATCAATATAAGAATAGGAGCCAATCACCTTCCATCCCGGCAATATTTCACCCGCGATATCCAATTCAACCCCTTGGCTTTTTTGCTCTCCAACAGAAATTGTGAAAAGAGGATTCTGTGGATCGACAACAGCCACATTTTGTTTCGTAATATCAAAGTAAGTGAGCGTTGCGAGAAGCTTTTGATTGAATAGTTTGCTCTTAACCCCAAATTCGAAACCTTCTCCACGCTCTACTTCTAAGGGAACACCATTTTCTCCAATGGAAGTTGTGGGGTTAAATGACCGGGAGTAGTTGGTAAAGAGGGATAGTTCTGGAAGAGGTCGGTACAACAAACCAAGGCGGGGAGTGAGAGCATCGCTTGTGCGTTCTGATACACCACCTTCCGTGAATGGGGTCGGTGTGTTGGTCGCTCTTTGAGTCACACTGTCGTAGCGTAATCCAGGAGCCAAAATCAAATTGTCCAGTAAGTAAATCTGGTCTTGGAGATAAATTCCCAATTGATTATTGGTAGTGAGGGTGTCATTAAAGAGGGAAAGAGCTGATCGACTCGGCTTAGGTACCAGAACGTAATCAGGATTGAAGATATTGAGCGGAGAAGGATTAGCAAAATCCAGCAAAGAGATAATTCTCGACTCGCTACGATTTAGGTCAACGCCTGCAAGCAGCGTATGCTTGATCGTACCTGTTGTGAAGTTTCCAACCACATTGGTGAAGAGCGAATAGGAACGATCTTGTCCATCTTGATCCGCGTAAAATCTCGTGACAGTCTCGTCTTGCACAATCAGGGGAAGTGCAACGACACCGTAGTCATAGTTGTAGCTGATGTAGCGAAAACCGTTTCTAATTTTCCAATTGTCGTCGAAACGATGTTCAAAACTATAACCGAGGCTAAGGTAATCTGTGGTGACTGAATCGTCCGGGTTATTGACAACAAACTCTCTAGCGACAGGCGCAACGCCATCCCTAAATTGCGTAATCCCAAAATCAGCCGGCCCCCGATTGTAGGTATATTCCAAATTAAAGCTCAGATCAGTGCGCTCATCAATTTTCCAACGCAGGATTGGGGCGACAGAGAAGCGGTTGGAGTCCGTAACGAAATTGCGAAAACTACTTTCGTGTTTATAAGAAGCATTCAAGCGATAGAGCAGATTTCCATCAGCAGTGAGTGGGCCACCGAGATCGATCCGAGGACGCACCAATTCCCGGCTGCCCGCTTGAACTTCGGCTTCAAAAAAGGGTTTGGCCAAAGGCTGCTTCGAGACCAAATTGATAATCCCACCCGGCTCTGTTTGTCCATATAAAATCGAGGATGGGCCTTTAAGGACTTCTACTTGTTGGAGATTGGCAAGTTCCGGAATAGCCTGAAAACTCCCGTACAGCCGATAACCATCCCTGAGGACAGGGGCACTTGCGCCGAGGGGATTGCCGAATCCGCGAATATTAAAGTTCGCTTCTCGCCCACCCGTATTGCCAAAATAAGTCACGCTACTAACATTACTGACCACTTCTTGAATGCTAATCGCTTGTTGATCGCGAATGACCTCCTGGGGAATCACCTGTACAGAAAAAGGTGTCTCAAGAATAGAAGTATTCGTGCCTGTAGCTGTGGATGATTTGGAGGGGTGATAGCCCCGCAGTCCTTGGACTGTCACCTCATCAAGAAGATCGGCACTATTTGGAGAAGTTCCCTGGGCGATGTCCTTGGGGTTTGGTACTTGGGCGAGCCAACCGGCACCAAATTGAGGCGTTTTCAACTCGTTGATTCGAGGGATTGGCTTCGAAGGAGGAGTTACTTCCTGGGCATTTGCAGACATAGTGAGGGCGAGGGTTTCTGCCAATAACAGGACAGCACAAAGCCGAACCATTCTCATGAATCCACTCCAAAAAGGTTTTGTCTAAACTGGTCTAGTTTGCTAAGAACTGGCTTGCGGGGCGGTCTGGCGGGCAAGCTTTTTCTTCAATTTGTTGAACCAAAGATAGAAGCCTGTCAAAAAAAGGCCACCGGGGGCTAAACCCAGTACGAGATACAGTGCCTGAGTAGCAGATCCGCCGAAGGTACCGAAGTGCAAGGGTTCCAACCAGGCAAGCACAAGCGCAACTCCAGATGCTGGCTTGCGGGCATCCTCTACCCTCAAGACCTTGCCGCTGTAGCGATCAAGACTTACTTCGACGTGGAGACCTGCTGCGCCCTCCGCTTCATAGAAGATTTGCACAGCTCCTTCAGGCATAGGGGACACAATCACGCCATGGAGGTGTACCCCCGAAACGACGTGGTTCGCTGTCGCCATGAGTGCATCCAAAGCTAAAGGCTGGCGACCGGGCACAACGCGAGAAACAACGGGTGCAGGCTCACTGATGCCACTTAACCAGAAGGCAGCTTTCTTAAAGGGCTGATTAAAAACTAGCGCTGCTCCTGTAAGTCCCTGAACGAGGAGAAAAATAAAGACGAACAGTCCTGTTACTTTATGTAAGTCATAGCTCAGAATCGGCAAGGGAGACTGCCAACGCAGAGAGAAGCCTGCGCTGGGGGCATTCCATCCCGGCCAGAGTACTAAGCCGGTCAGACTCATCACCACCAGCAAAAGACCGATCACCCCAACGGCGTTGAAACCAAAGTCACCAGCAAACAACTGGGTATGGAGGGTGTGGAGCCAGCCCACGAGACTCTCTTGAAAAATCCGCGAACCAACGACTTGATAACTCCTCGGTTCAACAAACACCTGACGGTATTGCTTTTGCGGGGTCATGTAGATCGGAGTATGGACATTACCCTTAAACACCAAGATGCCGAGGAGCGGTTCTTTGGAGTCATGAGCTTTTGCTGCCTGAGCCAGTACCCTGTCGAGAGAAATCGCAGAACTGCTGGAGACGCGTTGGTACTCAGGGGTAATCGCATAGTCAATCTCCTGCCAGAAAGCCAGCCCACTCCCAGATATGCCGATAACGAGTAACAGAAATCCGACTGTTATTCCAGCCACTTGGTGAAAAGTCAAAGCTAGTTTTCGTAGCTGCATTGTTTATGTGCCTCCAAATCCAACACGCCTGTACGGGATGGGTATCACGCCCAACTCCCCTGCCTTAATGCAAGTAAGTTGCATTAAGGAGCAGATTATACTTAATAGAAATTAGTGTCAAGTGCAGGTCCCAGAATTTCTGTGCCCCTTGCCTTAGTTAGGTAGATGACACCTTGATGCGGCGAGGAAGGTACTTTTTGAGAGGATCCAACCTGAGAACGAAGACTGTCCAAAATAGCAGTACTGGGGGCTCAGACCCGCTGTGGCGTACAAGATGCGCATTGGCAGACCCGCAGAGTTGCCGACGTGCTGTGGCGTACCGCTGATGCAAGGAATTTTGTCTGTGCATTTACCTGCCCTGTGACAAGTAACATTAGACCCATTGCTGTAGAACGAAAAAAGGTTGTGTGACCGATTCTCTCTCTAAGCATTGCAGAAAATTGTCATTAAGTGATAGGCTCTGTTGCGGTGTTGCCGGGAGTGGGCCATGGAAAAGCGTAAGATGCGCAAAATGAAACTGCTAGGCGTTGGGCTTTTGGTCTGTACTGCTGCTGCTTTTGCGATGGCGCTGCAGACCGATGCTCATTCGACGAGATTTGTGCGCAATTCAGCAGAGGCAGAGGAGCCAGCGGAGGTGGCGATTGGGGAGCGGCTTTTTCTAGAGACCCGCTTTGCCCAGTACTACTTCGCCCACAGCGATGGGAACCCCAATGCTGAACCACTCCCAGGTGGTGGCGATCCGGTCATGGCCACGCTTTCGACACCTACAGGTACAATTCCAGGTCCGTTTGCTGGAATGACGATGAACTGTCGGCAGTGCCACTTGGTAGATGAAGCGTCTACAACCAAGGGGGGAGGCTTCCGAACCTATGCTGATTTTGCTGCTAGGAGTCCATTGCCTGCCCGTGAAGACGGGCTTACGGTCACACCACGCAACAGCCCGACCATGCTGAATCTGGTACTTAACGGCGGCCCGGACGAACTCTATCATTTCGACGGCGAGTTCCCATCCCTGGAGGCTCTCGTTAAAGGCACATTTACTGGGCGGAACTTCGGTTGGCTACCGTCCGAGAATGCCACTGCCATCCATCACATCGCTTTGATTATCCGTGGCGACGACGGGCAGGGTGAATTGGCTCAGGAGTTCGGTGGTTCCTATGCCCAGGTACTCGCAGGCAAGAGCACCGATCCAAATCTAGTGTTGCCGCCTGAGTACCGCATCGATGTCACCACGGCCACAGACGAAGAAATCCTTGATGCCTTAGCAAAGCTGGTGGCCGCCTACGGAGACTCACTACTCTTTGCCCGCAACAGTCGTGGAGAATTCACTGCTTCTCCCTACGATGTCTTCCTCAAAAAGAATCACTTGCCGCGCAAACCACTACCAAGCGAATCGCCACTGGAGTACAGCCGCAGACTGAGGCGAACCCTCGAACGTTTAGAGCATCCCAGATTCGTTACTCCTGCCGACGGAAAGTTTGAGCTGAGCGATCAGAAATTTGTCTTCGGTTCCACCGAGCTAGCCGGATTAAAAGTGTTTCTTGCTGAGCCTGCTGATAGTCTTCCAGAAGTCTCTGCGGTGACGCAGGGCGGAACGGGCAACTGTCTCGCTTGCCACGCGGCTCCCAATTTCACCGACTTCAAACTCCACAACACTGGTGTCAACCAGAAGGAATACGACGCGGTGCATGGAGAGGGCGCTTTTTCCCACCTGTCGATCCCGACCTTGGCTGAACGCAACACTAACTACGATGCTTATCTACCCGCCACGCCGACCCACCCCAGTGCCCAAGGGCCGTTCCGCCGACCACCCGACGCTACCCAGCCCACCTTCACAGATCTCGGCGCTTGGAACAGTTATCTCAACCCTGACTTCGGTGTCGATCCTCGCAAGATCGAATTAGCGATGGGACTTGGAATCGTGCCAACACGACTCAAATCCCAGGCACTCTCCCAAGCAATTGGCAGATTCAAGACACCGGGATTGCGGGATCTAGGGGATTCAGCGCCGTACTTCCACGACGGCAATACCACCAACCTAGAAGATATAGTCCGTTTTTATAAGGAGTTCTCGGGCAAGGCCAGACGAGGGGAAGTGCGCAACGCCGATCCCCAACTGCGCCGCATTGTCCTTGGCAACGACGATCTGAAGGTTCTGACCGCCTTCTTGAAGTCCCTCAAGGAAGATTACAATTGACGACATCGTCCATTGAACAATTGAGCAACCTCACCTAGCTGCGTTACTTGGTGTTCTAAGAAAGCCGTATATTCTTCGGGATCGCCTCACCTAGCCTACTTCAGTTGTGCTTGTCTGTTTGCCTAAAGATTAGAATAAAGGCACTCTGGAGCCGTGAACTTTATGAGCCAAACTGCCGATCCACTATATGCGAGTCCAGCAGAGCGAGTCCGCTGGACGACTGCTGACCTAGGCTTATTTCCAGAGAACGGGAACCGTTATGAGATCGTCGATGGGGAGCTGTTTGTGACAAAGGCACCCAATTGGAAGCATCAAAAAGCTTGTACGCGGATCTGCACTGCCCTTGATGCTTGGTCTCAAGAAACAGGATTAGGAGAGGCTGTTCAAGCACCTGGCATTATTTTTGCTGATGAAGATAATGTGATTCCTGATGTTGTTTGGGCAAGCAAACAAAGCTTAGATTCTCTTCTCGATTCCTCTGGACATCTCACGGCTGCACCGGAATTGATTGTCGAAGTTCTCTCTCCTGGTAGCGACAATGAAAGGCGCGATCGAGAATTGAAACTAAAACTTTACTCTGTACGAGGTGTTCAAGAATACTGGATTATCGACTGGCGCAAACAGTCCATAGAAGTGTATCGGCGCAACTCCGCCTACTTGCAGTTAGCTTGCACCTTACTCCCTGGCGATACACTCAATAGTGATTTGCTTCCTGAATTCAACTGCGCTATTTCTCAACTTTTCACCTGACATATCCCGGTTTCCCGCCTACCCGACACTGATCGTGTGCGATAGCTGGCAACGAAAAATATTTTGCTGCCCCTCATGCAACTGGCGCAGCGATTGCGCTATGATGCCTCTGTGGACATTTGTCCTGATCCGCCTCCAATTCCGCATCACCACGCGTAGCGCTCAATGCAATTCTAAGTATCAAGCTTAAAAGTTCGCCGAGGGGTGCGGGGGACGGGCGCGTCCGTCCCCCACGGGGCGGGAGTCCAGAGGGCGGGGCTTGCCCCTGCCTTTGGTGCCGTTCGCCATCTCTTTCGAAACAACTACAATATGCCAATCTTGACCTGCTAGAATCATTCTGTTAAATCCAGTACCGAAATGCCAAAAACTGAAGCCTGGAATGCCAATCTCTACGACAGCAAACATGCTTTTGTGTTTGCCTTTGGCCAAGAACTTGTAGATTTACTACAGCCACAATCAGAAGAACGCGTCCTCGATATTGGTTGTGGCACAGGACATTTGACGGCCAAAATTGCCGAGTCAGGTGCTTCAGTCATCGGTATTGATAGCTCACCTACGATGATCGCCAAAGCCCAGGTAACCTATCCAGCGCTTACTTTTGAAGTTGCCGATGCTCGCCACTTTGCCTTTACTCAACCTTTCAATGCGGTATTCTCAAATGCTGCTCTGCACTGGATTCAAGATGCAGAAACAGTGGTTATACAGATTGTAAAATCTTTAAAACCAGGAGGACGCTTAGTCGTTGAGTTTGGAGGAAAAGACAATGTAGGAGCGATTGTCTCTTCCCTTCAGAAAGCACTTCAACAAGTTGGCCACACTTCACAAACAGCGTGGTATTACCCAAGCATTGGCGAGTACGCTTCGCTTTTAGAAAAGCATGGCTTTCGCGTTACTCAGGCTTGGCACTTTGACCGACCGACCAAACTTGAAGATGGTGAGTTAGGACTTCGCAATTGGTTAGCAATGTTTGCTTCTTCATCACTTGATCAGTTATCGCCCGAAGAATACGAAGCTGTTTTAAACCAGATCGAAACACAATTGCGTCCAACGCTCTATCGTGAAGGTGATTGGTATGCAGATTATAAGCGGATTCGAATTGTAGCGTCTAAAGCATAGAAAACTTCTCTATTGAAACAGAAACTCTTGAAGCAACTTATTCACTTCTTCAGGTGCTTCTTGCTGAGTCCAATGGCTGCACTCTGCAATCAACTCTAAACGAAACTCACCGTCAAAAAACCTTTTCATATTCCTAGTCAGAGCTAGACTTAAAGCAAAATCTTCTACACCCCAGATCAGCATCGTCGGTGATTTAATTTTGCTACCGGAGTAGCGATCCGATAGACTATCCAACTGCCCTAAATTCAAAGCATTGCGGTAGTAATTGATTGCAGCAGTGAGTGCTCCAGGTTGGGCAATGGCTTGCTTGTATTTGACGATGTCCTCATAGCTGAAAGTGCCTGGACGTATTTGAGGCGCACGAAAAGCTTTTTCGATAAACGCATAGTCATCAGCACGAATCAGAGTTTCTGGCAACCAAGGTAATTGAAAAAAGAAAAAGTACCAACTCATCAACAACTGTTGAGGATTACCGCGCAATTCTTCCGCCAAACGGGCTGGATGAGGACAGTTAAGAACGACTAATTTGTCGAGACATTGGGGATAACGGTAGGCGAAAGCCCACGCAATGGCACCACCCCAATCGTGGGCAACCAACGTAACCGTCTCTTTCTCTAATGCTTTCATCAAGGCAAAAATATCGTCTACCAACGTATTCAGGTCATAGCCCGCAGTTGGCTTATCCGTTAGGTTGTATCCCCGTAGATCTGGCGCAACGGTGTAAAAGTTTTGCGCCATGACCGGGATTTGATGCCGCCAAGAATACCAATACTCAGGAAATCCGTGCAAAAACAGAAGCAAAGGTTTTTCCTTGTCTCCCTCCTCAACCAAATGAAACTGAATGCCGTTCGCCCGAAGATAGATATCCTGCATGATTGCCCCCAAGATTCAGTCAGTATGCAACTTTCCACCCACACGGAAATCTTCCCTACGTTGGATGAAAAGTCCACAGCAATGCTAGCTTTCAATTTTGAAAGCTGTCACGACAGAACTCCAAAATTTTGCTCTACAGTCCGACCCTTTGCGGGTTGCGACTGGGGCGAACTTCCAGTTCTTGATGGGCGATCAGCGAATAGCCAGACATCTGGGCGGGCTTCTCAACACCTAAAATATCGAGAATCGTTGGGGCAATATCCCCAAGTGCCCCATCCGTGCGCAAATGCGCATCGGTACCCGATCCAGGAATTTTCAGACCTTCCCCTTCGATCAAGATGAACGGCACTGGATTGGTGGTATGCGCCGTCCAGGGTCGTCCCTGCTCGTCCCACATCACTTCGGCATTGCCGTGATCGGCAGTGATCATCAGTGTTCCACCAGCCGCAGTTGTTGCGTTCAATAAAGCACTTAAGCAGCTATCAACCTTTTCGACGGCTTTGACTGTAGCCTCGAAGTTTCCTGTGTGACCAACCATATCCGGGTTGGCATAGTTGATGATGATCAGCGAATACTTGCCCGTACGAATCGCTGCTACAGACTTTTGGGTAACTTCGTCTGCTGACATTTCTGGCTTGAGGTCGTAGGTGGGTACCAGAGGACTCTGCACCATCTCGCGGTCTTCTCCTGGCAAGGGTTGCTCTAAACCACCGTTGAAGAAGTAGGTGACGTGAGCGTACTTTTCGGTCTCGGCGATGCGCATCTGCTTGAGACCGCGTTCAGAGACGACTTGACCCAAGAGATGATCCAAGGCTTGGGGCGCAAAGGCGATATCGACGGGCAGGCTGGCGTCGTACTGGGTAAACGTCACAAAGCTCAAGGGATCGAGATAAGGACGCAAGAAAGCGTTGAAATCTGGCTGCACAAAAGCGCGAGTCAGTTGCCGTGAACGATCAGGTCGGAAGTTAAAGAAGATAATGCCATCTCCTGGCTCAACTGTTCCAGCCGCCAGACGGGTCGGTGGCACAAATTCATCGGTCTTGCCATCGACGTAGCACTGCTTCAGGAAGGCCGAAGCAGTGAGTCCCGTGCCAGTGCCTTCTTCGATCATCACTTTATACATCATTGCCACGCGATCCCAGTTGCGGTCGCGATCCATGCCAAAGTAGCGTCCCGAAATCGTCGAAATCGTACCAAAGCCAAACTCGGCGATCTTTGCTTCGAGGGCTGCAAAAAACTCTGCTCCAGAAGTCGGTGTCGTGTCCCGACCATCGCTGAGGGCATGAATATAAAGGTCGTCAAGTCCTTCTTGCTGGGCGAGGGCAAGCAGTCCGTAAAGATGTTCGATATGAGAATGCACGCCACCATCGGAGACTAAACCGACTGCGTGCAGCTTTCCGCCCCGCTTGCGGACTGTGCTGCAAATATTGAGGAGTACTGGATTGTGGAGCAATGAGCCATCTTCCACCGCATCGGAGATGCGCACCAATTCTTGAGGAACGACCCGACCTGCACCCAAGTTGAGGTGACCCACTTCCGAATTCCCCATTTGATCGCGGGGCAATCCGACCGATTTTCCGCTGGCATCCAGCAAGGTAAAGGGGTACGTTGCTTTGAGAGCATCAAAGTTTGGGGTATGGGCCGCTGCGATAGCATTGCCATCCGTTTCTTCACGGTGTCCCCAACCATCCAAAATGACTAATACTGCTGGGTAGATGTGTGCGTTCATGGGGTAGCGTTCGGTAAACGGTGTCAAGGGCTACTTATATTATCCCTCCATCTTACGATAGAGCGAATAACTCTTATATAAGCTCTCTTAGGCAAAAACGGTAATTCTCATAACATTATCTTTGGGATCCCAGGAAAAGGGCATTCCATTGGGCTTGCGCTTTTTGCAAAGATTCGCTCCATTCACTGGCAGGATCTGAATCGGCGACGATCCCTGCGCCAACTTGCCCCCACACACTCCTCTCTGTTTTTAAGAGGGTGCGAATCAAAATATTCAGATCCAGATCTCCGGTACGATCCAGATAGCCGCAGGAGCCATAGAACAAAGAACGGCGAACTGGTTCGAGCTTCTCGATGATTTCCATGCAACGCACCTTCGGGCAGCCCGTGATCGTTCCCCCAGGAAACACGGCTCGGACGAGATCGAGCGCATCACAGTCGGCCCTGAGTTCGCCAATCACATTGGAGACGATGTGCATGACGTGGGAGTAGCGCTCGATCCCCAAGAGTTCATCGACTTGAACACTGCCTGGTTTGCAGACCCGCCCTAGGTCGTTGCGTTCAAGATCGACAAGCATGATGTGTTCGGCGCACTCTTTGGCACTGAGCAGCAATTCTGCTTCGAGGGCGCTATCCCCAGCCTTATCTGTTCCACGGGGACGGGTTCCTGCAATTGGCCGGGTACTCACAGAGCGCCCCCGCACCTCGACAAGACGCTCTGGGGAACAACTGATCATCTCGCCGTAGGGGGTGCGCCAGTAGCTCGCAAAAGGCGAAGGATTCAGTGCGGTCAAGGTTTGGTAAAGGCTCCAGCCCTCCCCTTGCCAATCCAGGGCAAAGCGCAGGGAGAGATTGCCCTGAAAGATATCTCCAGCCCGAATATGGGTTTGGATCTGTTGCACTGCTGCTAGAAAATCTTCTTTCTCAGGTTTCAGGACAGGATCGCCAGCAATAAAGGCTGTGGAAGTTGACCGAGGCGGCGTTTTGAGACGCTCTAGCCAGACATCCCAGTTTAGGAAGCCCATCGGCTCTTCTTGTACAAGCCAGAGGCGATCTGCTTCATGATCTGCCACCGCCCAAATTCCTGGCTCAAACCAGTAGGCAACAGGGAAAGGCAACTCGTCTTGCTTTTGCCAGGGCAAGCGTTCGATTTCCCAAGCTAGGTCGTAGCCCAGCCAACCGAGCAGCCCCCCCCGAAAAGGCAGATCTCGAAGTGCTTCAGGATAGGACTCAGTCTGCGCTTGGGAAAGCCATTGCTTGAGTGTCGAGAAAACTTCGCCAATCTCAGGTGCCAAAACTCGACTAGGACAAGCCGCCAAAATTGAGTAACGGGCTGTTTTCGCAGCCAGTAGTGGGCTTTCGAGCAACACGGCAATCGGTTCGTCCGCAAATAACCTTGCAAACACCTCAGCACCACTAAGGCTCTGTAAAGGTAGCTCTAACCAGTTGGGAACAGCGTTCGCCATCGTGCCATCATCTGTTTTTGCAATCCTAGCCCGCAGGGCAAACCAACCGGATTTAGGAATCTCGCACATGAATCGTGCGAAAGTAGGTCGCTTATGTCACAGTAAGAGCAGATTTTGTCGTGCTGGCCTCTTTTGCGTCTATGAGCTTTACTCCGTCTCTGCCTCCCCTCGATCTGGACAGCGTTGTCATTCCCGAGGAAGTTCCAGGTCCTTTTCCTGCGCCCAGCGAACCCCTGCAATATCGCGCCATCGGCATCGTCCATGGCCGCTATGAACCGAGCGAAGAACGCATTACCCAGGGCACCTTGCATACCGACGATGGTGTTGCTATCGATGCGGTTCTACTTGGTCGTGTCCTCAGTCTGGTGCGCAAACATCTCGACTTATCGGTCAACCATCCCTGGGTTGTCTATCCGCGTACACGAGAAGGGGGTGGCCTCCACACCCAGATCGTCGGTGTTTGGTCTCTTAACCCGGAAGGCTTGAGAGCCGAAAAAGAAGACCTCACGGGAGAGGATGAAGGCGACGGCTTTGAGGAGAGTAGTGAGTCCGAAAAAGGACCGCTCCTCTACTCCACGGCCAATCTTGAAGGGGTAGACGGTTTCTTCTCTGTACGAGGCGAAATTGCTTTTCAATCCCAGCAAGAAGGTTTTGTCCTTCTCAAGATTCGTCAGCAAAGCAAAAAGAAAAAACCAGGTCGTGCTTTTAAACTCCGCCTCGAAGGCACTTTGCCGGACAACGCCCGTGGTCAATTCTGGGATATTGAAGTACGCCGCGACAACGAAACGTTGACCATCCAAGACGGAACCCCGATTACGACCCTACCTAAGCCCCCTGCAGTGCGCCGTCCTGGTGGCGGTGGCGGTTTCCGTGGCGCTCGCCCAAGTGGAAGTAGCGGTGGTAGCTTCCGAGGGCGTTCCGAGGGCACTGGCGGTGGCGGTTTGAGACCGCGTCCAGAGGGTGGTGGCCTTGTGCGGCCCCCTCGGCCCCGCCCCAAATCGGAGGAGTGAACAAGGCGCAATGGCGCGCTCAGTGCCTTGCGCAACGGCAGCAGATCAGCGCGCAGAGGCTTCAAGAGCATAGTTTGGCTCTGGCTGCTCATCTCGCTACTTTTTTAGCAGGTCGTCATCAAGTTGTTCTGGCCTATCTTGCTTTTCGTCAAGAACCGGATCTAATCGCCCTCTTCGCCGATGTTCCTTGCACTTGGGTCATTCCCCGCGTTGTCGAGCGCACCTTGATCTGGCACCGCTACGAGCCTGAACGTCTCACTATCGGTAAGTACGGCATCCAGGAACCCCAGCTTGATTGTCAGAGCATCGATCCCTCTGAGGCTGCGCTTGCCCTCGTGCCAGCCCTCGCCTGCGACCATCAAGGATTTCGGCTTGGCTACGGCGGTGGCTATTATGACCGCTTCCTAGCCAGCTATCCCTTACCTACCCTCGGCATTTGCTTTTCTGAATTTGTCTTCCCAGAACTACCTAGAGATCCCTGGGATCAGCCTCTAGCCGGTATCGCCACTGAGTTAGGCATTCGCCTCATCCGTCGCTAGCTTGAGAACTGCCTCGCGAAGTGCTGCCATCGCTTTTCCACGATGACTATGCAGGGATTTTTCAGCGGTGGAAAGTTCAGCGAAGCTTTTGCCTAGCTCTGGCACCCAAAAAATTGGATCGTAGCCAAAGCCACCGCCGCCTCGCTGGGCATCTAGAATTTCGCCATCACAGATGCCTTCGACACTGAGGATCACTTTTTGCGGACTGGCAATGGCTAAGACGCAGACAAAGCGTGCTGTCCGCATTGTTGTCTCTTTGAGGGCTGCCAATAGGCGAGCGATTCTGTCCGCATCGTCCGAGCCATAGCGCGCCGAATAGACCCCCGGTGCTCCACCTAAAGCGTCTACCTCCAAACCAGAATCGTCCGCTAAAGCCCAATGCCCAGTCACTTTGGCCACCTGTAAAGCTTTGAGATGGGCATTTTCTTGAAAAGTGCTTCCGGTTTCTTCAATCTCTAAAGATGCTGGCTTCGCTAAAATCTGCCAGCCTGTGGGGGCCAAGAGCGCCTGGAGTTCTAAAAGTTTTCCAGGATTTCCTGTCGCTAAAATTACCTGTTGCATGGGAATATCAACTTTTGCTGAGTAAACACTTCTACTTTAATCATCTCTGTTTGTGTATATATGCAACAGCAAATAAGTAGAATTGTGAGCAGGATTAACTTTAGCGAAGATTAGGTATTTTCAGAAGAGAAGCGCCTAACCTATGTGAGTACATCCTTGAAATGGGGATCACAAAAGTGGGTGTCTCTCAATGGCGAACTTCTACGATCTCAAGCACTACATTGCACATTACATAAACAAAGGCCGCTGCCTTGTCAGCGAAAAAGGCAAGTTAGTCACCTATTCCGAGCGCGTCTACGACCGTCGGGGCAACTATTCTGAAAGCTTTAATCATTTTGTAGACAGACTGCTAGAAAGCGGCGAATTTTTCAATCTTTACATTGAGGGCGATGGCTATTCCTTTGCAGAACTGATCCATTCGCGCTTCGATCTAGAATATTGCGTACGTTGCAAAGAACCAATTCCTGTGCCTACGGCCACGGCACTGAGCGCACCAGCTTCTTATCTGTGCCCAGAGGCAGAGGCCGCAAAGAGCGAACCCCAACCCTCCGAAGAACTGGCAAGTTCTTAAACCACCATCCCCCTTCCAAGCCGTTGGAAGGGGGATACAGCATTTAGGCGACCCACTTTTTGCCGACGAGTTCGGCAAGGTCCACGACCCGCTGGGAGTAGCCCCATTCGTTGTCGTACCAGGCAATCACTTTCACCATGTTGTCTTTGAGAACTAAGGTGAATTCGGCATCGACAATGGACGAAGCATCGTTGCAGCGATAGTCAATGGAGACCAAGGGCAATTCGCTAAAGGCAAGAATCCCCTTCATGTAACCATTTGCGGCTTCTTTGAGAACGTGGTTCACCTGCTCAACCAGGGTCGCTTTTTCCACTTCGACGACCAGATCGACCACCGAAACGTTCGGTGTGGGCACGCGGAAAGCAAGACCGTCAAGTTTGCCCTTCAATTCAGGGAGGACAAGACCAATCGCTTTGGCTGCGCCTGTGGAGGTGGGAACGATACTTAAAGCGGCGCCCCGTGCCCGACGCAAGTCGCGGTGACTAGCATCGAGCAGGCGTTGATCGCCTGTGTAACTGTGGATCGTCGTCATGGTGCCTTTGACGATCTTGAAGTTGTCATTGATCACTTTGGCAACTGGGGCAAGGCAGTTGGTGGTACAGCTCGCGTTGCTGATGATCGTGTGGGTTTCGTGGGTGTAGAGATGATCGTTGACACCGACGACAAAAGTGCCATCGTCATTTTTGCCAGGAGCCGTGATCAAGACCTTTTTGGCTCCGGCTTCGAGGTGCTTCGAAGCACCTTCGCGGCTGGTGAACACGCCTGTGGATTCGATCACAAGGTCGATTTCCCAATCTTTCCAAGGCAAATTGAGGGGATTGCGGTCAGAAACGCACTTGATGACGCGACCGCAGGCTGTAATCGAATTTGCGTCGGAGGTCACTTCCCCGTCAAACTTCCCCAGCATGGAGTCGTATTGGAGCAGATGGGCATTTGTTTTGGGGTCGGAGGTATCGTTGATCCCAACTACTTCAAAGTTGGACTCCGAGCGGCCCAACCAGCAGCGCAAGAAGTTGCGCCCAATTCTGCCAAAACCGTTGATTGCTACCTTAATGGTCATTATTCCGTCCCTGCTGCGTGAAGACTGCCCGTGGGGATGGACCCCAGCACCCTGAAGTTTACCTTAAGATTTTACAGGTATAGAACACTATTTGCTTGCCCATGAGTGACTTGGATCGTTTAGCGTAGAAATGTTGCGCACTGAGTCCCCTTTGCTTGCTACTCGTCGTCCAATCGTCGTTGGAGTGGCTGGAGCTTCCGGCCTGATTTACGCTGTGCGCACGGTGAAATTTTTGCTCGCCAGCGACTTCGAAGTCGATCTCGTCGCATCGCGAGCCAGCCACATGGTCTGGCGAGATGAAATGCAAACCCAAATGCCTTTTGAACCCGAAGACCAAGAAAATTTTTGGCGAGAACAGACCGGTGAAACCGCAGGCAAACTGCGCTGTCATGCTTTCGGCAATGTTGGTGCCTCGATTGCCAGCGGTTCCTACCGCACGTTGGGCATGGTGGTAATTCCTTGCAGTATGTCTACTGTCGGTAAACTGGCGGCAGGATTGAGTTCGGATCTGCTCGAACGGGCTGCCGATGTCCAACTCAAAGAGGGTCGTCCATTGATTCTAGTACCCCGCGAGACCCCCTTTAGTTTGATTCACCTGCGCAACCTCACCAGCTTGGCGGAGGCGGGTGCGCGGATCGTTCCGGCGATTCCTGCATGGTACCAACAGCCCAAAACCATCGAAGATTTGGCCGATTTTGTCGTCGGTCGTGCCCTCGATCAACTGAATATTGATCATGATTTGTTTGTGCGCTGGCACTCTTGACAAAACTCCTCATTGCGCTCTCGCCCAAGACGTTTATAATTTGGGCGCGGATGTTCTGGGTTTTGCATGAAAATTGGTGTTCTCGGCTTTGGTGGATTGGGACAAGCAGCAGCGCGGGTGTTGTCGCAAAAGCAACAGATGACTTTGGTGGCTGCAGTGGATAGCAAAGGATATGCCTACTGTCCCGAAGGACTAGACGGCGAAGCTTTAGCAAAAGCGTTTCGAGAGAAAGGCTCGATCGGTTTTGAACCGACCTTCGGAAATCTGTCTGAGGAGCCGATTGCGGCTCTGTTGGCCGCGAATTTGCCTGTGGATGGCTACTTTTTGGCGCTTCCCAATTTGCCCAACACGTTTATGGCCTCGGTTGCGCAACAATTTATCGATGCTGGTTGGCGTGGTGTTCTCGTCGATGCGATCAAACGCACCACGGCTGTCGAGCAGTTGATTGCCCTAGAAAAAGACTTTGTCCGCGCCGGAATCACCTACGTCACAGGTTGCGGAGCGACTCCGGGTCTATTGACGGCTGCTGCTGCCCTTGCTGCCCAAAGCTTCAGCGAGGTGCATAGCGTCAAAATTACTTTTGGGGTGGGCATTGCCAACTGGGAACAGTACCGTGCCACCATCCGTGAAGACATTGGCCACCTGACTGGGTATACTATCACCCAAGCCCAGGCGATGAGTGACTCTGACATTGAAGCTTTGCTCGATCGCACCAACGGCATTTTGCACCTCGAACAGATGGAACATGCAGACGACATTCTTTTAGAGCGGGCGGGCATCTGTAAGCGAGACCGCGTCAGCGTTGGAGGGGTTGTCGATACCCGCAATCCCAAAAAGCCCCTGAGCACGAATATGCAACTCACAGGTCGCACGTTTGAAGGCAAGATTTCCACCCACACCTTCACCCTTGGAGACGAAACCTCCATGGCTGCCAATGTTTGTGGTCCTGCTTTCGGCTATCTCAAGGCTGGTATTGCTCTGCAACGCCGTGGCCACAGTGGACTTTGGAGTGCAGCCGACCTGATGCCCCAATTTGTAGGTTAAGAAAGTCATGACCCGGATCTCACCGGACCAGTTCAATCGGATTAGCAGCTTTACCAACAACAATCGGATGCGTGCCCGCGTCATCCTGAACCGCTTTTGGTGGGACAGTTTTGGGCGCACCTACCGTAACAGTGCTGACTTGTTAATTCTCAACGAACCCCAAGCAGAAGCGCTGCTCAGTAAGCTGAACAGCGACTGGGACAAGGATTTTCTCAAGACCGGAAGTTGACATTCACCTGCAAAGCTGTGCACAATAGGATTCTGCGAAATGCGGGCGTAGCTCAGCGGTAGAGCGCTACCTTGCCAAGGTAGATGTCGAGAGTTCGAATCTCTTCGCCCGCTTATCTTAATCCTTCTTCCTTCTAGGGGAACCCAAGTCTAGGAAGTTGCTCGTAGGAGTGGTGCTTCACTAAGAACTGCGATCACCCCTGTGAGACCTGTTTCTAGCGTCGCACCGCTGATCAAATCGATGACTGCGACACCTGTTACTTTCTCAATCAATGTTTTTAATTGGGGCTTTAAGCCTTCATCGAGATTATCGCGAACCTGAGAAGCTAACTCGACTTGCCCCGATTCCATAAGTCGAGATTCTGCTGGAGTCAAGGAATCTTCTAGAACGATCGTAATTTTTGTATCGGCCAAGTTGCAACTGACATTTTTAGGACTGTGGCCCATGAACTCTCGGTAGAGAGCTTGGATTTGCTGATTGAGCGTGCGTTCTAACTGTCCACGGGTCGATGGTGTATTCATGAGACGTTCAAAGATTCTGTAGTATGGATACAAGTTATATTAGTTCTCCCTGTTCCCAATTTTGATCGGGACGGCTAGACCTATCTAACCGGTCAGTAGGAGCCATGCTCAGGTGTGCCAGTTGCCGCGCCATGCATGCCTCGCCTACTTCTCAGAACCATGAGCAAGAAGCGAGGAAAGTGCAGATGTTTAGCAGTCGTGCAGAGTGGGAAGAATATCAGAACCCGTTTGCGTATAGCCGTCTAGATCCATGCAATGGATCAAAGAAAGTATTACCCCTTGCAGGGATTCGGGTCCTTGCCCTTGATGACCACGATGATACGAATCGTCTCTTCTCCACCGTTTTGGAGTTAGAGGGTGCTCTGGTCAAGGTTTTCAATACAGCCTTACCAGCGCTCGAAGTGCTTGAACAGTTTCAGCCTGAACTATTGATCTGCGATCTCGCCATGCCCGGTATGGATGGCGATCAGTTCATTGTTGAGGTGCGGGCACGAGGTTGGCGGATGCCTGCCATCGCGATCAGTGGAAGATGTGAGCAAGACTGCATTGCACAGGCTTTAGCGTTAGGTTTTAATCTGTACATGCGTAAACCGGTGCATATTAAAGAGCTGATCACTAATGTGATCCAGCTTCTGGTTCCTCAAGATTTGGACACTTTTGGAAGGTAGCGGTTGAGCATCTCGGCAAGATTGACGGCTCTGATCGGCTTGCTGAGATAGTCATCCATGCCAGCGGCAATGCAACGCTCTCGTTCTCCTGCCATGACATTGGCCGTGAGGGCAATGATGACGATCTTGGCAGTGCTATTTGGCATGGCACGAATCGCCGCCGTTGCTTCAAAGCCATCCATCTCAGGCATTTGGCAGTCCATGAAAATTAAGTCGTAGGGAATACGAACGAGGGCTTCAAGCACTTCAAGGCCGTTGGCTGCGACATCGGCGCGGTATCCCAATTTTTCTAATTGCCGCACAGCGACGCGCTGGTTAATGGCGTTATCTTCAGCGATCAAGATGCGCACCGAATAAGGAATCTCCTGCTTACTAGCTCTAATTTCACTGGGGTCAGTAGAAGTTGTACCCACTGCCGCCGCAATAGCGATGACTTGCTTAAGACAGGCGAGGAGTTGGGATTGGCGCACGAGGGGTTTGGCCAGATAAGCATCGACACCTGCTTGCTTCGCAGTCAGAGAGTGCTCGCGCTCACTAAAAGAAGTCAACAAAATCAGGCGCATCGTCTCATGGGCGGGGCTCGCTCTGATCTGGCGGGCTAAGTCGAACCCGTCCATGTCGGGCATCATCAGATCCAGAATTGCAAAATGAAAAGCAGATGTTTTGAGTAAGGCTAATGCCTGATAGCCATCGACAGCTTCTTGAACGACCATGCCCCAGCCAGAGAGCACCCGATTGAGCACGAGGCGGTTGGTGGGGTTGTCATCGACGATCAGCACCCGCATCTCCTCTAGGCAAACATCCAGCCCTGGAGCGGTCTCGCGCTCATACAAGATAGCGGTGAAGTAGAAAGTGGAACCGAGATTGGGACTACTCGTAAACCCGATCCCGCCCCCCATCAACTCTACGAGTTGTTTGCAAATTGCCAGCCCGAGGCCAGTACCGCCGTAGCGTCGGGTCGTCGATCCATCTGCTTGGGAAAAGGAGCGAAAAAGTTTGCTGTGCTCCTGTGCTTCGATGCCAATGCCCGTATCAGAAACGCTAAAGTGCAAAGTGACTTGATCCGCTTTCTGCGCTTGGAGTTGGACGTACAGACCAACGTTCCCGCGCACCGTAAACTTGATGGCATTGGCAAGTAAATTGAGCAAGATCTGGCGCAGCCTACCAGGATCGCCACAGACCGTTTTGGGAACTTCTGGGGCGATCAAACAGGTCAATTCCAACCCCTTCGCATTAGCTTGGGTCGCCAGCAGTTCAGCCACTTCCTCGACAACTTGGGAGATTTCAAAATCAACGATTTCTAATTCGAGCTTGCCAGCCTCGATCTTTGAGAAGTCCAGAATGTCGTTGATCAGTGTCAGTAATGCCTCACCGGAAGAGCGGACTGTTTCGACGTACTCCCGTTGTTCGAGGCTAAGTAGTGTATCGAGCAGCAAACTTGTCATCCCGATCACACCGTTCATCGGTGTGCGGATCTCGTGGCTCATGTTTGCCAAAAATTCACTCTTCGCGAGGGATGCTCGTTCTGCTTTTTGTATCGCTTCTTCGAGGGCATGATTGCGATTGCAGAGTTCTTCTTGGAAATGTTTCTGCTCGGTAATCTCTTCTAAAGTGCCAACGTGGCTCAGCAGTTTCCCCTTGGTGGCGTACATAGGCGTGAGCGCAGAGCGCACCCAGTGGACATCGCCATTTTTGTGCACCAAGCGATATTCAATGAGATAGGGTACGCAATGGTGTTGGTAGGCTTGCCATGCAGCCTCTTCCTTGGGGACATCTTCTGGATGTATGTAATCGAGCCAACCATCTCCATTGAATTCCTCAAAAGTACAGCCACAAATTTCGAGGAGGCGAGGATTGCTCCAAGTGGTTTGGCCTTGGATATTGACAATATAAATGCCAACGCTGGCACAGGTGCTCAGAGCCTGAAAGATCTCTTCACTTTCCTCAATCGGCGATGGATAGTCCTGGAGACTGGCGGCAAAATGCTCGATCAAGACTGAACTTGAGATACCACGGCGACGTGCTTCTTCCTCCAAGCGATCTAACGCCTGTACACTCAAACCCAAGCAAACTCTCCGCCTCACTTTGCTGCGTAGCTTTTTGAGAATGCGTCTGGAATCGGTGCTTTGCATCGGTTGTCAACTACTCAAGCTTACAGGAAGGGACGAGCACGTAGAAGTAGGTGCCATTCATACTAGTACTTACTTGCTAAATTTGCACTGTTAAATACACGTAGCAATTTTTGAGGAGTGTGGATTCTCTGAAAATATGCCTTCGTTAAAGTTTTAGGCATCGGAAGATTCACTCAGAATGTTCTCAGTAATTTTATGAAACGCCATGGGACTTGTACTTTCCCTGCCTCCGCTGAAACAATTTTGTGATCAACGATCGCTTGCCCGGCGGCATGAAATCATCTAGCGAACGCAATTTTTTAAACCGATTTTTTCGAGCGCTAAGGCACCTAGCAACGAAATGATCAGCAATCCTAGCCAGCCAAAAAACTTGATCAACAAGACTTCAGGCAAGCTAAAAGAAAGAGTGCCAACAAAGTGAGCCACAGAACGGGCAATGATCGGACTCAAGATACCATTGATACAAAAAATACCGAGGCTATAGGTGGAAAGTAATATAATCGCTTTTCGAGGTTGGGGAGATAAGTGATCGGCATGAACACTCGCAGCGCAAAGAAACGCGACGAGGATACTGAGCAAGCAGGAGAGCATGGTGTAGTTAAAGGGTCGGACTTGTCCTTCGGTGATTTTAAAGACCCAATGGCCTTCTAGCGCGAGCATGAGAGCACTAAGAGCGATCAGGCCCATCTTCGCCCAGATTCCTAGTTGGGCAGAAAGTTTTTCGATAGCAGGGTAGTGTTGGGAAAGCAAATAACCAATACCCATATAGCCAAACCAATACAAGAATAAAGGTCGATCAATTGTTCGCAGAAGTTGGACAAAGGGTGGCGAAAGATGACTGGAAATCAACACTTCAATGCTGCAATAAACAAGGGCTTGAAAAAATAGTAAGCCAATCGAGAGCGATTGATTCAGTCGATTGCGGATGAGAAGATAAACAGGAATAACCTGTAAGAGAATCAGGAGATAGTAGGCACCAATGAAAAGCTCCCCTCTGCCAATCCCTGGAAGGATTGCGGCTAGGGGATTGGCGCGGATCTGGATGAGGAAGGCAACACCAAACCAAAATAGAGTTGGAATCAAGAGGCGCACAAATCGTTTTTTTAATACGGTTGAAGCGACTACATCGCGTTTCAAACTGCGCTCAAGGAGAAACAGAGAAATCGCCAGGAGTACAGGGACAGTAAAGCGCAAAGGGCTGAGTAGAAGATCAAGAATATCTGCATATTGACGATCGCTGGCTGCGGGGAGAAAGTTTGCGTGCTGTAAAACGACGAGTGCGATACAGACAGCTTTTAAGAGATCTAGTGCAAATAGGCGATCAGAGCGAAGCGGTGGTGAAATGGTATCTAATACTTTAGGCATAGGGTCTGCTCTCAAATAATAAGTACAGGTCGCTATGCTAGCAGTTTAATGACTTTGTCAGGGAATGCTGATGAGCAGATTGCCGTTCTGGCAGCGTAACTTGCTCAAGAAGGGGTTGCCTGATGAAGTAGCGCAATCAGAATATTTGCACAACCTACCTCTTTGATCCAAAATCTGTAGTAGAGCAGAGTTCGCCCTTCTATGACTTCTCGTCTTGCTGATCGTCTACGCGCCGAACGCCTTCGCCGCTTTGTTGGACGCACCGATGAGTGCGCACTTTTTAAGAGGGCAGTTCTTGCCCCAGAATTGCCTTTTTTGGTGCTGCATATCCATGGGCCTGGCGGAATCGGTAAGACAACCTTGCTCAATCAGTTTGCTGGAATCTGTGCCGATAGCGATATTCCTGTAATTCGCCTCAATGCGAGCGCGACAGAGCCTTTTCCTGAGGCTTTCTCGGAGGCGTTGCAGCGGGAAATTGGTCGTGACTGCGAAGGTGCGCCCCTCAGTTGGCTCGCCAACTGCACCGAACGCCAAGTGCTCTTGATTGATACCTACGAAAATCTGGCTCCCCTCGACGATTGGGTGCGCAACAGTCTTTTGCCCCAACTGTCCGACAACATCTTGGTGGTCTTGGCAGGGCGCTTTCCACCAACTGCTCCTTGGCGCACCGATCCTGGTTGGCAAAGTTTATTGTGTACTGTGCCGCTGCGCAATCTTAGCCCCGAAGAAGGCCGATCCTACCTTGTCGAGCGCAAAATTCCCCTGGTACAGCATCGGGCGGTGCTCGAATTTACCCACGGTCATCCCCTCGCACTTTCTTTGGTGGCGGATCATTTTGTTCAGCATCCAGATCAAAGCTTTGAACCTCAGGTCGAGCCAGACATTGTCAAATTGCTCCTTGAACGGTTTGTGAATGCTGGCCTCGATCTTCAGCAGCGCCTTGCTCTTGAAACCAGTGCTTTGGTTCGGTGCACGACAGAGAGTTTGCTCGCCGAGATCTTAGAACTGCCCGATGCGAGTGCGCCATTTAATTGGCTGCGCAATCTCAGTTTTATGGAAACTGGGGTGGACGGTTTGTATCCCCACGACCTTGCCCGCGAGGTACTCATCGCCGATCTGCGCTGGCGCAACCGCGAACGTTACATTGACCTGCATCGCCGTGCCCGCAACTATTACGCTGAGCGCCTTCGCGATGCAGGGCAGCAGCTACTTTTTGACTACATCTTTTTGCACAGGGATAATCCGGTTGTCCGACCCAGTTTTGAATGGCGGCAACAGAGCCGATTGCGTGTCGATCATTTTCGAACCGACGATCTTGGGGACATGCTCGCCGTCGTGAAACGCTTTGAGGGCAAAGCGTCAGCAGACCTCGCGGCTTACTGGTGCAAGCAACAGCCTGAAGCTATTCAGGTTTTTCGAGATCAAACCCAAAAGCCAGTCGGATTCTTGATGGCTCTTGCCCTTGAACGCACCGAAGCGACAGATCGTGCCCAAGATCCTGCCCTCCAAAAAGCCTGGGACTATCTTCAGAGCCATGCGCCACTGCGTTCTGGCGAGGGGGCGACCCACTTTCGCTTCTGGATGGGTCATGAAACCTATCACAGTATTTCTCCCGTCCAAAGTTTGATCACAGTGCAAATGGTGCGCCACTACCTGACCACTCCGGGATTGGCTTTTAGTTTCTTTCCCGTGCGTAACCCTGAACATTGGGCAGCAGTCTTTGCCTACGCAGACTTGGTACGCATTCCTGACGCCGACTACACTGTCGAGGGTATTACCTACGGAATTTATGGCCACGATTGGCGGGTCGTTCCCCCTGTTGCTTGGTTGGCACGCCTCGCGGAGCGGGAGATCGCCCTAGCTGTTCCGCCGAAGATACAGCCATCCGCGCCTACCCTCGTCGCCCTCAGTCAACCAGAATTTATCCAAGCCCTACGCACTGCTCTACGGGACTATACCCAGCCCGAAAATTTGCGCACTAACCCGCTACTGCGTTCTCGCCTGGTGATCGAGCGCAGTGCTGTCCAACAGCAGGAGGCTGTTCCAGTTCTAAAGGAGTTGATTAAAGAAGTGGTTGATTCTTTGCAATCGTCCCCTAAACAGAGCAAAGCCTACCGTGCTTTGCTGTACACTTATTTGCAACCTATGGCCAATCAAGAGCTTGTCGCCGAACGCCTCGATCTACCTTTTAGCACCTACCGTCGCCATCTCAGTACTGGGTTAACCCAACTTCAAACGATGCTTTGGCAAAGAGAATTACAAGGGTGATTCTATACTGTTTGCAATTTCATTGACACTGCCGTGATCGCGTCCTTGCGAAACCTCGACAACCGATACAGACTCAAAAGCCTGCACAGCCTCAGTCATGCTTCACACTACCCCTGTACGGAGGGCATTTTTTACAGAATGCTTCTGTCATATAGTTAGAGCGCACCCGCTTTACCACAATAAAAACAGTCTCCATTGCTGTTGAGGTTTAGGAGACTGTCTATTCAATCTGGAAGGCAAGGTTATACTTTAAGCAACGCGGTTAGACCGACGTTTTTTCTGTATAAGCCCACCCCCAAAAGCCATCACGCCGAAGCTAATTATTCCAAGAAATTCTGATGGTTCAGGAACAGCCTCAACAGTGATCAGTGCACTGTTGAAACCAAAATCGCCAGTGCCTTGAGCATCATTGTAAGTCCACAATATGCTGTATGCTCCAGGTTTTGTGAAAAACTGCTTGAGCGTATTGTCGCTAAATGGTGTGTACGTTTGCCCTGTTACAGCCAGTGCACCTCCGATGGCTTTTTTGCCGTCCGGACCATCAATCTGAACCGTCAATGTTCCTGAAGTAACAATTTCATAGTCAAATGAGAGTGTTACTTTGGAGAGCGCATCAATTTGGGCCTGCACTAGATTGATGCTTCCTCTAGAAGTCGCTGTCTGACCATCGAGCAAGATACTATAGACAGTGTCTGTGTTGTAGTCAGTGG
The DNA here is from genome assembly GCA_014379585.1 of Gloeobacterales cyanobacterium ES-bin-313. Lineage (GTDB taxonomy): Bacteria > Cyanobacteriota > Cyanobacteriia > Gloeobacterales > Gloeobacteraceae > JACMLN01. The sequence goes on along the minus strand of JACMLN010000129.1, from coordinate 30,452 downwards.
TTCTTGCTTTGATCGTATCATTGAAGAGAGTAGTGTTGAAAACACCGTTCAAAGCTTGAGCATTGCCTCCAGTATTTGTGATATCAGTACCATTTGAGTCAGTGTAGACATAAGGCCCTGCCTGACTGTTATTAGGTCCAATATTACCTAGATTTTGCTCAGGAAGAGCAATCTGGAAAACTGCCGCATTGCTCGGTAGACTTACACCCAAGAGAACAGTGAACAGAGCAGTAGCAGCGATAGCATTTTTGAGCAGCATAATGAAATACCTGTGGGTAATGGGATTGCACGCAAGCGAAAACAACGCAGTTTAGTCTGCGTATTCAGAAAGACTTACTAACAGAATGAGCATTCCCTACTCAAAGCGAGAATGCTTGTCTGAGTTGGCCTTACCTTGGTCTCTAGCTATGTTTAGGCAAAACGGAAGAGGGTGCCCAAACAATTTCTTGCTGAGATTTCAGGTATAGAACAACACGACACTGTTAGGTGTTACAGGGAGATATGAGGCAACATGGAAAACACTTTGAGCATATGTTTTCTGACATATTCTGAATGCAGAGGTGAGTGTAGAATTACAGCGCTTCTTACTATAGAGAAAGTATATTCAGTAAGTGCTTCACCTCTATGTTGTCCCGGCAACAAATATTGTTACGATTTACAACAACCCTCCTTTACTTTATTTGTGAATTCTGCCGTAAGCAGTTTCCTCCCTATCACCGTGCACAGTGCGATAGAGAGGGGAGAAATATATTTTTGTAACTGCTTTTCTATTTTAATTGGATTCGCTAATCGTGCCATTATTGCTTTTTCCAAGAGCATTACAGGGGCGATTCTATCTTGCGATGGTGTTTTGCTTCGCTCAGTGCTTGAAAGCAATCAAAAAATGAGCAGTTTTTAGTCTGGAATCTGAGCAGTTCTCAAGCAGAAGATGTGTTCATGACATCCGAGAGAATGATTCATGGAAAACGATTTGACATCACGCCGCTCCCTTCTCAAGACCAGTCTGCTCGCTGGAGCCGCCGGAGCCATGGGAATGGCTGCCTCTGCCCCTGCTCAAGCTGCTAACAAGTCAGACTTAGCGATCTTGCAGGCCGCTCACGACCTCGAAAGCCAAGCGATCTGGGCCTACGGTGTTGCTGGTGGCAAACTGTCTTCGACCGATGTCGGCAAAACAGTGTTGACCCTTGCCCTCCGCAATCTTGAAGATCATAAACAGCATCGTGCCGCCCTTGCCGATGCAATCAAAAGTTTCGGTGCCAGCCCGACTCCCCCCAAAGCAAGTTACGACCTCTCCGCCTACCTCAAAGCCGGTGAGGGAGGTCTCGATTCTGATGCCAATATTGCCAAACTCGCTTTGGCACTCGAAATCGATGCGGTACTTGGGTACCAAGCCGCTTTCGGCAAGCTGAAAACCCCTGAAATTCAGGGAGCTGCTTTGAGCATCCTTCCCGTCGAAGCCAGTCATGTGACAGCGATTCGCGCTGTCTTCAAGACCCTCGTTCCTTCCCTCGAATACGTTCCGACTTCCTTCCTCAGCACCACGACCCGCAACGAGTGGATCTTGAAGGTTTAATTCGTTCCTGAAGGGGCAACTGAACCCTGAAGTTCAACACCTGTTTCCTTGGGTGCTAGTGTTGCTAGCACCCAATTTTTCGGAGGGTTTGTGCGTACATTTTTCCTCGCCTGGGCCTTGCTTCTCACTGCCACTCTGTCGAGTATGGCGGCTCCAAATGTTGTGATCGACGGCTTTCAATTCACCCCGGAAGTTCTCACGGTCAAGCGTGGCACAACAGTCACGTTTGTAAATAAAGATGCCACTCCCCACACTGTTTCTCCGGAGGGTAAAGCGAAGTTTGTCGGGATTGATCGTCTGATGTCGGGAGAATCGAAAACAATTACCTTCAAAGAGCGCGGTATTCAAAGTTATTTTTGCCAATTCCACACCACGATGATGGGCAAAGTGGTTGTCAAATGATCGACTCCATCACTAGGCGGCGAAGGCATTGCGAAATGGTTGCGCCCCTTACTGCCTTACTGGAGTGTTACATGTTGGGATGGCCGACGGACTTCACGTAGTTGGTGAGGATCTCTTTGAGAAAACCTTCGCCAATCGCGTTGATCCCATCCATGTGAGCAGGTTTGGCTGCGTCGGTGCGGGTTTTGAGTACCGCAAACTTTTCGCCATCTTGGACGGCTTTGACCCACACCTGCGACCCAGATCCAGGGTGGGTGACAAGGCACAGATCGGCGCCTGCCTGGGACACCTGTAAAGCGGCATCGACTTTGCTAGCAAGGGTCTGCAAATGGGCTGTAAATTCGATAATGCTAAACTCTCTATCGCTCACTTAGCTTTCTCCAAAATCGTAAACGGGGGATGTTCTTTCCACTGACGGAGAATCCCTTCAGCGATGCTCTTCACTTCGAGGCGAAAAAGGCCGTCACTGGCCTCTTCGTACAGTGGCGAACCACCGACATCGTCTCGGCCTGATGCTTTGAATAGGGTCGCCTTATCGCCGGAATGATCCTTATCGAGATCTACCACGACAGCCACCCCTTCGGATCGTAGTTCGTTGGGGGTGAAGTTAGGAAGGGCAACTGGCACAAAGAAACGGAGAACTGTGTTGAGAAGTGGATTGCCTGCGGTGTTGTATCCCCGCGTGAATTGTACCTGGGTGACGACAATGTGTCGCAGCCCTAGGTTTCGTCCGATGGTCTGCAATTTGTCGATATCGTCTGTGAGTCGATTGTCCCTGTCCAGAAGATTTAAGTCGCGCACTAAGTCTGTCAACTGGGCAAATTCGGGGTGGGGGCCGAGGGGGCCGTTCAGCAGAATAATCTTTCGCTTGCTGTCTTCGGCAGACATTACCCCAACAAGGTTGCGGGCGAGCAGATCCGAGTAGGCAGGCACATCGGCGAGAAAGCCAATGCCTGTGGCAACCTCAGCCTGGGTGCGCGGTGGTAGCCGCAGTTCATCGGAAGTGACATAGCCTTCGCGGGCTTGAATGCGGGCGCTGAACTGGGGAAAACCTGGAATGCTCACATCGGCCAAATACTTGCCGGGAGGCAGTTTTGTGATCAAAAAAGAGCCATCGGGCAACAGGGGAATCCGGCGACCCTCGACTTGCAGTGAGCCGGCAGTGACGGGCTTACCTGTGATATCAACTACTATCCCCGACACTGCGCCAAGTGGGGGTGCAGCTAAGGTTGTTGCACTGAACGATTCAGGCGATATCCAGCGAATCGACTGGGTTCCAGCTTCGGCAACAGCAATAGATCCATCACTGAGCAGACTTACGCCTGTCGGTTGCCTGCCGAGAGGACGGGTGCGCACGATAACACCCGACTGAAGATCGACGATCTGAAGGCGGTCACTCTCCCCGGCAGTGACGTAGGCGAAGCGACCATTCTGAGAAAGGGCGAGACGGGTAGGTCGCCAGTCGAGGCCAATCGTCCGAAACTGTTCTGTGCCACCGCCGAGAGGAACGACACTCAAGTCGCTGCTTCCTGAGTTGAGCACGATGGCTCGGTGATGAATCGTATCGATCACCAAGTCTTCGGGCGTTGCACCACAGCGCAAGCGGGCAAGCAACTCACCATTTTCGAGGTTAACCACTGCCAGACCGAGGGGATCCTTGCCTCCCAGGGTGACGAGCAGATGACCATTTTCAGGATCGATCGTGGCGGCGAGGGGTGGTCCTGGCATCGGAAAGATCCGCACTTGACCTGTCTTTGGGTTAAGAACTGAAATTCGGTCGGCACCGGGATGGGTGGCAATCACCCGATTGCGCTGGCCATCGACGGCAATATCGAAGATGCCTGTGCCAAGATCGATACTGCGGGTCACTTTTTGAGTCGTCAGATCCACAATCACCAAGTAACCACTGGAAGGGCCACCGACAACCGCAATGTCCGAGCCAACCCGACGAACCACCAGAGGCCGAATCCCCAGGGCAACTTTTGAGAGAATTTTTTGTTGGTCAAGGCTGACTAGGGCGAGGGCTTGATCGTCCAACAGCCCCACTAAGGCATAGTGGCCGTCCTTGGTCGTGTAGGTTTCTAACTTGTCCGAGCGCGCTGCTAGGGGAATGACTATTTCTTTGGCTTGGACTGCCGCTATCCCCCATCCGAAACTCAAGGCCAAAGCCAACAACCCACGTCGCATAATCGTTCTAGTTTCCATCGCTGTTGTAGACACCCAAGTTTGGCTCAAAGGTTCCTCTATGTCTCCTTCCCGAAGAGATTACGACGATCATCTCCTCGCCCGCCTCTACGATGCGGAATACGACGAAATCGACGCAGATCTAAGTTTTTATTTAGATCACCTCGAACCTGGTTCCGTGCTCGAACTCGCCTGTGGCACGGGTCGCCTTGCGGTTTCCCTTTCCCGTCAAGGCCGCCAAGTGGTTGGCCTCGACGCAGCGCCCGCCATGATTGCCCGTGCCCGTCAGCACCCAGAACCCGTGGAATGGGTGGTAGCTGATATGGCAAATTTTTCTCTGGAGCGTACATTTGGCAATATCGTCATCCCTTTTTCCGGTCTGGCTTTTTTGCCCAATACCGAGACACAGTTGCGTTGTCTGGCTTGCTGTCGTCAACACTTATCTTCTAACGGCTTACTCATTCTCGACTTGATGAACCCGGAAACGTCCACGGGCGACTCCAATCCCCTTGATCGTACTATCAAAGATCCGTTGACAGAACAGATTTTCACGAAGACGACCCAAGTGAAATCTGGACTAGAGAAAATCGAAATTTTCTATACCTATACTTCTGGTGCTATCCAGCTGAACCACACCCTCAATCTCTGCCGCATTTCCCTTGCTCAGATCACAGAAGCTCTTGAGATCAGTGGCTTTTTCATCCACGAAACCTACGGCGACTACCGCAGCAATCCCTACACGAGCCGAAGCCCTCGTCTATTGTTGATTGCAATAGCAATGTGAATTGCATCGTGAACTGTTCTGATTGATCTATCTCCAGGAGTTGATTGCGCATTCAAGAAGCAGGATACGATAGGCAAAGCCGCTTACTAGAGCTTGCTGGTATGAAATGGGAAGACTTACGCCGCAGTAAAAACGTCGAAGATGAAAGAGGAGCGTCCTCTGGAGGAATATCTGGAGGAGTCGGTATCGGTGGCATTGTGATTGCGCTTATCGCAAGCCTGATTTTCGGTGTGAATCCTTTAGAAGTCTTGAATCTTCTTCAAGGTGGACAGGGTACTCCTACGCCCAGATCAGCGGTGCAACCGATCAATGACCGGGACTCAGACTTTGTCAAGGCTGTTCTAGGAGACACCGAAGATACCTGGGGACGCATCTTTCAACAACAACTTCACGCTACTTACCAGCCACCCAAACTCGTATTGTTCAGCCAGGGTGTCCAATCAGCCTGTGGCTCGGCGAATACAGCAGTAGGACCGTTCTATTGCCCATCGGATCAAAAAGTCTATCTGGATATGGCCTTCTTCCGGCAGATCAAGGCAACAGCTGGTTCCTCGGCTGACTTTGCCCGTGCCTACGCGATTACCCACGAAGTTGGACACCATATCCAAAATCTGTTAGGTACCGCAGACAAAGTAAGGTCCGCCCAAAGTCGCTCCGACAGGACTACAGTCAATGCTCTATCTGTGCGTCTTGAGCTTCAGGCCGACTGTTACGCAGGAGTGTGGGGACATTACACAGCGCAACGGAACCTAGTCGGTGAGCAAGATGTGCAAGAAGCGCTAGACACGGCGGCTCAGATTGGAGATGACTACTTACAGAAGCGGGCCACTGGCTCTGTCGCTCCAGAAAGCTTTACCCACGGCACCTCTCAACAACGAATCAACTGGTTTAGTCGAGGCTTGAAGAACGGCGATCTCAAGCAATGCGATACTTTTGCAGCTAGAAACTGACAGTTCTCTGCCAACTAACTTCAATGATTTCCATTGTTTTGGCACTGATCGATGACACTGCTTACTTGCCCATGCCGAGTTGTTGCGCCTTTTGGTAAACTTTGCCTTCGGTGAGCAAAGAAGGAGCAATGACGATCTCGACTTGCTGCATTTGCTTGATGTCTTTGGCACCGAGAGTACCCATGGAGTTTTTGAGGGCACCGAGCAAGTTGTGGGTGCCGTCGTCGAGGCGGGCAGGGCCACGGACGATCTCTTTGAGGGTGCCTGTGGTGCCGACTTTGATGCGGGTGCCACGGGGCAGGACAGGGCTAGGTGTGGCCATGCCCCAGTGAAAACCCCGCCCTGGTGCTTCGGCGGCGCGGGCGAAGGGTGAACCGATCATCACACCATCGGCACCGCAGGCAATGCACTTGCAAATATCGCCCCCTGTCACAAGGCCACCGTCAGCAATAATTGGGATGTATGTGCCAGTTTCCGCATAGAAAGCATCGCGAGCTGCTGAACAGTCGGCAACAGCCGTGGCTTGGGGAATGCCGATGCCCAGAACGCCGCGAGAAGTACAAGCGGCACCAGGACCAATGCCAACCATCACGGCGGCAGCTCCGGCACGCATGAGATCAAGGGTGACATCGTAGGAAACGACATTGCCCAAGATCACTGGAATGGGCATCTCAGCACAGAACTTGGCCAAATCCAAGCTTTCGTAACTAGCAATGTGATTCATCGACACCACCGTTGCTTGGACAAAGAAGAGGTCGCAACCCGCTTCAGCGGCGATCTTGCCGTATTCGGCGGCGACTTGCGGAGTGGCACTGGCACAGGCAATTCCGCCTTGAGCCTTGATTTCTTGGATGCGTTTGCGGATCAATTCGGGCTTCACCGGTTCGAGATACAGCTTCTGCATCAGACCGACAAATTCTTCTTTGCCCACCGAGGCGATCTGATCTAAGACATCGTTGGGGTCTTCGTAGCGAGTTTGCACTCCTTGGAGATTGAGCACACCGAGAGCGCCCAACTTGGAAAGTTCGACCGCAACGGCCACATCGACCACACCGTCCATGGCAGAGGCAAGAATCGGCACCTCTCGTTCGATGCCACCGATAGTCAAAATCGTTTCTGCGAGATCTGGATCGAGGGTGCGACTACCAGGGACTAGTGCAATTTCGTCAATTCCGTACGCCCGACGTACCCTTCTGCCCCGCCCGATTTCAACTTCCACATTGCCCCCAATAATCCGCAGCTTGATTAAACAAAGATAGCAAACTCCACCCACTACCCTCCAAGAACACTATGCTGGTACACGATTCTGCTAAGAAGAAATCTATGGAAATTGCTTTTCGAGTGCGCCGTCAGACAGGGAACGACCCAGCCACTTATCAAACTTACAAGCTCGACTTAGAACCGGGAGCGACGGTGCTCGACGCGCTTACCCAGATCAAGTGGGAGCAGGATGGCACCCTCGCCTTTCGCAAGAACTGCCGCAATGCCATCTGTGGCAGTTGCGGGATGCGGATCAACGGCAAAGCAGCGCTCGCCTGTGCGACCCGTGCCGCCGATGTAGTGGATGAGCGCGGCGAAATCTTGATCCAACCCTTCGGCAATATGCCTGTGATCAAAGACATCGTCGTTGACATGCAGGATTTTTGGAAGCATCTCGACCAAGTTGAACCCTACGTCAGTACGGCAGCCCGCAACACCCCCGAAAAAGAATTTCTCCAGACCCCAGAACAGCGCGAAAAACTTGAACAGTCCGGCAACTGCATTCTCTGTGGAGCCTGTTACTCCGAGTGCAACTCTCGCGAGATCAACCCTGAATTTGTCGGCCCCCATGCCCTTGCCAAAGCCTATCGCATGGTCGAGGACAACCGCGACGACCAGACCGAAAAACGTCTGGAGCGCTACAACCAACCGGACTATGCTTGGGGCTGCACCCGCTGTTTTAGTTGCGACGAAGTCTGCCCCATGGGGGTACAACCCCTCGAACAGATTCAAAAAATTCGCACCAAGCTCCTCCACAGCCGCAAACTACCCGAAAATACGGCCATGCGCCATCGGCGGGTTCTCGTTGCCCAAATTCGGAACTCTGGCTGGCTCGATGAGACCCGCTTTGCCCTTGAAGTCTTCGCAAAAAGCCCAGAAGCCTTGCTAGCGCTGGCACCCTTAGGGTTGCGGATGTTGCTAAAAGGTAAGATGCCCCTGCGCCATCACCCGATCGACAATTTTGCGGAAGTCACAACTTTAATCGACGCGGTACACCAAGATGACTACAACTAAGCCTCTGAAATATGCCTACTACCCAGGTTGTGTCTCACGGGGAGCCTGTCGGGAACTCTATCTCAGTACAGCAGCGGTGACGAAAGCCCTTGGCATCGAACTGGTCGAACTCAAAAGTGCGGCTTGTTGTGGGGCAGGGACATTTAAGGAAGATTCTGAACTGCTCCAAGATGCCGTCAATGCGCGGAACTTGGCTTTGGCAGAGGCAGAAGGGCTGACGATGATGACCCAATGCAGCACGTGTCAGGGGGTTCTGGGGCGGGTCAACGAAAAGCTTCAGGCCAGCGAACCTGCCTATCGAGAACGCATCGACGCACTGCTGACCACCGAACATCACTACAACGGAACTGCGGATGTTCGCCATATGCTCTGGATCTTGCTCCAGGACTACGGCCTCGACAATCTCAAAGCCAAAGTCAAACGGCCTCTGACGGGATTGCGCTGTGCCAGTTTTTATGGCTGTTACCTGCTCCGTGGCCAACAAAGTGGGCGCGTAGACGATCCCGTCAATCCAAAATCCCTCGAACAGGTGTTTACTGCCCTCGGTGCCACTCCGGTGGAATATCGAGGCCGCACCCGCTGTTGTGGTTTTCCCCTGTCAAGCTACGACACCAAAAATGCCTTTGCTATGGCCGCCCTGCGCATCGACGAAGCGATTGAAGCTGAAGCGGATTGCCTCGTCACTCCTTGTCCTCTGTGCCACCTCAACTTGGATTCAAGGCAGCCAGAAGTCGAAAAAGCGATTGGCCGCCGCCTCGGAATGCCTGTCCTGCATCTGCCCCAGTTGATCGGCCTCGCCCTCGGCATTGAAAGCGCTCAGTTGGGTTTGGGGCAGCACATTGTTTCAACCCGCCCAGTCCTAGCAAGATTGGGGCTATAATCGAAAAGTTTCACAAAATTAAGCTGGTTTATGCGTCACCCACAGCTCCGCGAAGAACCCCGCCACCAGAAGGCGGTTGTACTCCCCTCTACCCAGCGCGAGGGCATTCTCGACTGGCTTCAGCGTACAGGCAAGTTGCAATCCCGCCCACCCGTCGAAGAAGCAGCACTTGCTGAAGATGAAGACTTTGACGAACTGGTAGACGACGACGATACGCTCTATCCAGACGAAGAAGAAGCAACCATGGACGACGACGAGTAGGGATCCTGCATTTACTTGGAAGGAACCCACCAACCATCGTCCCACCGACTAGGCTGGACTTGCCTCCCCAGACCGGCTTTTTCTCTCTCCTCAGAGTGCCGATTACGGGGGGGTATTTTGTTTAGATCGGACAAGAATTTTCGGAGGCAATCAGCATCGAACCGATGCCCTCGTCGGTGAAGATTTCGAGGAGCAAGGCATGGAGTTGGCGGCCATCGACGATATGCGCCGCACGAACGCCTTGGGCGAGGGCACGCACACAGCACTGAACTTTCGGAATCATGCCACCTCCGACGGTGCCCGTCTCGATCAAATGCCTGGCGCGATAGATATCCATACGCCGAATCAAAGAGAGCGGATCTTGGCGATCTTTCAAAATTCCGGCTGTATCTGTGAGCAAGATCAGTTTTTCAGCGTCGAGGGCGGCAGCGAGTTCGCCCGCCATCGTGTCGGCGTTGATGTTGTAGGCTTGGCCGGTTTCATCAGAAGCAACACTGGAGAGGACAGGAATATGGCCGTCTTTGAGCAATGACCGCAATAGTTTCGGATTGATACTATGAATATCGCCGACAAAACCGATGTCTGGCTGATCCGCACTGGTGTTGTAGCGGCGAGCCTCGACGATCGAACCGTCTCGTCCACACAGACCCACCGCCGAGCCGCCCTCTTGATTGATCAGTTGGACGATGGACTTATTCACTTTGCCAGCGAGAACCATTTCGACGACTTCCATGGTTTCCGCATCGGTGACTCGCAGACCATCGATAAATTGCACTGGAATATTCAGTCGTGCTAGCCAGCTATTGATTTCAGGCCCACCACCGTGGACAACTACGGGCTTAATCCCGACGGTGGCCAAAAAAACGATGTCTTTGATCACCTGGACACGGAGTCGTTCTTCGACCATCGCCGCGCCACCGTACTTGATCACGATCGTCTTCCCAGCGAAGCGCTGCAAGTAGGGTAGTGCCTCCGTGAGGACTTGAACCCGATCGAGGGGTGAGATGCTTGTATCGTTTGTTATCACGTCTTCTTCTCCGCCAGGGTTGCCTGTCGTTGTCGAGTGTAGATGCTAATGCGCAAACTTAGAACCCCCAAAAGTGCCTCTGCACCAGTGCTGGCTCGCCCTGCAGCAATATTTGTTTCTGCCGAGCGAATTCGAGTATCGGAGTCATCCGATAAAGTAACCCCATCTTTGGATTTGGCTCCGTAGTCTTTTCCCAGCTCTTCGAGGCCAGCACGGGCGCAGGTGACGGCTCCTTCTGCATCCCGCTGACCCAAAAGTCGCTGACCGAGGCGCAACCAGGCACGACTTGCCGCGAGTTGAATATGGGGCAAATGCTCAGGATCGATATCTCCACTGTGGCGCACCACAACTTGCTCAGTGACCGACTGGCCGCTACAGACCCGCCGTGCATAGACGATAAAAGTGCCCGCGCCGTAAGGTTCGATGGAATCTTCAGGGGTTAACTCAGCATTCACAGAATCATCCAAATGCCTTTCATCTCTAACCTTTCAAGATACCCCGTCCGTCTACGCAGCTGGGACAAGAGCAAATCTCAAGATTCTTGTCCTGGCGATAATAGTCAGGGTGACTAAGTAGTTGCACAATATGGATAAGTAGTTCTAACCGTGCTTGCAAAGACACCAGAAGTGGTGCTAACTTAGATATAGAGACCAGAAGAGCAAAGGACTCGTTCTAGGTCAGGGTTGACAACAGCCTTTGAAGCCCAAGGTTTGTCCTGGGCTTTTGCATTTTTTCTAGCTGGCATGATTCGTTGTTACTGACGCTATGTTTTCCGATTGCTGATGTGCGTGCATTGATGCCAAAGGATGATGTTCGCATCATTAATCTGCCTTTTGCAGCTCTTAAGTTTAATAAACACTTTATTCGCTCAACGGGAGCGTATCGAAGTAGTGGGTGGGGTAGTCGATACTTACCTGGAGAGGAACTGTATTGTGCTGCAGATCAAGCCCTCCGGTTTGCGCAGGAGGTTGGGCAGGCTGAGATATTGAAGGTTCGTCGGAAACTATTTTGGAGGGGCACTGTAGTTTCAAGATTTGTTGTAGAACTAGAACCTGGAACTGGAGTTTCAATGCCTTTGGCATGGGAAGCCTGTCAACAGATGATTCAAACTTGGACAACTCTTGGCACAAAAGTGCCATTGCACTCAGAAGAAGCAGAATATTTACTACGGCAAGTAGGCGAGCCTCTATCGAACCATCTGCTACAAGCGACGACGCAGACTATTGAGCCTACCGGAAATTGGCAATCCTTCCCATGGTGGTGCAGCTATGGAGAACCTCTCCTGCTTTGCCAATACAATCATGGAGAACTTTTGGATATTGGTTCACTTCAGCGAGCAAAATTCACAGACACAGATGATCGTTCCTACGGTGCTCTTTATCTATACAGGCTTGAGCTTGGAGAGGGAGATTTTTTGAGAGGGTGGTTTCTTGAAAAGTATCCAGAAACTGATGAGAAATCCTACGCCCAACTTTGTATGCACCTTATTCGAGTACATACGGAGCGTGAATGCCTCAAGCAAGTTTTCGGTCTACTCCAACAAAGGCTGATCGAAGCACCTCCAATGAACTCGGACAATGAACAGGAATACATTGACCAAGCGATCAACATCGTCCTTTATGGCAAATCTCCTTACGGGCTACCAAAGTCAGATACCAGAAATATCTTGGCGATTGCCCAAGGCTTTGATCAACTTCTCAATGAGGATCAGTGGCTCTCTCTGCTAGAAACGATCCGTCATTTTCGCCCTCAACTGCTTGATAAGCTCCGCAATGAGCAACTTGGAGCCCCGAAAAGGTTGGCCATAGAGGAGCGAGAGAAACTGGTAGATCTTTTCCTTGCCTGTGCTGCGGTAAACGATAGTGTTAGGCGCGATGCAATCGTAGCCGCTCTACCGGACAATATCAAAGCGCAAATTGCTTACAATGGTGCCCCGAAGACCCATGTCCTTAATATTCTTACGATCGTGCGAGACTTCTCTGGTGGTCTCCAAGAACTTGTAAAGGCAGTCGGGCTATATGAGGGAGCGACAATCCCGTTTAATGCCTTACAAAATGGAATCCAGCAGCTCTTGCCAGGGGAGATAGATATACAAGAGAATTAACATGTGGGGGGAATCCCGCTTAGGATTACTATGCGCTTTTAGGAGAAGATGATGAGTTGCGACTTTATTTTTGTACATGGGATAGGGGTCAGAGAAGCAGCCTATACAAGCACCTACAAAATTATTGAGCGCCAATTGAAAAAGAAAGATGCCTCAGCACGCTTACATAGGTGCTACTGGGGAGGAGAGTATGGCTCGAAGCTCAATGCGAATGGTGCCTCGGTACCGCAATTCGAAACTACCCGCTCCTACAGTCGCGAGTTGGACAATGACGAATTCACTCTGGAACTTTGGCGATTGCTCTATCAAGATCCTCTATTTGAGCTGCAATTTCTAGCTCAACGATCCCAGCAGGAAAGTTTTGTGCCTGGAACAGACTCTCTAGGGACGGAGTTGCAAGCTTCAATTGGCGAAATGTTGCCTTCAGAGAAACTCATTGTTGGACTAGCTGAAATTGGTATCGAGGCTGAATGGTTTGATATGGCTCGGCAGAACATCATGGCTGAACCAGACTTTAAAAATGCTATGAGCAAATTGAGCGATGAAGGGCTGGTTAGCGATTATCGCAAAGCTCTGGCTCGTGCCCTGTTTGCCCAAATGGTTGTGCTGGTGAAGGATGAGAATGGCTCGATGGCAATCAGCTGCACCACAAAACAGCGCGAACAAATGGTTGGCATGATCATTGATGCTTTAGGCGGTTCAGACAGGGGTATTGGTCTATTGTTCGAAGCGCTAGGGGGTGTGCTCAAGCGATTGGGTACCAACACAGTGCGGGATCGTCGTGGCAAGATTTTTAATTCGATCAACGCCTTTCCTGGGGACGTGATTCTTTATCAGGCACGGGGCCAAGAAATTCGCAATTTTATCCGAAAGACCATCGCAGACAAACAAGGACCAGTCGTATTGCTTGCCCACAGTCTGGGCGGAGTCGCCAGTGTGGATCTTTTGCTGGAAGCAGATCCACCGAAAGTAGATCTGCTAGTTACCGTTGGTTCTCAATCGCCCTTATTTTACGAGTGGAATGCTTTGGTAAACAAGGCGTATCAAGCGGGTGCCTCGTTACCAGAGGGTTATCCTCGATGGCTCAACTTCTACGACGAAGACGATTTTCTGAGTTACATCGGTGCGGAGATATTTCCAGGAAAAGTTGAAGATATTCTGGTTGATAGTGGTCAGCCATTCCCTGAATCTCATGGTGCCTACTGGAATAACTTGGATGTTTGGGATGCTTTATTCGACAGGTTGCCTCAGTCATGAATGCTTATGTGCCAGCTGCCACCCGTGCATTGCTTGTAGGCATTGACCGCTACGAGGCTGGAGATCGATGGAACCTCAATGGTCCAGTACCAGACGTTCTACGGATAGCTAAGTGGTTGACTGGAATTGGCGTGCCACCTGCTAACCTGACGGTTCTGCTTTCTCCTTTGGAATCGAATGTTGCTCTCGTAGATGAGATTACTCAGCTTCTGGGAACTGCACCACTGCCCGCGACTGAAGATCAGGTGAAAAAAGCATTTGAGGCTTTACAGGGTCAGAAAGCAGACCTTTTGCTGGTGTATTGGGGTGGGCACGGATGGTTAACCCAAGATGGGCAAAGACGGCTCTTCGTTTCCGATACAACTGAAAAGAACCTGAGAAATATGGATCTGAATGACCAGTTAACAGCGATGCGTACAAACTTATTTTCCGGCACCAGAAAACAAGTATTTGTAGTTGATGCTTGCGCCAACTATGCCATAGGTATGGCAGTCACTCCTCCCAGTACCCAAGTTGCAAAAGGGACTGTTCTGCCAGGGATTGAGCAATTTGTACTCCTTGCCGCTCGCCCTGGAGACTTAGCCAAAAACGATGACACGCAACAGACGGGCGTATATACAAGGGAACTACTAAAAGAACTCAATTCCCTGCCTCCTGCAGAGAATTGGTCTGAGCAATTGCCGCAGATTTCCAGCCGTTTGCAAAGCCGGTTTGATGAACTGCGTGCCCAAGGGCGCACTCGCCAGACACCTGTGTACTTGTGGCACAAAGATATGGTTGGCAATGAATATAACTTCCGCCTTACACCAAGGGCACTGTCAAGTCCAATTCAACAAACGGCAAGACTGCCACGCACGCTTAGTCTTGCAGAGCGAGGAAGACTGCGTGATCTGTTCCTGGCTTGCGCATCGATGCAAAGTCAGGCAAAACGTGATGCTATTGTGGGTGATCTGAGTCCTAATGTAGCCAGTGTTATTTCTCGTGGAAGCGATTCTAATACAGACATACTCAACATCCTCAAAACAGTACGGGACTTTAGAGGAGGGCTTGCGCAACTTATTTTGGCTATCCATCTATATGAAGGTGACTCTCTCCCGTACCAAAATTTGTATGCCGAAATAAATCGGATTCTGCCTGAAGAGGTGGGAGAACCGCAAAATCAGATTTCAGGAAGTATCACAAATTCTTTACCTTAATCCGCTTTAGCAATTAACAATCAAGAGAAGATGCTTGGGATGATTGCTAAAGCTTGATGCGGGAAGTTTTGGGTACAACACTCCAAAACTCTTTTGCCTGGATCGCACCTTCCTCATCAACTATAATTGTAATCAAATGTCCATTTCTGGTCTCTGCAAACAGAATTTGCTCTATATTTAGTGTCTAAGTGAGATCGTCCCAGTCATCGGTAGTGTTTGACCATGCAGTACACCAGCATCCATACCCACAGCGAATACAGCCTCCTCGATGGGGCAAGCCAATTGGCACCGCTGATCGATCAAGCCAAGAACAACGGCATGACGGCACTGGCGTTGACGGATCACGGGGTGATGTATGGAGCGATTGAGCTGATCAAGAAGTGCCGTGCAGCCAATTTGAAGCCGATTGTCGGTACCGAAGCCTACGTGATCAATGGCGATATTCACGACAAAGTGAAGCGCTACAAGCGTTACCACCAAGTTTTGCTGGCGAAGAATTTGCAGGGTTACAAGAATCTCGTCAAGATGGTGACGATTTCCCACCTGGAAGGTGTGCAAGGAAAAGGGATTTTTTCGCGCCCCTGCATGAACAAAGAAATGTTGGAGCAGTACCACACAGGCATTATCTGCACGAGTGCTTGCTTAGGCGGTGAAATTCCACAGCAGATTCTCAATGGAACGCTTCACGAAGCCCGCCGCATTGCTCAGTGGTACAAAGACCTGTTCGGCGAAGACTTTTATCTGGAAATTCAAGACCATGGTCTTAAAGAAGATCGGGTGGTGAATGTTGCACTGGTACGCATCGGCCAAGAATTGGGCATTAAGGTGATTGCCACCAATGATTCTCACTTCACTTCCTGCGAAGAAGTCGATGCCCACGATGCGTTGCTCTGTATTCAAACGGGTAAGTTGATCGCGGAAGAGAATCGGATGCGCTACTCGGGTGCCGAGTTCTTGAAGACCGCTGAACAGATGGCCGAGATGTTCCAAGATCATCTGCCCATGGAAGTCGTGGTTGCAGCGATTAACAATACCCAGGAAATTGCCGATAAAGTCGAGCGCTACGACAAGGAAATCTTGGGCGAGTCGCGGATGCCTGAGTTTCCGATTCCCCGTGGGTATAACGCCGAAAGTTATTTAGAAGAGATCACCTGGCAGGGAATGCGGGAACGCTTCGGCAATGAAATTTCTGATGTGTATAAAGAGCGTCTGCGTTACGAGTTGAACATGATCGAGAAGATGGGTTTCTCTACCTATTTCTTGGTCGTCTGGGACTATATAAAATACGCCCGCGATAGTGGGATTGCGGTTGGGCCAGGTCGCGGATCGGCGGCAGGAAGCCTGGTTGCCTATGCCCTGAGAATTACGAATATTGATCCGGTTCGCTACAACTTGTTGTTCGAGCGCTTTTTGAATCCTGAACGCAAATCCATGCCGGATATTGATACGGATTTCTGTATTGAGCGACGGGACGAAATTATTAAGTACGTGACTGAAAAATATGGAACAGATCACGTCGCTCAGATTATTACTTTCAACCGGATGACCTCAAAAGCGGTCTTAAAAGATGTGGCGCGGGTTCTTGATATTCCCTACGGTGAAGCAGATAAATTGGCGAAGCTGATCCCCGTTGTCCGGGGCAAACCCGTAAAGCTCAACAAGATGATCGCTGATGACACCCCATCGCCGGAATTCAAGCAAGCGTATGAAGGCGAAGAACGGGTTCGCAAGTGGATCGATCTGGCAATGCGACTAGAGAATACGAACAAAACCTTCGGGGTTCATGCCGCTGGTGTTGTGATTTCCCGTGAACCCTTAGATGAAATTGTGCCGCTTCAGAAGAACAACGAAGGTCAAGTGATCACTCAGTACTACATGGAGGATATTGCCGACTTGGGTCTATTGAAAATGGACTTTCTTGGGCTGCGCAACCTGACGATGATCCACCGTGCCCAGAAGATGATCCAGCAATATCGGGGGGTGACACTGGATGTTGACGAGTTGCCTATCGACGATCCGAAGACCTACGAACTGCTCACCCGTGCCGATCTAGAAGGTATTTTCCAGTTAGAGTCCTCTGGCATGAAGCAGATTGTCCAAGACTTGAAACCTTCTAATATTGAAGATATTTCGGCTATTTTGGCGCTCTATCGACCGGGGCCTTTGGATGCGGGGATGATTCCTGAATTCATTGCCAGAAAGCACGGACGCAAAAAGATTGAATATGCCCACCCGCTTTTAGAGCCGATTCTTTCTGATACCTACGCATCGATCGTCTATCAAGAACAGATCATGAAGATTGCCCAGAGCTTAGGCGGGTATTCCCTGGGGCAAGCCGATTTGCTGCGCCGTGCCATGGGCAAAAAGAAAAAAGACGAGATGGAAAAACACCGCTCTATTTTTGTCGAAGGTGCATCAAAAAATGGCGTAAATCCCCATGTCGCTGATGACCTATTTGAACAAATGGTCTTGTTTGCGGAGTACTGTTTCAACAAAAGCCACTCTGCTGCCTACGGTTACGTTACGTTTCAGACTGCTTATCTGAAGGCGCATTACCCAGTTGAATATATGGCGGCCCTACTCAGTTCGGTGCAATCCGATCAAGATAAGGTGCAGAAATATATCGCCAGTTGCTTCAGTATGGGCATCAAGATTCAGCCCCCCGATATCAACCGTTCGGATATTGACTTCACCCCTCAAGGCCAGAGCATTCTCTTCGGTCTTGGAGCTGTGAAGAACGTCGGAGAAGGGGCGATTCATGCGCTTATCGAAACCCGGCGGGATAAAGGTCCAATCAAAAGCTTGGGGGATCTGTGCGAACGGGTTGATGCGCGTACCGTCAACAAGCGCGCCTTGGAAGCTTTGATTAAGGCGGGTTGTTTTGATCAGTTCAACAATAATCGCGCCCAATTGATCGCGGATCTAGAAGTTGCCCTCGACTGGGCGGCAAAGCGAGCCAAAGATCGCGAAATTGGCCAATCGAATCTCTTCGACTTGTTTGGCGGGAGCGGGGCAGGCAGTAGCGATGCACCTAGTGCGCAACCTGTACCAGAGATGGATCCTGTCGAAAAATTGCGCTTCGAGCGCGAACTTTTGGGCTTTTACATTTCTGACCACCCCCTGAAGTCTCTCAGGCAAGAAGCACGGCTCCTCGCTCCGGTCAATCTTGCGGATTTAGGCGAGTGCCGAGCTGATACGGCTGTGAGTGCCATTGCCTTAGTCCGCGATGTCAAAGGTGTGGTCACCAAAAAAGGGGATCGCATGGCGATTGTGCAGCTCGAAGATCTGACCGGTTCGACCGAAGCGGTGCTCTTTCCAAAGACCTACGAAAAAGTGGGGAGTTTGTTTGTCGCCGATGCCCGTCTGATGCTCTGGGGGAAGATCGACGTGCGCGACGACCGCCCTCAGTTGATTATTCAAGATGCCGAGCCCGTGGAGGACGTGCAGTTGGTGGTGGTCGATCTCGACTGCCGTACCGATATGCAGACCTGGCACGGGATCCGCGAAGTCTTGCTGGCACACCACGATGAAAGTTCCCAGGTGCCTGTGATCGCCTCGGTCAGAACCCACCAACGCCAGAGCTATGTCCGCTTCGGTCAACAGTTTCGAGTCAACGATGGCCGGATTCTGATTCAAGCCCTGCAGCAAAAAGGGTTTGCAGCCCGCACTGAGCAGATCGTCGGTTAAGGGGGAGCGGTTGCTGATGGGGGAACACTGACTGTAGAATAAGACTCTGTGCGTCGTTAGTTCAGTTGGTAGAACGCAGGTCTCCAAAACCTGATGTCGAGGGTTCAAGTCCTTCACGACGCGCCTTTGTCCAAGGAGATCTTCGGCGGTGACCAAAGAGTTAAGCAAAGAGGCCAAAGATGACGGCAAAGCCCTGGCTGAGCCGAAGCCGAAGTTCGATCCGCGAGTTTTCCTCACCGAGGTTCGCGCCGAGCTCGACAAAGTGGTGTGGCCGGGACGGCAACAACTGATCAGCGAATCGGTTTCAGTTCTGTTGATCGTCGTTGGGATGGCGAGCTTTATTTACTTGATCGATGAGATCTTTAAGTGGCTTTCGGGAGTCGTTTTTCGATGAATACAGCACAAAAAGTCACTGAATCTAACTGGTATATCGTCCAAGTTGCTTCAGGTTGCGAAAAGAAAGTGAAAACGAACCTTGAGCAACGCATCCAGACCATGGACATGGGTGAACGCATTCTCAAAGTCGAAATTCCTGAGCGTCCTCAGATCAAGATCAAGCAAGAAGGCACGCGGACAACCACTGCCGAAAAGATCTTTCCTGGCTACGTCTTGGTCAACATGCTCATGGACGACGAATCCTGGCAGGTAGTCAAAAATACCCCCAACGTGATTAACTTCGTCGGTACTGAGGAGCGGCGGCGCTACGGGCGTGGACGTGGCCATGTTACCCCCCGTCCCCTCGGCCAGGGAGAAGTGAACCGGATCTTTAAGGCTTCCAAAGAAGTGGAGCCCGTGATCAAGGTCGATCTTGAACCCGGTCACAAGATCGAGGTGATTTCTGGACCCTTCCAAGATTTCAACGGCGAAGTCGTCGAAGTCAGCCCCGAACGTGGCAGACTGCGGGCACTGATCTCGATCTTTGGACGGGATACCCCCGTCGAACTCGAATTCAACCAAGTACGTCGCACCGACGAATAGGAGCAAGTCTTGGCGGTTATTTTAGTTCTTCTGCGTATTCTCTGGACGCTTTCGGCTGTCGTGATCATCGTCACCGTCCTGCTTCATGCGGCCAAGGGCGATGGTTTGGCAGCGATCGGTGGGTCCGCCCAGATGGGCAACAGCAAAAAAACAGCCGAGAGCACCTTAGATAAAGTGACTTGGAGCGCTGTGGCCAGTTTTTTGGCGATTACCACGGTACTTAGTGCAGGTTGGCTAGGCCGTGTTGCCACCCCGGCAACGACTGCACCGATTGCACCAACCGCTGCACCTGTTGCACCACCCACCTCCACAAGTGGTTCACCGCAGCCTGTGCAGACCGTGCCAGCCAAAAAGCCTCAGTAAAACCATACAAAAATGGAGTCGGATGCAACATCCGACTCCATAGATGTGCTTTTGCCTATTTGGTGTGGCTAAGTACAGCTTCTTTGAAGGTTTTGCCAGCGCTGAATGCCGGGGCGACAGTGGCTGGAATCAACATCTTTTCGTTGGTTTTTGGATTACGACCTTCTCGCTCTGCACGTTTGCGCGCTTCGAAAGTCCCAAACCCGACGAGGGTTACTTTTTCACCACTAGCAACGGTATCCTGAATTTCTTCAAAAACAGCGGTGATTACAGCATCCGCTTCTTTGAGGGTAATTTTGGTCCGCTCGGCCACAGCCTTAACGAGTTCACCTTTATTCATGTTGCCGACATCTCCTCAACATCTCTCTTGGAATATTAAACCATCTAAGTCCTTCTACAAGCCGATCTTAGGGTCTGAACCGTAAAATCATGCAAAAACCCCCCCTCGAACCCTGGTATTTTGGGTTTGAACGCCCTATTTCGATCCTTTTTTATGCCTATCAAGCTTGTGATTTTGGACATCGATGGCACCCTAATTAGCAAACAGACAGGAATAACAGAACCAGTTCTAGAAGCGATTCAGCAGGCTCAAGCCCTCGGTGTGCAATTTGCTTTAGCAACTGGGCGAATGTACCGCTCTGCCCTGCCTTATTACCATCAGATCGCTTCGACTTTGCCGCTGATCTCTTATCAAGGAGCCTTGATAAAAAATCCACTCGATGGGCGGGTTCTGTTGCACTATCCTGTCTCCGTGGCTCGCACGTTGGAAGTATTGGAGTACTTTGAGGAACAATCCTTGGCCGTGCATCTCTATATCAACGATCACCTTTACGTGCGCTCCATGACTCCGGCCAGTCAACTTTACGGGGAACGTACTGGAGTTGAGGTGCAAGTCGTAGGGGATTTGCGTTCTATTCTCACAGCAGAGCCGACCAAGGTGCTCGCACTGACCAGTGGTGAGGTCGTGACCGATCAGGTTCTAGGAGAACTGGCCAATCGCTACCGTCCCGACGAACTCTACCTCACCAAGTCTGATCCCACCTTCGTCGAAGTGGCCAATCCCTTGGCCAACAAAGGACTGGCGGTCAAATTCTTGGCCGAGCAATGCTTGAATCTCATGCCTGAAGAGGTGATGACAGTCGGTGATCAACAAAACGATGTGGAAATGCTCCAATACGCAGGGGTCGGTGTGGCCATGGGAAATGCAACCCCGAAAGTCCAAGCTTTTGCCAACTGGGTAGCGCCCTCCGTGAGAGAAAACGGGGTTGCGGCGGCCATCCAAAAATTTATACTGTCCTAAGTGCCCTTTCCCCCTGCCATGGTTTTTCGTTTTTCGCTTGCTTGTGCTCTTCTGCTTGTCTGTGCCAATGCTGGCATCGCAGCGCCACTGTCCACGGTGGCGACCTCCGAACCGTCACTGCGGCCTCAGCTTGCTGAGGTGTATGTCTTCCCTGCTCTCGGACGACCTGCGATAACCACTCGTACCACGCGCTTGCAGTTGCCCCTTGCCCCCGGACGCTGTGCTGTCGTCAGCCAAGGCAACAACGGTGCTTTCAGCCATCACGAACGCTCCAATCGCTATGCCTGGGACTTTTCGATGCCCATTGGCACCCCTGTGGTTGCGGCAGCGACTGGGCGGGTTGTGCCCATTCAGACGAGCGACAGCAACACCAATAGCATCGTTCTTGACCACGGTGGCGGCCTTTACACCCTTTACGCCCACTTGGATCGGATGCACGTCGTCGGTGGAGCAATCGTCCAGGCGGGGGAATTGATCGGCTACAGCGGCAAAGATCACGGTCTTACGCCCCATCTCCACTTCACTGCTGTGACCCTTTGGCCTTCGCTTATCTCTTTGCGAACAAAGCTATTCGGTACCGCCAATGGAGGCATCCCTCGTCAAGGCACTCGCACCTGTGGTCGTTCGACGATTGCGAGCGAATTTGGCCAGGATTCTGCCCTACTCCGCGATACCTTTCCAGGCATTCGCCTCGATACAGCTCCTCCTGCCCATGTCCTGCTGATGGGTAGAACCTATCGCATTGAAGGCACACTCAACCGACCCAATGCTCCAGTTATTTATCAATTGCATACGGTGCGAGAGGGGTATCTCCTGAACGACAATCGCACCACCAGCGACGATCAAGGCCACTTCGTTCTCGATATTGACATGCCACCGTGGCAGCAAGGAGAAGCGGTTCAGCAGTTGCTCTTTAGCGACCCCAATCGCATGGGCACAGGCGTTTCAGCCTACTTAATCGAGAAGTAGCTAAGGGCGAATAGCGACTTTGACTGCCTGGCGATCCCGCATCTGGGCGAGGGCATCAGGGAGTTTGTCGAGGGGAAGTGCTTCGGTAAGCAAAACCTCGAAGGGAAAACGACGAGAAGCCAGGAGTGCGAGCGCCTCTCGGACGTGCTGCGGGGTATTGTGAAAAACGCCTTTGAGGGTGAGTTCGTTGTAGTGGAGATTTTCTGTATCTACAGCGACCTGGGTTCCCCGTGGACAGCCACCGAAAAGAGTCACAGTCGCACCAGGGCGGGCACAGGCAATCGCTGTTTCCCAGACACTTGGTTGCCCAGTCGCTTCAATGACGATATCGAGTCCGCGCCCATCGCTACCATGCTTGCGTAGAGTTTGAACCAGTTCTGGGGTGCGGTGATAGTTCACGGTCGCCATGGCTCCAAGACGTGTACCGAGGGCGAGCCGACTTTCTTGACCACCACATAGAAACACCTGAGCACCCCGATCAGCGCAGGCAGCGACGAGCATCAGTCCAATCGCGCCATCCCCAATCACTAGGACTGTGTCGCCGCGACCGACGTCGCTAGCGGCGACACCATGCAAACAGCACGCCAGGGGTTCGGTGAGGGCGGCTAAGGTCAAGGGCAGTTCTGAGGGCACTTTCAGCAAGTTGTGTTTGACGATCTGAGCAGGCAGGCGGATCGATTCAGCAAAGGTGCCGTTATTAAAAATAAGTCCCTCACACAGGCTGAAGCGCTGCTTGCGACAGTAAAAACAGTTGAAGCAAGGTGCTGAGTTGTTGGCAACAACGCGATCTCCTACCTGCCAAAGGCTGATATCGTCGGCAACGGCTGCGATCACACCGGCAAATTCATGGCCAAAAAGAGTAGGTGGTTTGAGCATCCGGGCATGGCCACCCCGCAACCAGACTTTGAGATCTGTTCCACAAGTTGGAGCGACCGCAACGCGTACAAGCACTTCACCAGCCCTGAGGATCGGCTCTGGAATCTCTTCAATGCGCACATCTTCTTGCCCGTAAAGTACTGCTGCTCGCACGTTTGCCTCTCAAGTTTGGGTTGTTCTATTTTGAGCCATTGCACGGGGTGCCAAGGTGGATTGTAAAGTTTTTTCCAGCTTTCTGAGAAATGGATGGTAGTTTTCGATGCACTCCCAGAATTCTTGGCAGATTACTCTGGCAGTGTTAGATGAAATCATAAAGAATGGTCGGTAAGTACATAATCTTGCCGTATAATTGCCGGGATGGATCGAAGTATGTAGCCTTGGTGTCCACCATCTACTGCAGGGTAGTAATAAGCTTCTACCGCTGCTGACAGGAGAAATTATGGGAATTAGCGTTCGCAACGTTACTAAGCGATTTGGTTCGTTCACCGCCCTCGACAATGTTTCGCTAGAGGTGGAGCCAGGGGCTCTTGTCGCTTTGCTTGGCCCTTCTGGTTCGGGCAAGACCACGCTGTTGCGAGTGATCGCTGGACTCGAAGAACCCGACACTGGGGAAGTTTTTTTTGATGGTGAGCAGACAACCCATGTTCCCATCCGTCAGCGCAATGTTGGCTTTGTTTTTCAGCACTACGCCCTGTTTAAGCACATGACAGTGCGGGAGAATATTGGTTTTGGTCTGACCGTCCGTAAACGTGACAAGGCAGAAATTGCGGAACGGGCCAGTGAACTTTTAGATCTCATTCAGTTGCAGGGGTTAGCCAATCGCTATCCTTCCCAACTGTCTGGTGGACAACGCCAGCGCGTTGCCCTCGCCCGTGCCCTCGCTGCTGAACCCCGTGTCTTGCTCTTGGATGAGCCGTTTGGTGCCCTCGATGCGAAAGTTCGCAAAGAACTGCGGGATTGGCTGCGCCGTCTTCACGACAAAGTCCACCTCACCTCTTTGTTTGTTACCCACGATCAAGAAGAAGCAATGGCTGTCGCCGATCAGATCGTTGTTGTCAACAAGGGACGTATTGAGCAAGTCGGTACCGCTGAAGAAATTTACAATCGACCTGCGACACCCTTTGTGATGAGTTTTGTTGGCCCTGTTAATGTCCTCAGGGCTGGTAATCCCTTAGCAAACAGCGCTCAGGTGCGCAATGAAGAAACAGGAGCCGTATTTATTCGGCCTCACGATGTGCTGATTGTTCCGCAAGCTGGGGAAGGCACGGTACCAGCCGTGATCGATCGCATTATCAATATGGGTTGGGATATTCAAGTTGATCTGACCATGGAAGGGGATCACACCCTTGCCGTGCGCCTGACCCGTGAAGAATTCCAGAGTCTAGAGCGTCAAGTAAGTCTCAGAGTTGGCCAGTCTGTCTATATCTGTCCGCGTGCTGTGCATACCTTTGCTGACTACGTTATCTGATTTGTGAAGCAGTGGATCCGCGTTGCCAGAGCTGCTGATGTTCCGCTGGAGCGGGGCATTGTTGTGGCGTTTGCCGACCGAGAAATTGCCCTTTTTCGACTAGGTGATCACTATTGCGCCCTCGATAATAACTGTCCCCACAAAGAAGCACCCCTTGCAGAAGGAGGAATTGTGGAGTCAGAAGGCCGTCTTTGGGTCTACTGCCCGTGGCATCGATTTCTTTTTGATCCCCAAACAGGTGGATGCGACCGTCCAGGATTTGATACTCAAGCCTACAATGTACTGTGTAGGGAGGGAGACCTCTACTTGGAAGTGTCTTCTGCTTTCCCGCAAGAACAGATTGGGTAGCCTCGGAGAAAATCGATGAAGCATTTTTGGCTTGCCAGCCTTTTTTTCATTGCTTCTGTGCAAAGCGCTGAAGCCACAGAAATATTTTTCAGCAAAGTTCCCGAACTGAAGCGTTCGGCCACAGACAACTTTAGTTCGGCCTACAACTACGCACGTTACACCTTCGAAGTGACTGTGCCTGTCGAGAGCGGCGCAAGCCTCGGTGGGCTGGTGATCGGGATTCCGTTTGGGATTCGCTTGCCCAGCCCAGACTATATTCAGGCTGTGAGTGGCGATGGCAAACCTGTAGCACTCAAGACGATCCAAGTGACGAGTGGAGCAGTTCGTCTTGGCTTTGCTGAGGCGATTGCGCCTGGTGGGCAAGTCAATATCGAGTTTTACCCCATGCGCAATCCGCGTACCGGTGGAACCTTTTTGTTTGAAGTGACGGCTTTGCCCGCAGGGGAAACGGTTCATCCACAGTTTTTAAGTTACGGGCGGATTACTTTTTATTCGCCTGGTGGACGTAGATAATGTTGATTGCCTGAATCTCATCGCAAAGATCGCTTATGGCTAGAAGCGCCAGGAAGGATCGAGGCTGGAAGGTTCGTACTCAGCAAAATGAATAGCAGAGACAAATTCAATCATGCAAGATCCTGCCGACCTCCTCACCGCAAGTTACAACTTTGTGCTACCTGAGCACTGTATTGCCCAAAATCCGGTAGTGCCAAGGGATCATTCACGTCTTCTCGTGGTTACCCCCCAGAGCCATCGCCACTGCCACTTTTACGATCTACCCGAACTTTTAGAGCCTGGAGATCTTTTGGTACTGAACGATACACGGGTGCTTCCGGCGCGATTGTTTGCCGAAAAACCGACAGGGGGCAAGGTCGAAGTTTTATTGTTAGAGGCGAAGTCCGCAACCGAATGGCTCTGCCTGGTCAAACCGGGTCGCCGCCTTGGTCTTGGGCAACGCCTGTTGTTTGGCGAGGGACTTTTGGAAGGGGTGATTACTGGCATCGATCCAGAAACGGGCGGACGATGGATCCAGTTTGAAACGGATCCCGAAAACTTTGAACGCTTGTTAATCAAATTAGGAAAGATGCCACTGCCACCCTACTTGGAGCACAGCACAGCCACACCAGAACAGTATCAAACCATTTGGGCATCGAAGCTTGGCGCTGTTGCTGCACCGACAGCGGGTTTGCATTTCACACCCGAACTGTTGCAGCGCTTGGCATTGCGGGGGATTGAACGTGCAGCGATCACCCTCCACGTCGGATTAGGCACTTTCCGCCCTGTGCAGGCAGATAATATTTTAGAGCACCACATGCATCAAGAATGGCTGGAAGTTTCAGCAGAGGTTGTTGAGGCTGTGAACCGAACACGGGAACGAGGGGGACGCATTTTTGCTGTGGGAACGACTTCTGCCCGTAGCCTCGAAAGCGCTGGTGCAACTGGGGAGTTGGTTGCTGGAGCGCGCCGCTCCGATTTATTCATTTATCCTGGCTATCATTGGCAGATCGCCCAAGGCTTGATCACGAACTTCCATCTGCCTTGTTCGAGTTTGCTGATGCTTGTCAGTAGTCTGATTGGTCGCCAACGTCTTTTAGCGCTCTACAAGGAAGCCATTGCTGAGGGCTATCGATTCTATTCTTTTGGGGATGGGATGTTGATTCTGCCCTAAAAAAACAGGGTGCAGCAAGTGCACCCTGAAAAAGTAAGAACCTATTCCATCAGTTCTAGATAGTCGCGGACTTTAGCCCGACGGCGCGGTTGGCGCAGCTTTTGGAGTGCCTTCGATTCGATTTGGCGAACCCGTTCTCGCGAGAGATTCAGGGCACGACCAATTTCTGAAAGGGAGTACACCCGACCATCGAGCAGTCCGTAGCGCATCGTGATCACATCTCGCTCGCGGAGAGTGAGATCGCCAAGCAGTTCTTGGACATCGCGGCGGAGCGACTCTTGAACGGCACTGTCCTCAGGGGATGTTTCTTCCGCTTCAAGCAATTCACCAAGTTCAGTGTCTTTGTCCTTACCAACCCGTGTTTCCAAAGAAACCGAGCGAGGAACACGGCTCATCAACTCGCGAACGTGGGCTGGTTCCATTTCCAACTCTTCGGCGATCTCAGCAATGGTCGGAGTCCGGCCAAGGTTCTGAGAGAGCTTGCGCTGCGTTTTTTTGATCCGGTTGAGCTTCTCGGTGATGTGGACAGGTAGGCGGATGGTGCGCGACTGTGTGGCGATCGCGCGCGTGATCCCTTGCCGAATCCACCAGTAGGCGTAAGTAGAGAAACGATAACCCTTCGTGGGGTCAAACTTCTCGACAGCACGCTCTAGGCCAAGAGTGCCTTCTTGAACCAAATCCAGAAGCTCAAGACCACGGTTTTGGTACTTCTTAGCCACCGAAACGACCAAACGCAGGTTCGCTTCGATCATTTTCTTCTTGGCCCGACTACCACTGAGTTGCAGGCGCTTAAGCTCTACCAAGCTCAACTCGGCAGCTTCAGCCCAAGCTTCGTCGTCCGTGGCACCCTTTTCTTCTTTGAGTGCCACGAGCTTCATGAGCTTTTGCACTTGGCGGGCAAGCTCAACTTCCTCATCGCGACCTAACAGAGGCACGCGACCAATTTCTTGGAGGTAAACCCGAACGAGGTCTGTTGAACTCCCTGGCCGGGCCGGACGCTCGTCGGTATATTCCACCTGCACGAAGGACTCTAGTACCTGAGGGTCGAGAGACACAGGATCTAGATCGTCTGGAGCAGGAATGGTATCGATGTCGAGTATGTGCATGGTATGCCTGACCTTCCTTGAACGTGAATGCTGTTCAACCCGTAGTGCAGAGGAGCTCTCTTCAAGCCTGTTAGCGTCTAGACGCTTCTGCAGGGTTCGTGTGTTCCTGGATGTACGTGCATCACTGGAATATCTAAAACTAAGCTCTCAACTTATTCTGACCTTGAGCAATTTGGTTTACATCTTTATTATACACCCAGACTCATATTGTTTGATACACCTCAAGAAGGGTTTATCTTCTCTCGTTTCTCTACCTGAGTAGACGGGTCATAATAGTCACTATGCAAGAAACAAACGCGATCTCCATCCTGTTTCTCACCTTCTTGATGCTGGTTGGCCTTTTTTTCTTTTTGCGTGCCTCGGCAAAGGATCGAACCGAGGAAGCGCAACTAGAATTTAGTTTGCAACCTGAGCAGCTACGCAGCAATCTTCGTGGTTACTTAGAAAACCGCGCCTATCGGCTCGTGGATGAGAGCGATGCCCTGGTCTTTGAAGGTGTTGTGGAACCCAGTCGGTTCTTAGCTTTTTTTCTCTCTTTGCTTGCATTTATTGGTCTTACCTGTTTGAGCCTTGTCCTCGCTACACTTTTGCCTAAAGTTGGCAATATTTTCTTAGTCTTCCCACTGTTTAGCCCAATCGCTGGACTCTACTATTGGCGGCGTGCAGGTCGTTCTGAGCAGGTGACTGCCCGGATTGCTGGCACGGTCAATGGCTCACAGTTGATGCTCATCGCACATCGCGACGAGATCCTAGCACTCAAAAGTTTCTTGAAAATCAAGGACGATTAAGATGCCGTAGCTTTCATACTGTGATTCACCATCCTAACATTGGGGTGAGGCGGGAAGTTGATTTTACAGATTTACTACACATTTCAGCTGCCAGGAATGTTAAGATAGGCACTGCCACGGCGGGTGTAGCCAAGTGGTTAAGGCAGAGGATTGTGGATCCTCCATTCGTGGGTTCAAACCCCATCATCCGCCCTTTGTAAACATCTGTTCATGATAGTCCCGATAAACAGATCTCGCAACTCGGTGAAGACCGATTTCTATGCAGAAATCGGTCTTTCGGGGCTTGGCTACTGTTTGTAAAGAACTGGAAACTGCTTGCGCAGGTGCTCGATCTTGGGCAGGTCGTTCACGACGACGTAGGGGTAGTTAGGATTGCGGGCGATAAAGTTCTGATGGTAACCTTCAGCCGCATAGAAGTCCTTGAACGGGACGACTTGGGTGACAATTGGCTTAGTAAAGGCATGGGACTTATTCAGTTCTGCAATGGTCGTTTCAACATTGCGCTTCTGCTCTGGATTGACAAAGAAAATTGCAGAACGGTACTGGGTTCCCCAGTCTGGATCTTGGTGGTTCAGTTGGGTTGGGTCGTGGGCAACGAGAAAGTAGACTTTCAACAACTGGCTGTAGGAAATTTGAGAGGGATCGTAGGAAACTTTGATCGATTCGGCATGGCCCGTAGTGCCGGAGCCGACGAGATCGTAGTGGGCTGTGGCCTGATTCCCACCTGAGTAACCAGACACGACCTCCGACACCCCTTTGAGATGTTCGAAGACAGCTTCCATACCCCAAAAACATCCGCCTGCAAAAACGGCTGTGGCCGTTTTCGCTTGCACTGGAACTGGGGCGGCAAATGTAGGTGTTGGCATTGTGATAGCGAGCACAGATCCAGCCAAAGCGCAGATGCCGATCTTCAAGTTGCGAATATGCATGTTTACATTCCTTGAGCGACTCTAGCTCTCTAAATAGTTGACGAGGCGATTCCACAAAAAACTGGTCAGGTCGGGGCTGCCCTTCACAAATTTCAGGGCAAGCGAGTTGATGCAGTAGCGCAGACCTGTGGGGCGGGGGCCGTCGTCAAAAACGTGTCCCAAATGGGCATCACAGGTGCTACAGAGCACTTCAGTTCGGCGCATAAAGAGGCTGTTGTCCGACTTGGCCGCGACATTTTCCTGCTTCACAGGTGCCCAAAAACTTGGCCAACCCGTGCCGGAGTGAAATTGTGTTTTTGTACTGAAGAGCGGCGTGTTACAGCAGACGCACTGATACATTCCTGCTTCTTTTTTGTCTACGTACTCCCCGGTGTAGGGGCGCTCTGTCGCCGCCTTGCGGGTGACTGCAAACTGATCGGGTGTCAATAACTTTCGCCACTCAGCTTCTGACTTTAAGACTTTTTTGCCCATGCTGGCTCCTGCAAAAGGTGTTCTGAAAAGTGCTACGACTGCAAGATTGTTTCGGATTGTTTAAGCAAAGCTGCGGATACCGAAGACACCAATGATCCCGTTGGCAATCGCGATAATGACCGCTGCGAGTAAGGCCGGAATAAAACCGACGATCGTAAAGCCTGGTACCACGGCTGCAGCAATCAATAGCCCAACTGCGCTGATTACGAAAGAGAATAAGCCTAACGTCAAGAAGTTGATGGGAAAAGTCAGTAACTTGAGGATTGGCAGGACAATGCCATTAATAATCCCGATCACAAGTGCCGTAATCAGGGCTGCTTTAAAGTCAGTGATGGTAAATCCAGAAATGACCCGCGAGGCCAAAATTAGGACAGCTGCTGACGCCAACCAGCTTATCAAGAACTTGATCATGGCCATTCCTCCGACATTCAATCTTCATCCTAGCAACGATATTCCAAGCAAAAGAGGCTCCGATTGGAGCCTCTTCGCAGGTTGCTAGATTTCTAGTCAGCCAGATGATTAACCGTTGATGTCAGCAGTGGTGACGGCAACAGGTGCAACTTCGCCAGACGCTAGGTCAAGCGGGAAATTGTGCGCATTGCGTTCGTGCA
>JACMLN010000128.1 GCA_014379585.1 Gloeobacterales cyanobacterium ES-bin-313 | reverse complement strand
TGCACGAACGCAATGCGCACAATTTCCCGCTTGACCTAGCGTCTGGCGAAGTTGCACCTGTTGCCGTCACCACTGCTGACATCAACGGTTAATCATCTGGCTGACTAGAAATCTAGCAACCTGCGAAGAGGCTCCAATCGGGGCCTCTTTTGCTTTGGAAAAAAGCTGCGGAATCCTCTGAAATCAGGCTCTGTGAAAGTTTACAAGCTCCGTGAAAACACGGAACTAAGAAGTGAAGCCTTTAGATCGTATTAACTTCCAGAAGAACCCGAGTGTAGAGGCGTATAATCTCCGGGACTGGGACGATTCGGAAGGCTCCTTACATCCCAGTACAAATGACAAGGCGAAAGGAGTCTGAAAAGTTTTGTACATTCCAACGGTGGAAAGGCTGGAACCATGACAACGGAAGTAAATAGCAAAGCGCTCCAGATGCGCGCGTTCCTGAGTGAATTGCTGACCAACTACCTCTGGGTCTGGCAAGACCGCATCCGGCAGGTCTTTGAACTGCTGCCGACCTACGAAGGGCACCCGAATCGGGCGGCCCAAGATCTGAGCATTGCCCAAGCGGAAATCTTGAGCGAAGACGCGATCTTTATGGCTCGCCTGCGCGAAGCGGTTACTTTGCAACAGGACTACTTGGCTATCGCAGAAAAAGAAAAGCGGATCGCCTACTTCAGTGCTGAGTTTGGGGTACATGAAACCCTGCCGATCTACTCCGGCGGACTCGGAGTTTTGGCTGGGGATCATATCAAATCAGCCAGTGACTTGAACTTGCCCCTCGTGGCAATTGGCCTGATGTACCGCCAGGGTTACTTCAATCAGTCCCTCAACGATGCTGGTTGGCAAGTAGAGCGCTACACAGATCTGAATATGAATCTGACCTGTATGCATCTTGTTCTCGATGACACAGGGCATCCGCTGATTTTGTCCGTGCCCATCGAAGATCGGCAGGTCAAGGTACGGGTCTGGGTTGCTCCTGTCGGTCGTACACCGCTCTATTTGCTGGACACTGGCATTGACGAAAACCTTGAAATGGATCGTTGGATCACTGGCCACCTCTACGGCGGGGATCAAGATACACGGATCAAGCAAGAAATTGTCCTTGGCATCGGTGGAGTTCGGCTGTTGACTGCCCTTGGGCTACCCATTGAGGTCTTCCACATGAACGAAGGCCATGCAGCCTTCTTGACCTTGGAATTGCTCAATCAGAAGATGCACGCTGGGGTTGCCTTTGAGCAAGCCAAGATAGAGATCACCAAAAAGTGCGTGTTCACCACCCACACACCGGTTCCGGCGGGTCACGATGCCTTCGAATTTGAGATGGTCGTGCGCTGTCTCGACAACTATCGCAGCAGCGAACTGGGAATTCCTCAGTCCGAATTGCTGTTCTTGGGAGGCCGCGGTCGCTTCTCGATGACCGAACTGGCTCTCAATTTGTCGCGCTCTGCCAATGCGGTCGCTATGAAGCACGGGGAAGTTTCACAGCGCATGTTCCCCCATCGCCAAATTACCTACGTAACCAACGGCATCCACCATCTCACTTGGGTCAGCCCTGAGATGACCCAACTGCTGGATGAGACGCTGCCCGGTTGGCGCGAAGAACCAAAAATCCTCGCTGGTGCGGATCAACTTCCGAATGCGCCTCTGGCCCATGCCCATAGTCAGGCCAAGAAGCGCCTTACCCACTTCATCAATGTCCATGTGTCAAACATCGGTTTTGATCCAGGGGTGTTGACCATCGGTTTTGCCCGCCGCTTCGCTACCTACAAGCGGGGCGACTTGATCGTTCGGGCGATCGACAAACTGCCCAAGGAAATTGGTCAACGTATCCAACTGGTCTTCGCTGGCAAATCCCACCCCCGCGACGATGGCGGCAAGGGCTACATCCAAAAGATTCACAATCTCCAAGAAGAGCATCGGATTCGGCTTGTGTTCCTTGAGAACTACGACATGTCCGTCGCCCGGATGTTGATCTCTGGCGTGGATATCTGGATGAATACCCCCCGTCGTCCGCTCGAAGCGAGTGGCACCAGCGGCATGAAGGCCAGTTTGAACGGTATCCCGAACCTCTCCGTCCTGGATGGCTGGTGGGTCGAAGGCTACAACGGCAAAAACGGCTGGGCGGTCGGTGAACACTACGATGGTTCCACGGACGAAGATGAGTACGATGCCCAAAGCATCGCTCACTTCCTCTCGGAGCAGATCATTGACGAGTTCTACAACAACTCGACGGGCTGGCTCAACCGCATGAAGGCATCTGTGGCCACCGCTGCCATCTTCAATACCCATCGGATGGTCAGCGAGTACGCCGAGAAGATCTACCAACTCCCTGCTCTGGTGGCGAAAGCCTAAGTGTATTGGGAATGAATGCACAAAACCCCTTGCCCTTTAGTGGGCAGGGGGTTTTTCTGGCGAAAGAATGTACAATTATCGATAATTGTCCCGCAGTAATTTACTCAATGATCAAAAACAAATACTTCAAATACTCCGTTTCAGGCACATTCAAAAGAATCGGATGGTCTGGGGATTGTCCCCGCTGTTCGATCAAACAGGCGCTGCGATTCGTATCTTGAGCTGCATCCCGCACCACTTCTCGAAAAGTTTCCAAGGATAAGTGCGAGGAGCAAGAACAGGTGACTAAGATGCCTCCAGGTACCAACAACTTCATTGCCCGCAAATTGATCTCCTTGTAGCCGCGCAACGCACCTTCGAGGGCACCACGACTTTTGGCGAAGGCAGGCGGATCGAGGATGATCATCTCAAATCGCCGCCCCATACGATCAAATTCCCTGAGAACATCGAAGGCGTTCCCAACTTGTACTTCGTAGTTGTTCAGTTGATTGAGTTGACCATTGGCTGTGGCAATCGCTGCAGCTCCTTCAGAAATGTCAATATTGAGCACAGAAGTTGCTTGGGCGAGGGCACAATGAACGCCAAAAGCACCTGTGTAGCAAAAAGCGTTGAGAACCGTTTTACCGGTGGCAAAGCTGGCTGCATGTTGGCGGTTTAGGCGCTGGTCTAAGAAAAGCCCTGTCTTTTGGCCACCGATCAGATCGACGAGTAGTTTCGCTGGGCCTTCCTCAATCGTGACTAATTCCGGTGGTGATTCTCCCCAAAGACAGCCCACCTGTTCCGTTAACCCCTCTAAGCGGCGCACTGGTGCGTCGGAGCGTTCGTAAATGCCGCGCGGTTCGCCGATGGCTACCAGGCAATCGATGATCACTTGCCGCCAGGGTTCTAAACCAAGGGCAAGCAACTGCACCACCAAATAGTCGCCGTAGCGATCCACCGTCAGTCCAGGCAAGCCATCAGCTTCCCCATGGATCCAACGAAAGGTTTTGATTTCGTTTCCATAAAATCGGCGACGGTGATCGAGGGCTTTTTGAAAGCGGATCATCCACCAGTCTTTGTCGATCCTTGTCTCAGCCCCTCGATCCAGATAGCGAACAGCAATCTGAGACTGGCGATTTAAAAAACCATGTCCGCAAAAACGACCTTGAGCGTCGTGAACCTCAACCATGCCGCCATCGTTGACTTGATCTGTTTTTGGGTATTGTGCAATTTCACTGGCAAAAACCCATGGGTGGTTGCGGCGGTTGCGGCGTTGAGGTTTTAATTGTACGGCGACACTCACTCCATTTCTCGAACGGAGAAACGTTGGAGGGGCAGGCAGAGCACACTCGCCCAAGTCACAAAGTAGGTGAGGGCACTAAGCATCTTTAAAGACAAAGCCCAGACCTCCCCGCCGCCCTGCCAATCAATACGCATCAAGCCAACCGCGAGGCAATGCACCAGCCAATAGGAGAAGACCGCCGCGAACAAGTATTCGTCGTTGGCCTCTGCATCGTTGGTCGGTTGTTGACGAAGGCCAAAAACAATGCCAAGGCCAGCAACGCAGGCTATTGCGGAAATAATGGTAAGAAAATCGGTGATTGCCATCTTATGCCCCACGCACTCAAATGAGAGTTAGTTTAACGGATGAATTTCGGAAAGATCTAATTGGTTACTAATCGAAACGAAGTCATAAATATAACTTCATGACGGAATCGCAACATTTCCATAATCCTTGCTAACAGGTCACTTTAGCGCCTGCGATTTTGGTAAGCCCCGTTATAAATGTCCTCATTGCGCTGCACGGATTTTGCCAGGTCAACCACCGGATGGGGATAGTCCACTCCCAGTTGCACCCCGAAGCGTTGTTGCTCAATGGCGAGTAATTTCCAGGGTTCGTGGACTTTTTTTGCTGGTACATCAGCCAAAGCAGGAAGCCAATGTTGAACATATGATCCGTCGGGATCATAGTCCTGAGCCTGTTTGAGGATATTGAAATAGCGAAAACCCCGCGCATCGTTGCCGACCCCAGCACTGTAGTTCCAGTTTCCCCAGTTACTCGCTACGTCGTAATCGATCAGCAAAGATTCAAACCACTCTGCCCCCATGCGCCAATCGATCCCCAAATTCTTGGTCAAAAAGCTGGCAACATTTTGGCGACCGCGATTAGACATAAACCCTGTGGACGCTAGTTCCTGCATATTGGCATCGATCAGCGGAAAACCTGTCTTTCCATCACGCCAGAGTTCAAACCGTTTCCAATCCTGTTGCCAAGGGATCTCGACACCTCGCAACCCGCTGGAGCGAAAGAGCTTGTTGCCATGCTTATGAAGGATGAACCGGAAATAATCCCGCCAGAGCAGTTCAAAGATCAGCCAGTACGTGGAATCATTCTTGATGCGTTGCGTTTCATAGGCTTTGACCTGTTCGACAATATAGCGTGGCGAGAGACAGCCCAAAGCCAACCAAGGTGAGAATTTAGAAGAATAATCTGCACCCAACATGCCATTGCGGGTTTCCTTGTAAGACTTGAGCAGACTTTTCTCCCAAAAGTACTCCTGTAGCCGTGCCGTTCCCGCTCGTTCCCCACCCCGAAAAACCATTACAGCCCGTTCATCCTTTTCAGGAATTACAAGACCAAACTCTTCGAGAGTGGGTATCCTTCCAGCATCGAGATTAGGAAGGCCAGGAAGCTTTGTTGGGGTTGCAAACATTGGCACCACCGTTGATCCTGCCTCCACCTGTTTACGAAAATCGGTGAAGACTTCAGGCAATTGTTTCATGGGGAAAGACAGATCTTCAGGGTGAAAGAGTGTTGCTCCCCAAAACGATTTCACCTCCATTTCCAATGACTTCAGTGCTTCGTTCACAGCACTTTCGACCCTCAACTCTTCCGAAGCAACTTCCCTGTAGAAATACAGCGCTTTTGCCCCTGATTGCTTTGCCAATTGGGGCAGTACTTCCTCTGGTTTCCCAATGCGCACAACAAGATCACTTCCAAGATCTTGAAGACTTGAGCGCATATTCGCCACACTTTCAAGCAAAAATTGTGCCCGAAACTTTCCTGTTTTCGGAAAACCAAAAGCTGTTTTACCAAACTGTCTGGGATCAAAACAGTAAACAGGCACGATCTGCGAATTTTGCTTCAGGGCTTCAGCGAGGGGTTCATGGTCGTGAAGGCGCAGATCGTTGCGGTACCAGATCAAAATGCTAGGCATTATGGATTGAGGTGCAAAACTCCATTTTGCCAGCTTTTCACTTTTGCCAGCTTTTCACTCGAAGCGTTCGCCATATCTATCTCACCCACTAATCCCAAAAAAACGGGCACCCAAAAGGCACCCGTTTATTGACAATTCAAAATCTCTCAACTCAAATTAACCCGGTTGAGATCTCAGCAACTTCTCGGCCTTCTCAGAGAAATCGGGACTCATGTACTCAAGGT
The DNA here is from genome assembly GCA_014379585.1 of Gloeobacterales cyanobacterium ES-bin-313. Lineage (GTDB taxonomy): Bacteria > Cyanobacteriota > Cyanobacteriia > Gloeobacterales > Gloeobacteraceae > JACMLN01. The sequence continues at coordinate 21,136 of JACMLN010000128.1, read as the reverse complement.
TTTTGCGACAGCGCATCATGTAGCGATCCGCAATTTCTTTGTTGAATGGAGTTGCCACTTCTCCAGAGTCCAAAAACGCACTAATCCGCGCTGCTTTCGAGCGCATGATCGGGTGGTTCAAAAGACGAGGACGGACAATTGGATTGCGCAGATCGATATACTCTTGATAGCCACCTGACTTTTTGAGCTTGTGGGTTGCCTGCTGGGGCTTCTTGAGATACTGCAAGATCATGAAATCGCAGAGAGCTGAACGGTTAGCGATGTCATACATGCACTTACCCGTCGTATAAGACATCCCCGTGTGACGCGCTTCATCCATAAAGTGCATCTTCGTCAGATGTTGCAGACTCGGATCAACAATCTTGGAATTGATGATCGTTTCTTCCGCCGTCTTCAGCGTTGCATTGCGCAAACCACGAATCGCATAGGTGGCCATCGCCATCGTCTTTGGTGCCCAACGATAAAGCTTCCGTGTATAGCTAAACAATTTGATGTTGACTTGGTCATCAAATCCAGAACCAGGAACATCGAATACAGGTTCACCAAACAAATGTAGTTCAATCGCCCGCGACATATTGCGGAAAGCCCAGATGTGATCGTACTCTTCTTGCGTCTCACGATTGACGTAAAACCGAAGGACGTTACTCGAATTTTTCGGTAGCTGCTGGGCAAATAGGCTATTCGATTCGCAGGCTAAATTTTCTAGAGAACTGACTCGGTTGTAAAAGGCCGCGTAGCGTACCTGGGACAAGAAGATGCGCTGCTCTTCGTCCAATTCTTCCCAGATTTCGGTGCCATAAAAGGGGGTTAAGACTTCAGGAACAAAGTAACGACTATAATCAGGCTTTACATCTCGCATGTAAGATGAAAGACTTTCACCATACTTGTCACTATTCTCAAGGTTGCGCTGGGCGTAATGAACAAGCTCAGACCAGGCATCACTAGAACGTTTCTGGATCGGCTCACTGCCCCAAGATTGAGGAATCACGGCAGCGAAATCAGCCTCGAGCGTTTGTTGCCTTGCCATAGATGGATTTCCTATATTGCTTAAATTTTGCTTTGCTGTCTGCATGAGAATTATAGCACCTGATATTTCAGTTAGGCCAAAATTAGAATGAGGTTCGGGAAGTTTGGATGAAGAGTTTGATTGACGATGGAGAGCGTTTACTAGAGCGGCTAAACTTACTACCAACATCTCCTGGGGTGTACTTGATGCGGGACGGTAGCGGCGAATTGCTCTATGTCGGCAAGGCCAAAAACCTGCGTAATCGGGTGCGTTCCTACTTCCAGCCGGGTCACGAGCACTCACCCCGCATCGCTCTAATGGTCGCCAAGATCTATGATTTTGAGCTGATTTTGACCGACACAGAAGCCGAAGCCCTAGTACTCGAAGACAATTTGATCAAAGGCCAGAAACCCCGCTACAACGTTCTACTCAAGGACGACAAGCAATATCCGTACCTCTGCATCACCTGGTCCGAAGAATATCCGAGAGTGTTCCTCACCCGTAGGCGCGCAAACTTCCAGAGCGAAGATCGCTACTTTGGGCCTTACACCGACAGCGGTTCTCTCCAAAGCACACTCGCTTTACTCAAGCGCATCTTCCCCCTGCGCCAACGCAATGTCCCCGTTTTCAAAGATCGTCCCTGCATCAACTTCGATATTGGCCGTTGCCCAGGGATTTGCCAACGCCTCATCTCACCTCAGGAATATCGGCGTACTGTCCGCCAGATCCAGATGGTGCTCCAAGGACGCACTTCAGAGTTGATCGCCCAATTTGCAACCCAAATGGCGACAGCAGCTGAAAACTTGCAATTTGAACAAGCAGCACGACTTCGCGACCGCGTTCAAGGTCTTGAACAGTTGGGTACCCATCAAAAGATTACCGTGCCCGACAGTTCTGTCTCCCGCGATGCTATTGCTCTAGCCAGCAGCGACAACTTAGTTTCTATCCAGCTTTTTCAAGTACGCTCCGGCAAAGTGATTGGCCGCCTCGGCTTCACCACTACTCCCAACGGCGATCCTGGTGCCATGCTCCAGCGCGTACTCGAAGAACATTATCGACTGGCTGCCCCCGAAGAGTTACCCCTCCAGATCCTCACTCAGCACCCATTACCGGAAGCAGATATTCTGACCGCATGGCTGCAGGAGAAAAAAGGGCGCAAAGTCGAGATCCAAACTCCCCAACGTCAGATCAAAGCCGAACTGATCGAGATGGTCGCCAAAAATGCCGAGGCCGAGTTGCAACGCCTGACGCGCCTCTCCCGCCGCCAAGAACAGGCATTGGTCAATCTGGCCGAAGCCCTTGAACTCGCAGCCGTACCACGTCGCTTAGAATGCTATGACATCTCCCATATCCAGGGAACGGATACCGTTGCTTCGCGGGTGGTGTTTGTCGATGGAATGCCTGCCCCCCAGCATTACCGCCACTACAAGATCCGCGATCCACGCATTCAGGCCGGAAGACCCGACGACTTTGCCTCCATGGCCGAAGTGATTGGCCGACGCTTTGCACGCGCAGCCAATGAACCCGACAGCGATATGCCTGATTTGGTTGTGATCGACGGTGGAAAAGGGCAACTTTCCTCGGCTCGCGAAGTGATGGAGGAGATGGGCTACGAAGATGTGAATACCATCGGGCTTGCCAAGCGCCTCGAAGAAGTGTTTTTGCCCGGTCGCTCCGAAGCGATCCTGCTTCCCGATGGCGATCCTGCGCTCTATTTACTCCAACGCATCCGCGATGAAGCCCACCGCTTTGCGATCACTTTTCACCGGGATCTACGCAGCAAGCGTATGAAGCACTCCAGTCTCGACGATATTCCTGGGATTGGCCCTGCCAAACAAAAATTGCTCCTCGAAAAATTCCGCTCCGTGCCAATTCTTGAACAGGCCAGCCTCGCCGAAATAGCCACCGTTCCTGGCATCGGACCGCACCTTGCGAAGATTGTCTGGAACTATTTTCACGGTGAAAGTCGCTAAGTACGTATCCTGCGATCCCCAAACTGACCGAGGACAAATGTAATCGGCTACACTCGTGCATAGTAGCTGGGCGTACTGAGATGGTTAAAGCACCTGTGGGATCAAAAAGCATCCAGGCTTTCCGCAAAGAGGTCAAAAAAAATCTCCTGCCTTTACTCGGTATTGCTGTTGCTAGCATCCCTGTCCATATTTTTGCCCACAAAGTCTTTGACTTCTTCTTGGAAACCAACCCAATCGGTTGGCACAGTTCTCCCGAATCGCTGTTCTTTCCCATTCCTGCCTTTGTGACCTACCTCGGTTTTGGGTGGTTGTGCTCAAAAAACAAGCGACTCCAAAAACTGAACAAATGGACTTTGGGAATGGCAATGGCTCTGCCAACCCTGCTCTTCTCGCTCTGTTTTTCAGTGGCGATGGCTTGGACAGCTTACTTTGAAGGCACAATCCCTTTCGATCCTTATCTGGGAATTTTCATACATCTTTACCTCTCTTCTTTGGTTGCACTGGTCGGTGGTGCCTTAGGGAGTGCTTTCGTGCGCAATCCGCAAGCCCTTGATGCCCAAAAAGCCTACGAGTATTTGATGACCGAGGAGCAAGTCCCTATGAGTGCCCAAAACGTTCGAGAGAAAGCCACGGACGAAAGGCTGAATCATTAGGTCTTGTTCCGTCGGCAGCGCTCTGAGCAGTATTTCACTTCTTCCCAACAATCTGCCCACTTGCGTCGCCATTCAAAAGGCCGATTGCAGACAACGCAGATCTTGCTGGGCAGATTGGACTTCGTGTAACGGGGCTTATCGGGCATGGATGAGGGCAAACTCTGCGAGTTGATGGCTCGCAGCGATCAACGTCTCGTCCCGTTTGGCAAAGCAGAAGCGCATACTTTGGTTACCTTTGCCTTCTGGCAAGAAACAATCGCCGGGGACTGCGGCAATCCCAGCTTTATGGGCAAGCAGATAAGCAGCTTCGAGGGCATCTTTCGCTCCGAGAATGCTGACATCAGTCCAGACATAGTAGGCACCCTGGGGGGCTATCGGTTTGAATCCCGCCTTCTCAAGGGCTGGAAGCAAAAGGGCGCGCTTGCCTTGGTAGAGTGTGCACAGATCCGTGTAGTAGTCGCGACCCGCCTCAAGCGCCGCCAAAGCCGCCCACTGCAAAGGCGCTGGGGCACAGATCGTTAAAAAGTCATGGACTTTGCGGATCCCTTCGCTGACCAATGCAGGCGCAATCACGTAACCTAGCCGCCAACCAGTGACACAGAACGTCTTCGAAAAGCCATTCACCGTAATTGTTCGCTCGGCCATGCCCGGAAGAGAAGCAATCGAAATGTGCTTCGCGTCGTCGTAAAGAATATATTCATAAATCTCGTCAGCGATTGCCCAGGTGTCGTAGCGCTGGCAGTAGCGACCCAAGAGTTCAAGTTCTTTGTGGGTCCAGACTTTTCCGGTTGGATTGGCTGGGTTGTTGACAATGATTGCTTTCGGCGGAGTCCCAGCGAAAGCTTCATCGAGAACAGCTTCAGTGATCTCCCACTCCGGCGCACTCAGCGCCACATAGCGTGGGATCGCCCCCACCGTCGCCAAATTTGGTTTGTAGTTTTCGTAGAAGGGTGTGAGCACGACTACTTCGTCGCCGGGATTGAGCAGAACCATCAAGGCCAAATTCAATCCTTCAGTCGCTCCACAGCAGATCGTCACTTCGGTCTCAGGATCGACAGCCATGGTATTGTCCCGTGCATACTTTTCGGCGAGGGCAATCCGCAGAGGCTCCAAACCCCAAGAATCGCAGTACTGATTGTGATCTTCAGCAATTGCTTTTCTGGCCGCTTCTTTCAAAAATTCAGGAGCAGGGAAGTCGGGCAACCCTTGGGCAAGATTGAGCGCCCCCAATTCTGCACAGTAACGACTGGCATCGCGGATCAACGAGGGAACAATCGCTTCAGAACGCTGAGAAAGCTTCACAGTATTTCAAGTTCATAACAGTAACTCTGTATTCTAGTTCACAAGGGGAGAACTGAGCTTAGAGGGTCGGTGAAAACACCAAAAAATAATCTTCATCGTCCGGTTTCACAAAATCGAAGCTTTTGACAAGCTTAAAACCCGCTTGATTCGCTTCTTTAATCACAACTTCCCGATTCAGTCCGTGATCATCCCCTCGTCCGTTCTTGTCGATGATGCCAAGTAAAGCACCTGACTTCATCGCCTGACGGGTTTTGCGCAGGACAGAAACGGGGTCAGCGATTTCGTGATACGCCTTCAAGATCAGTACAGCATCCACACTTTTGTCTGGCAACTTGGGATCGGCGGCGGTACCACGCACAGTCCGAATATTGCTCAAGCCCTCCCGCTTGGCACGTTCGTTGATCGCGTTGATAAAGTTTTGGCTGATCTCGACGGCATAGACCTGGCCCGTGGGTTGAACCCGCTTCGCAGCGCGCACGGCAAACCAGCCACCCCCAGCACCAATGTCAGCGACGACCTTTCCAGGGCCAATCGCCAGTTCGTCCATAACCCGCTCAATTTGCAGGCGCTGATCCCGTCCTGGACTTTCAAAAATGATCGGGTTGCCCGTGTAGGGTTCGCTGAAAAGCCGCTTCGTTTGAGCCGTCACCTGTCCAGAAGTGCAGGCAGAGAGTGCCAATCCGACCAGTAACCCTACTCCTAGAAAGCGACGCTTCACCATAAAAACTTTCCCAATCCGACTTTCTAATCTTAAGTCAGCGGATGAGGGCGATGCAAAAAAGAGAGGATTGACGAAAATCCCCTCCTTGATCATTGAGCTTTCTCGCCAACTTATCACGAGTAGCTGTGCTATGGCTTCGTGATCACAGTTGGGGCTTAGAAGTTTTTCAACTTGCCAATGTTGAAGTTTTTCAACTTGCCAATATTGGTTGCAGCGATACCTGAAGGGTCTGAAGAGCCTGTGGAATCTGGATCGACTGCAAGGTTCCCGAAAGCATTTGCCTCAAGGATGTTCGCTGCAGTTTGAGCCCCCACCATAGGATCTAGTGCCAATTCCAATTGCACGGCAAACAAACCTGCAACCAGGGGCGCAGAGAAGGAAGTGCCACTGCCGATTGCTCTACCTGTTTCACCCGTGTACGCCGAAATGACATCAACACCTGGTACATAGTAGTCAACTAACGTGCCATAGTTTGAAAAGTCTGCCACGTTGTCTAGGCTGTCTATAGAGCCGACCGTGATTGCTGACGATACACGGGCAGGTGATACCTCAGCTACATCAATATTGTTGTTCCCAGCCGCTACCACGTAGATAAAGCCAAGGCTGATCGCATTCTCTACAGCAGTGTCAAGGGGTGTATTTGCATCTCCGCCTAAACTCATATTCACAATCGAAGATATGGGTGCATTCGTAGAGATCCAATCGATTCCGGCGATTACTCCCGAAGTCGTGCCACCGCCAGAGCAGTCAAGAACGCGGACGGATTTTAAATTTGCCTCTTTCGCGACTCCGTACTCATAACCACCAATTAAGCCAGCCGAAAAAGTCCCGTGGCCATTACAGTCCGTTCCACCATTGCCATCGTTGATCGCATCGTAGACAGCTGTGGCACGTCCTTGAAAGTCAGGGTGCGTTGTCAAGATGCCTGTATCCATGACGTAGACATTGACGTTTTTTCCAGTCCCAGTTTGTGTGTAGAGACTGTCAAGGGTTGTCGTGGATTGATCCATCCGGTCTAGATCCCATGTCGGTGTTTGTTGTGAGATACAGGTTGGGATATGGCCATCACCTGCTGCTGTACTGCAAGGGGCAGCAGCAACCTCTGTTAAAGCCATCACTGCATCTTCTTCAACATATTCAACCCGCCCGTCCTGGCTGAGATCTTGCGCTTGTTCTGCACTCATGCGAATCGCAAAACCATTGAAAGCCCGACTATAAAGATGCAGAACAGGAAGGTTTCGAAGGTTAAGTCCATCGGCTATCTGCCGAATTTCTGCTTTGCTTATGTCATCGCGGAACTTGACAATATATTGACCAGCAACTGCTCTTTTTTGGCGATGTAGCTTTGATTGTCCTTGAACCGGAGAAGCAAGGACAGGAAGATTCCCAGTTACGCTTATGACGATAGCCAAGCAAGTAATAACAAACTTTTTCGTACGCATCCGAGCAACCTTAAATCTTTAGAAAAGGGACATCTACTTTTCAGACCTAGATTATTGAAAATATAGAATTTTCAATATTAGTATTCCATGAGTCATCTTACTGAATCTCAGTATTGCTACTTAATATTGCAGTAAGTACTTAGTGGTAGATACTGAAAGAATCTTAAGGTTGCTGCAAAGCCCTGTCAAGGGTTTTCAAATTAAGAGCCGTTTAAATAGTGACAACTGTCAAAAAACCCTGAAATTACCATTCTTCTATTTAAGTAAAAAGCGGAAAACTAGTGATTTCCTCGCACAAAAGCCATAACAACTTCAACCAAGATAAGCACAATAACGACGACCTCTAAAGCCTGACCTTGAGCGACACTCAGCCGATCTGTAAGTGTGTCATAAAGATTGCCAATAATATCGAGTTTCTGAGAAATTGCTGATTCCCACTCTCTCAAGTAAAAGCGACGTGCCGCAGCAGAGTGAATGCGCGCTAAGTATAAGTCCCCAATTAGCTTGAGGGCATTATCCACCCTTTCTGATAAAAGTGAATATTCGATGCGCAGTTCAGCAAGATCGTCGATCGCCCTGCGGTAGGGAGTCCTCAAGGGGAGAGGCCAGAAGCTCCGCTTCTGAACCAACCCTTCGTAACCATCGATCTGCCGATCAAGTTGCGCATCAATATAACGCGCTTCGAGCAGCTCGACATTGAGAAGTTCTAAAACATTGACAGTATCGAAGTAGTCGCGATCATAAATTAAACTGGCGTTCCAATCCACAAGCACAAGATCATTTTCGTAATAACTAATCGTCTGCGAGAGCGCTTCAACTTGCTGTTCTTCACTCAATTGGCCTGTATCGAAGCGCAATACTTGGGTGAGTAAAGGGCGATAGCTGTTGAGAAGATCTTGGGCAATGAGAGGCTGATCGAGCGCTTCAAGAATAAAGAGATAGTAATCTTCTACCAAGTCCGAAATATCTGGACGTGTGACAGCAGGGCGGATACTTTCCATGAGCTGAACGACTTGGGATCTTGCCTGTTTTTCAAGATCCAAACCGTAGAGATCTTGACTTATCGTAGGTAATTGGGCAAGGGACATTTGTAGTGGCCAACGAAAGGCAACGCTAATCGCACCGAAGCTAAAAATCGTCGCCTGGATCTGGCCAACCTGACCGTGGATCTTCACCGTATTCCCCAAGTTGAGAACTTGCGGCGGGTCGATATATTGCAAATAACTCGGTGTCTGTTTTTTGCGAGAAAGCGGCTGGAGGGGCGTAGAGGAAAGGAGCTGATTCACCGCCTTCAGCGAGACTTCATAGCCAACATCGAAGGCAAACAATGCAACGACTTGTCCTTGAAGAATATTGACCATTAGCTTTCACTAGGCGTATGGAGTAACGTCAGATACTCATTCTCACAAATGCGCCCTGAGCGATGCAGTGTGCGAGCAATGCCTGCGAAAGGCAAAACTGCATAGCTGTTGTACCCATTTTTCTGTAGATAGACACTAGCCTCGCTCTTATGCTCGATAAAAACAACAATATCTTCGACGTGCAATCCAGCCGACTGTAACTTCTGGGCACCTTCAACAGCACTTTTTCCAGAGATCAAAATATCATCAACCACCACAATTTTTTCGCCGGGATGAAAATGGCCTTCAATGGCGCGGCGGGTTCCATGGGCTTTTACCTCTTTGCGTGGAAAAATCAAGGGGCGATTTAGATGGAGAGCCAGTCCTGTTGCAGTCGGCAATGAACCGTAAGGAATCCCAGCGATTCTGTCGAAGTGCAGCTTTTCAAGGATTTCAGCGTAGGCGAGTAGAACTTGATGAAACAGTTGCGGGTTGGAGATGATCCGCCGCAGATCGATATAGTAAGGAAATGTCGCTCCACTGGCCTGGACATAGTCGCCAAACAAAATGCAGCCTGCATCGTACATCTGCAAGATCAAAGCGTAGTGAGGTTCATTGTCGATCAGGCAAACGTCCGGTTGCCAAAGCGTGCAGTCAGAAACTTCAGCGATGGTTTCTGCACGAATGTTCTCGATCTCGCGACGAAGCGTGTCAAGTTTCCCAGCAAGTCCGCTCTCAGCAAGCAGAGTCTGTGGTACAGGGATCAAGAGCTTAGAGCCGCTAGAATCCAACCCAGCTTTGAGGAGCGTTTCCATCTCTCCACTCCAAATGCTGCGCAGCAAGATCAACCGATCCGGGGCAACGCCTCGAATTCTGGCCAGAACCTCTGGCTGGGTCGTCCCCACTTCCAGCCCCAACTGTTCGGGCAAGCCCCACCCTTGCGCTTCCTGGGCAATATGTACATAAAGGGGTTTTTGTTTGCTCGGATAACTTTGAATCACCGACGCTTCTGGATTGGAGGTATGGCAGAGGACGAAGACCGCTTTTTGGGGATCGAGCAAAAACGGAGCGACAGCATCCTGGCCTGAATAGGGATTTAGGGTGACAGCATCCACCTGCAAATCTTCAAAGTAGTGCTGGGCGAGCAGGGTGCCCGTATTGAGATCGCCATGCTTAGCATCGAGGATCACCGGGAGGTTCGCTGGAATCCGCGCCAACACTGCTTCTAAAAGTGTGAATCCTTCGGCTCCCAAGCTTTGATAAAAACCAAGGGTCGGCTTGTAGGCACAGACAAGCTCTGAAGTCTGCTCGATAATCTCAAAAAGCCAACTGCGCAGAGCCTGTGTACCAGTGCCATAGCGCGCTGGCAACATTTCGGGATTTGGATCCAAGCCGAGGCAGAGCAAACTGTGGTTGCTTTCGATTGCCCCGTTGAGCTTTTCTATAAAATGCATTGTGCTGAAGTGAGGTAAGTGTACTCCAGCCTAATGTAGATGCGGACAGAGAGACTCGAACTCACACAGGTCACCCTACTAGTTCCTAAGACTAGCGCGTCTACCATTCCGCCATGTCCGCATACTTTCTTAGTCTAGCGCTTTCCCTTAGGCAAAAGCGAGGTCTAACACGGCATCATCGACGGTGTAATTAGAGGCAACCCGCTGCACATCGTCAAGATTTTCGAGTTTTTCCACCAAAGTCAGCACTTGGCGGGCAATGTCTAGATCCTCGATCTGCACAGAAGTATCTGCGACCCAACGCACCGTTGTCTCACTTAAAGAAAAATTGGCGATGAGCAACGTCTTTGCCAAAGACTCAAGATCCCCCGGTGCACAGAAAACCTCAGCTCCCTCTTCATAGATTTCATAGCTCTGCGCCCCTCCTTCAAGGGCAGGCTCAAGCAAAGTCTCTTCACTGACCGTGCCATCGATCACGACCGCTCCACGCTGTTGGAACATCCATCCCACACAGCCTGTTTCACCAAGATTTCCGCCGTTGCGGCTGAAAATGACGCGCAGGTCAGCGGCGGTGCGGTTGCGGTTGTCAGTCTGCACTTCGATCAAAAAAGCAACCCCGCCTGGCCCATAGCCTTCGTAGCGGATCTCTTCAAGGCTGTCGCTCTCTAAGTTGCCGCTGCCTTTGTCGATCGCCCGCTGAATATTTTCCCCAGGCAGACTTGCCGCCTTAGCCTGCTCAATGGCAATCCTGAGGCGAAAGTTCCCTCCTGGATCTGCTCCACCGAGGCGGGTAGCGACGATGATTTCCCGCGACAACCGGGCAAACATTGCACCCTTCGCCACATCGTTCTTGCCTTTTTGGCGCTTGATCTGCGCCCACTTGCTATGCCCAGCCATACAAACCGTTCGCTTTTCTTGAGGTTGAATCTATCACAAGCATGCCCAGGAAGCGTTGCCGAACCCCCCAGAAGCGCCCATGAACACCTGTCCAGTTTTTAGAAAGATCCTCTGTCCGCAAATTATGACCTCAAAAAGGACTAGGAACGGCTAGAAGTCCTTTGTGCTATGATTGTGGAGTGATTTGACAACTTCGCGCTTTCATCACTTCTAGAAAGCATTTTGGTGCAGGTCGGAAACCCTAGCTCAGAGGAGCATCGCAGGCATGACGGAATCTTATACTTCAGAGCAGATCCAGGTTCTTGAGGGACTGGAGCACGTTCGCAAGCGGCCTGGGATGTATATCGGCTCGACAGGCCCAAAAGGGCTGCACCACTTAGTGTACGAGATCGTCGATAATTCCGTCGATGAAGCTTTGGCAGGTCACTGCAAAAATATTCAGATCTCTTTAAATGCCGATGGTTCAGTGACGGTCACCGACGATGGCCGTGGCATTCCCATCGACAAGCACCCACGCACAGGCAAATCGACCCTCGAAACCGTCCTGACCGTGCTTGGTGCTGGTGGTAAGTTCGGCGGTGGGGGCTACAAAGTCTCCGGTGGGTTGCATGGAGTTGGCGCTGCGGTGGTCAATGGCCTTTCTGAGTACGTCGTCGCTACCGTGTGGCGCGAGGGCAAAGTCCACGTCCAAAAGTTTGATCGCGGCATTCCCGATGGTGGACTCGTCGTGACGACGGATAACCAAAAACGTCGAGGCACATCGATTACCTTCAAACCGGACACCCAGATTTTCACATCAGGTGTCGAGTTCGAATACGAAACGCTGCTCAATCGCTTCCGGGAATTGGCTTTCTTGAATGCTGGCGTTGAATTTACCTTTACAGACCTGCGGGTTGAACCACATCGCGTCGAAACCTATAAGTACGACGGTGGCATCCGCGAGTACGTCGCCTACATGACCCGCGACAAGACCCCTCTCCACACCGACATCATCTATATGACCCAGGAGAAGGACAATGTCGTGGTCGAGTGTGCCTTGCAATGGTCTTCGGACGTTTACAACGACAACGTTTTGGGCTTCGCCAACAACATCCGAACCATCGACGGTGGCACCCACTTAGAAGGTCTCAAAGCCGTTCTCACTCGTACTTTCAATAACTTCGCCCGCAAAGCCAACAAAATCAAAGAAGGCGAAAAGAACTTCTCCGGGGAGCACGTCCGCGAAGGTCTGACGGTCGTGATCAGCGTCAAAGTCCCCGATCCCGAATTTGAAGGCCAAACCAAGACCAAACTCGGCAACCCCGAAGTCCGGGGCATCGTCGATTCCTGTGTCTCCGAAAAGTTAGTGGAATATCTCGAATTCCACCCCGATGTCTTAGGCGCGATCCTCGAAAAAGCGATGCAGTCGATGATGGCCGAAGATGCCGCCCGTCGCGCAAGAGAACTCGTCCGCCGCAAATCAGCCCTCGAATTTTCCACGCTCCCGGGCAAACTCGCCGACTGCCAAAGCCGCGACCCCGAAGAATCAGAAATATTCCTCGTCGAAGGCGACTCTGCGGGCGGAAGTGCCAAACAAGGTAGAGACCGTCGATTCCAGGCGATCCTGCCTTTGCGCGGCAAAATCCTCAACATAGAGCGCGCCGACGACCGCCGTATCTATGGCAACACCGAAATTCAGGCAATGATCACGGCTATTGGCCTGGGTCTGAAGACCGAAGAATTCGATGCCAGCAAACTGCGGTACAACAAAACGATCCTGATGACGGATGCAGACGTCGATGGATCACACATTCGTACTTTACTGCTCACATTCTTCTACCGCTACAAGCGCGATCTTGTGGATCGTGGCCATATTTACATTGCCCAGCCACCCCTCTACAAGATTACAATCGGTGGAGGCCGCAATGTTGAGGTACGTTACTGTTTCACTGATAACCAAAAAGATACGATCATTAACGGTCTGCGCGAAAATCAAAAGTATGAGTTCCAGCGCTTCAAGGGTCTCGGCGAAATGCAAGCCGATCAGCTCTGGGAAACAACAATGAATCCCGCCACTCGCACCCTTCGCCAAATCACCATCGAAGATGCCGCCGAAGCAGACCGAGTCTTCAACGTTCTCATGGGAGACCGCGTCGAACCCCGCCGCCAATTCATCGAGACCTACGGCCCAAGACTGAACATGGCCGATCTGGATATTTAGTTAGAAATCTTCTGCTCTTATCTTTTGAATATGACCGATGTGGTTGCGCGGGCTTTTCGGCGGGCGGGTGTGGACTTGCAAAGCCTTGTCCATGAGGATATGCGTGCCCATTTCAATGCCTACCCGCATTGCTGCGGACTACGAACCACAGACTCAAACATCGACCACCGTCGAGTTCCAAATCTGATGACATTTTTCACCCGTAAAGGGCACAGTCTTCCAGCCTCAAAGGATCCAGCCCTCTACCAGCCTGGTGACGTTGTCGCTTGGCGACTTTCCAACGGTTTACCACATACAGGCATTGTCTCGGATCAGCGCAGTTTCGATGGCAGCCGCTACTTGATTGTCCATAACATTGGAGCTGGTGCAAAGGTTGAAGATATACTATTTGCCTTTGCGATTATTGGCCACTATCGTTACTTCTGAACTGGAAGTGATTAGTTTTCTTAATTTTGAGCAGTGGAGAAGGGCTGAATTGCCTCAAGCATGACTGAAACGGCGGAATGTTGCTTAGCAACATTCTAAAAATTGCTTTGAAGTTACTTGAATACAATTTCTTCTTGATGAGTTTTGGTAACATCTTGCAATAACTAGAATACGGGCTTTCCCCCTTTCCTCTTTCTGTGGCCTCTTGAAGCAACAGATAAGTTGGCATCCTGAGATTCATAAACTGTCCCACATACTTTAATTAACATAGGAAATATTGGCAATGGAAATCGCAACCTATAGAGAATGGACGATTGCTGTACGCGAGTCGAATGGCGGTTTTGTCGCATTTCTGACTGATGCCACTGGCAAGAAGTTTGACAAAGCACTGATTTGTATGCCAAGCCCTGATGCTGCTGCGCAATGCGCCCGTAAATTCATCAACTGGTGGATCAAGTGTGATCAGCAGCGCAAATAGCCCTCACAATCAATGACGCTTAATCCCCGACCGATAGGCTCATAGACCCGATGGATCATAACTCTCAGCCTTTAAACTTCCATCCCGTCGAAATACAAAATAGTCGGGTTATGGTTCTATTGAAAAATTATTATGGAAGCAAGGGAAAGATCGTTGATGCTTATGGAGACTTATGGCTTATTGAACTAGATACTCCTGACAAGTATGGTCATCGAGTATTATTAGCCTTGCTAGCTAACGAGTTCCAAATCATCACATCCAGACGATAAAAACTTTCTAGCCCGAGTGAAGTTGCAGAATTTTTCTTATTTTGATGCACTTAACTGACAGAATCCTTCAAGGAGAGCGGATCCTCTGAGCTTTCTAGTGCTGCACCAAAACGATCCAATGCCTCTTCACTGGCGCACACCAACAATCTGTCACCGGAAGCAATCGGGCTTTTAGGATCTGGGAAGCGCTGAACCTTTCCCTCCCGCTGAATCGCTTGCACGAGAACACCCCACTGACGGCGCAGATCGGCTTGCACGGGACTTTTGCCAACTAACCAAGAAGATTTCGGAACTTGGAGCCACCGTTCGGGCTTGCCGTCCCCAAGCTGCACCTCCCCACGCAACAGGCGTTCGAAGGCTGTGTCCTCTTCGCGGTTGCCGATGACGAGCAAACGGTCATTTGCAGCAAGCACAGTATCCGGTCCAGGGAAACGTAACATCTGCCCATTGCGCTTGATTTCCAGAATAGACACCCCGGTAAGGCGGCGTACATCTGCGGCGGCGAGGGTCAGTCCGACCAGGGGCGAACCCGCTTCGAGGATGAACCAGTTCCCTGATAATTCGGCACTGGCGGCTTCTAGTTCTTTTGTGATCAAAAAATCCTGTCGTTCAGAGTCCAAAGAGCGGTAGCGGCCAATGCGATACTGCTCGACATTTTTTTGCATTGCCAGAACCGGAATGCCAAGTTTGACCAACATATGCATGCCCATCTCCAGGGATGCTTCAAACTCCGGCTGTACGACCTCTGCTGCTCCAAGTTGATATAACGTGTCAATTTCTGTTCCGATGTGGGCGCGTACAGTTACGTCCAATTCAGGTGCAATCGATAACGCCCGCTTCAGGGTCAGACGGGTGGCCATTGGGTCTGGAAGCGCAATGGCCATGGAGTGTGCCCGGTCTAGATGGGCTTTCTCCAGTACCAGTTCACTGGCCGAATCGCCGTAGAGATAAGGGATGCCTGCCGAACGCATCGCTGCGGTGGCGGCTTCGTTGTTGTCGATGACGATGACTTGCTGATTCTGCTCAAGCAACATGCGCACAAGGGTCTGACCAATGCGCCCATAGCCTGCAACCACAACATGACCTGTAATCCCTTCTTCGACTGTCGAGACCCGTGGGGCTTGGCTCGCTTTTAAAGCCGGGCCGATCAACGGTAGCTGTTCTAGAAGGCCAAACAGCGCAGGTGATGCCTTGATCACAAAAGGGGTGAGCACCAAAGTCACAGCAGCAGTGCCGACCGTAAGGCCGTAGAGCCGCTCAGAGAACAACCCCAAAGTTTTCGCCACTCCCGCAAGCACAAAGGAAAACTCGCCGATCTGATTCAGTCCAAGCCCGACCACTAGGGCAGTCTTGAGGGGATAACCAAACACCATCACAAGCGGTGTAACGATCAGCGCTTTGCCGATCATAACCACGGCCACCAAGCCAATCAGCACAGGCGCGTTGACCAACAAAAAGCCTGGATCGATCAAGATGCCGATGGAGGCGAAAAATAGCGTCGCAAACACATCGCGCATTGGCAACACCCGATCCAGGGCAGCATCGGCGTACTCGACTTCGGAAATCATCAGCCCCGCCACGAACGCCCCCATCTCAATACCCAGACCGATGGCGGAAGTCGTGAGCGCCACCCCAAGGCACAAAACAAAAACCGTCAGGATAAAAAGTTCCTGGGAAGCGGTGCGGGCAACGGCTCGGATCAATGGCGGAACGATCCAGACTCCGGCAATCACTGCGGCAGCCATGAATAACACTGCTTTGAGCAGCGCAAAGGCCAATGCTCCACCGATCGCTTCAGGTGGTTGCGTGAGCGCTGGCAGGACTGCGAGCATTAACCCCAAACCGAGATCTTGGACAATGAGAATGGCGAGCATCGCTTGGGCGTGGGCAGTCCCCAATTCGTTGCGCTCAATCAAGGACTTGAGAACGACTGCGGTGGAAGAAAGGGACAGAATTGCCCCCAAGAAAATCGCTTTGGGAATCGTGTCCACCCAGCCAGTGGCGTAGGCCAGACCACCTCCCAACAAAATCGTGAGTAGCATCTGCAATCCCCCCCCACCCAAAGCGATCGCTTTGACCTTGAGCAGATCTTTAACGGAGAATTCCACTCCCAGGGCAAACAGCAACAGCGCTACACCGATTTCAGCGAGGACTTGGATGTCCCCTTCGCCTTTGATCAGGCCAAACCCTGCTGGACCGACGACCATGCCACCGAGCAAGTAACCCAGCAGTACGGGCTGTTTGAGCCGACTTGCCAAATAGCCACCCAGGGAAGCTGCTCCCAGAACAGCCATCATGTCGATAATCAGTCCTAAATGATCCGCCATAGAAACATCTTCTGAAAAAACTTTGCCAGCAGAACGTTTCGTACCACTGTTTATATCCATGCATCTTCAATGTATCTCAACAAAAATTGCCTCAATCTTTCATGGGGCTAACGAAAATACAATTTTGGGTCAGGATGGTTCGCTGGCTGTTTGCACTCAAGGAAGCTGGGCTGTCTGACGGGCAAGGCGCACTTCTGCATAGTGCAGCAAAGCATCCATGGAATCTAGACGATTCTCCCAAGTCTTTACACGGTAAGGGCGCATCATCTTTTCGAGGCGCAACCACTCTTTAAGCCCCTGGCGAGAGCGATCGATCTCTTGGCGGGCAGTTTTTAGCCACCCAGCAGTGGGCTGCTTGGCGAGGGTTTCAAGGGCGACTTGGGTGCGAGCCGTCTGACTGCGCCATGGTGCCAAGTTGAAATCGGTTACCCAAACTTGACTATTAGTAAGTAAGAAGTCCCACTCTTTTTTGAGGGCGTTAAAGCGCTCAAGGGCAGAGTTCAGGGGATCGCGGTAGGGAATCAAAGGAGAAGTCGCCTGAGCGAGGATCTGCTGATGTTCACTACCGAGATGTGCTGTCGCAAAGAGGGAATAGCCATCGGACGGCAAGTCGCGGATCGCTTGTAATTGGTCGCGCAGTTGCACTTGGGGCAAAGAGGCCAAGTTTAAGCTTGGCAAGAAGAGCACTGGCTCGTCCGCAGCGCCTTCAAGGGCTGGGCCGAGTAACTGCTGGAGTCGGCTGGTATTTAGTGCGTAGGTCATCGGCACGAGCAGATCGACATCACCGTTTTTAGCCCAAGACTCCCAATCTTGCTGCAGGTTACGCACCCGTTCTGCGTTTGCCTGGGGCCAAACAGCCGCCGAGAGAATCAAGTTTGGCTTCTTCTGGCGCAAGAAGGCAGCCGTGTCCTGGACAAAGCTGGAAACGGCTGCTGTGCGAAAACGTGTCCAAAGCTGCCACAGCGAATTGTCTGTTTGAGGCGTGAGGGTAGCTGGATCAACCCCTGTGATTTTTTGGAACTGATTGCGGGCAGCATTGCCGTAGCCAAAGTACTGGGAAGGGTTTTTTTGCAGGGGATAGCGAATGTAGTCAAACTGCACACCATCCACGTCGTAGCGATCGACGATCTCCCCTAAGAGATTCGTGAGGTAGTTGCGGACTTCTGTATTGGTTGGATCGAGCCAATATTCGGGTTGCCCCCCAGGACGAAGGTTGCCTTTGCGTCCCTGCTGCGCCCAATCGGGGTGGGCTGAAAGTACCGGCCCTGGATAGTCCACGGGTTTGCCAATTAAGGCGTTGTGGCGGGTGTTGCCTGTCGCAAAAATCCAGGCCCATGCCTGAATTTCGATCTTGCGTTCGTGGGCAAGTTTTACACCGGAAGCGAGCGGATCCCAGCCATTGACAAGCGGGTTTTGGGCAGGAGCCACATTGCTTGGAAAAATCGGATAGCCCGCGTTGATGGTTTCAAAAAAGACGGTGTTGATGCCAGCTGCTGCGATGCGATCAAAGATTTTCCTTAAACCCTCTTCAGAACCAGCAGCGACGATCGTGCCTCGATCAAGCCAGATCGCCCGGACTTCTGGCAAAGAGGCCATCTGTGAAGTCGGGTAATGCGCCCATAAATCTTCAATTGTGTTTTCCCACAGGGCACGGGCATCGTTATCCTGGCCAGCACTGAGCATCGCCGGCAGGGCTTTGAGGGTCTCGTTTGCCTTGCGGATTGCCTCTCGGTATTCTTTTGGAAATTGCTCTGGGTTGTTGGAGCGGGCATCGGAGGTCAATAACGCACTCTCGACTCTGCCGAGCATCCCTTCGAGTTCTTTGATCATCGCCGTCGCTTCGACAGGAGCAACTTTAAAGCGATCACCGACAGCACCCGGCACAAAGCGGTCGATGGAGGCAGCCAACCAGTCGCGGTCGAAGGCTGGAGGGGCAGAACCCCACTGCCAGCCCAGATAGACAGTTTCTGGGGTAGTGAGAATTGCAGGTTCATCGACACTGCCAGACCAATTAGCAGCAATCGTAGTCGTCAGGGGATCGCTGAGCATCAACAGCCCTCCCTGGACAGTGCTGGTCGTATTGCCGCGCTGTGCCCAAGTTTGATCTGAATGGGCTTCGGTGCGTGCTGCTCCAGAGCGCTGCTCCATCCAGTAACCACCGAGGAGGTGGCGCAGATTGTCCCGAGATTCGGAACTCGCATCGGCACCTAAGGGACCACTGGCGATCAATCGACCACCCCCTTGCACCCACTGTTGAATGACGGTGACTTGATCCCCAGAAAGTTGACCGACATTGGGCAAGAACAAGATCTTGGCCTCAGCCAGACGATCAAGACTGAGTTCAGGAAGAGAGAGTGTTCGGTAGGGTAAATTCAGGCGCTCGATGCGACGCGCAATCGTTTCCCAGTTGGTCTGATTGGCACTGCGTAAGACAAACAGAGACACACCCTGGGCGGCAAGCCCTGGGCGTAAGTCTGTCCAGCAGAGCGCTACAACCAAAAGTGCAGCAAACCAGCGACGAAAATTTCTTGAACCCATGAACCCCTCTCATCTCCTCAGGCAGAATAACAAACTTTACACGTCTTTAGAGTGTCCAAAACCGACTAGAAAGACAACTGTAAACCCAGACCAATTGAAATTTCGTTGTCCGCACGGACGCGCAAACTTCCGTAGGGGGAGAGACCCACGCTGTTAGTCGCATAGACATTTGCTGAAAAACCTGTTGGCAAACTAAAACGTATCCCTGCTTGCCACGGCAGCAGACGGGCCAAACCATCGCCCAAAAAAGCATTCTCCCCCCGAAAAACCGGAGTGATTTGGCCAACAAGATCTAATCCCGGCATCACTGGGTAGGATGCCCCAAAGCTGGCTCCAATCAAGGGAGAGCGATCTCCAGCCCGCTGAATATAGGCAACTTTGGGATTGAACCAAAGACTTGCACCTGAATCGAAGGTGAACTGGGTAGGCAAAGAAAGGGTCAAGATAATCAATTCACCGACATTCTCTGTGACCAGACCGAAGAGGTTCGCTGGAATCGGGCCACGATCCCCGGATGGAATACTGCCTGGAACGCCAGGACAATTGGTCGATTGCCCATTGATTGTCTGATCCAACCCATCGCGGGTGCCGTTAATAAAGTTACACAGGCGACTGCTAGAGCGTCCGAGGGTGACCAGAGCACTCAAAGTCAGCGGATCGCCGCTTTGCTGGTGGAGAATCCGAATCTTTGTACTCGCCCCAGCGTCCGATTCATCTACACCAGCGGGAGCAAAGTTTGCATAAAAGCCAGTTTCAAAGTCGTCAAGGCTGCCATTGCGAAAAGCGGTGCCAATCGTTCCTGTGGAAACTTGCAACGAAAGCCGACTGGTATCCCGCGCGATCGTGCTGCCATCGAGCAGATCAAAGCTGGCTGGGACAAAAATACGGCGACGTTCTTTTGGAACATCTTCATAAAAAGTCTCAGCAAACTTGCGGTTGGCAGGCACGTCGAGAAGAGTAAAAAGCCGTTCTGGGGTTGTGGTCAGTGCAATCCCAATCCCTGTATTGTTGCTAAAAGCAGCAAGCGCTGGCCCACCGGCATTTCCGAAAGTATTGGTCGCAAACACATCAAGGGCAACGCGGGGATTGACTAGGTAGCGCAAACCGATATTAAACGGAATCACCTGAGTTAACTGGCCAGTGAAGCGATCAACGGTATTGTTGCCAATCAAGATCGGCGAAGCATCCCCACGAATTTGAAAGCGCGGCGAAAGTTTGTAGGTTCCGCCAAGACCCAGGGCGACGGTCAACCCAAAGCGGCTATTGTCCCCTGGATTCACCGGGGTATAGAGGTTGCTCTCTCCAGGAAACCAAACCAGTCTCGGTGCCACCGTGAAGGAAAATCGCTCGTCCTTCGCTTTGTAGGTGATCGGCAATTCAAGTGAGGGGGTAAGAACGGTGCCTTCTTGGGGACGGGTTGTCTGGATGCTCTGGCCAGTGAGGGGATCCGTTGTTGTGAACGTAAACTGCGGTCGGCTAGCCGTTAACCCCAATACGAGACTTGATTTCCCGCCCAAAAGCTCGCCAATCCGAAATTTGCCTTGCAGTGAAAAATCCTGAAAGATATTGCCGTTGTTGATCCCAAGGCGGCGCTCAGCGACGAAGGCTCCTTGAAAACCAGGGACAGAACCGTTGACCCCTTGCAGATCGAGACTGAGTTCGATGTCATCGGTGAGTCCGTAAACAATTTGGTTGGATTGGTTGGCAAAAAGGTCGTCGTTGATCCCAGCTTCCGGTTTAAACAGGCGGACAAACTGAGTTTGGGTCACTTCCCCTGCACCCAAATGTTCAGCGGTCACCAACCCATAACTGCGGCCAGAACCCCTTTCCAAGGGTGACTGCACGAAGATCGGTTTATCAATTTTGACATCGCGCTTGCGCAGGACGGCATCAAGATTGGTGGTGCTCAAATCGTTCAACAATAAAGAGCTATCGCTACTTGGTTGTTGAATATCTTTGAGGGTCTTAGGCGTTGAAGGTTGGTCGGTAAGAATCGCTGAACCGGAGGCGAGCTGCTGGGCTTGAACCGTCTGAAAGGCAACCACCTGAACCGTTAATGTGCAGGCGAGAGAGAACAGTAAGCATTTCGACACAGCTTTACCCCGACAGA
>JACMLN010000127.1 GCA_014379585.1 Gloeobacterales cyanobacterium ES-bin-313 | reverse complement strand
GTAATGCCATCCTTGAACCAGCGCGCAGTAGCACCCACAGCAAAGAGGATGCTTGCGGTCTTGGACTGTCCATACGCCAACCACGGATCATAAGGACGGAACATGAAGTGAATATCATCGAACACAATGGGCGACATCAGGTGCCCGCTAGAACTAACCGACACGATACGGGCGGCACCCTCTGCGGCGAGAGCGTCGTGTAGTCCGAGCGCTAGGGCAAAGTGTCCGAGATAGTTAGTGGCAAATTGCATCTCCCAGTCTTCGGGTGTGCGCTGTTCGGGCAGTGCCATTACCCCTGCATTATTGACGAGGATGTGCAGCGGCTCACGCCAGGCAGCAATGAACTTGGCAATTGAGTTGCGATCGCTTAAATCAAGCGGAGCAACCTGAATATTCCGGTTTCCAGTAGTAGCCGTAATGTTAGCCGCGACTTGCGCTCCAGCATCGGTATTACGCACAGCTAGTGTGACGATCGCTCCAGTTTGAGCCAGTGCCCGCGCCGTTTCTACGCCGATGCCTGATGCGGCTCCCGTAACGATCGCCCGCTTGCCGGAAAGATCAATTCCTTCTACGACCTCGGCGGCGGTGGAATTTCGTCCGAATGGTGTTGTAATCAGTGCCATTAGTAATCGATAATTTGTATCGAAACAAATATCGAAATTGCTAATAGCAATTTCGTAAACTCAATATAGGCAGTCAACTTTAATATGTCATCCACTTCAGGTTGAAACTATTTTGCAATAAAGCGGTTGATCAACCTTACCACCTTAATATAGTAAGTTCTTTACAACTTGAGTTTGACATTGAATTCCACCTTAAGTTCAACGTTGCCAAAACTGAAAATCTAGCTTTCCAAAAATTACTATCTGTGCAATGATCTATAAAGAATATAAATTCTATAGGTTACACATTTACGGATTCTGTCCCCGAACCTAGACGAAGGAGACTCACTATGGCCGCACCTTTGACGCGTGGAATACATCATCTCGGATTCACGGTTGCAAATCTTGCTTTGGCGCAAGCTTTCTTCATTGATGCCCTTAACTTTAAGTTGCTTGGCGAGAATCCTGACTATCCTTCATCCTTTGTCACCGATGGTGTCACGATGATCACCCTTTGGGGTGGAGAAGCTGGAGCATTGCCGTTTGACAGGCGTCGGCAAATCGGTTTGCACCACGCAGCTTTTGCAATCGAGAACCTTGAGGCGTTATCAGCACTCTATTCAAAACTGCAAGATTGGCCTGGTGTCGAGATTGAGGGTGCTATCTCGTCGCCAAGCGTAGGTTCTCAAGCACGCCACTTTCTACTGCGTATGCCTGGTGGTCCCCGTATAGAGTTCTTCGTCTCAGCGCCAACCCAAACAGTCGGGTCTCTCGATGAAAGCTAGATAGATGCTCATCAAAGTATCGATTTTGTATATCCCTTGCCTCAAGTATTGATCTCCAACATTAAGAGCAGAAATCGCTATGGCAATTCCAGGATGGACACAGACTGAATCCCCATTTCATGCCGGTGAACTCGCCATCCAAACGCGCATGGGTGTGCAGGAACGTATGAATGCCCAAGGGCGACGTGCCATCCGAGACTTCATGCCTGATCAGCATCGCCAATTTTTTGCCCAACTCCCCTATGTGATTGTGGGCACGGTTGATCCTTTAGGAAGTCCTTGGGCTTCTATTTTGGTGGGGGAAGTCGGCTTTCTCTC
This sequence comes from Gloeobacterales cyanobacterium ES-bin-313, assembly GCA_014379585.1. Taxonomy (GTDB): domain Bacteria; phylum Cyanobacteriota; class Cyanobacteriia; order Gloeobacterales; family Gloeobacteraceae; genus JACMLN01. The sequence continues at coordinate 17,802 of JACMLN010000127.1, read as the reverse complement.
CTCTCCTAATGATCGAACTTTACAAGTTCGCGCCAAGCCTTTGTATGGCGATCCCTTAGCCAATATCCTGTCGCAAAGCATTGATATAGGTATTCTCGGAATAGAGCTGCATACCCGTCGCCGCAATCGCATGAACGGGATTGTAACTGCAACTCACAAAGATTGCTTTGAGGTGCTGGTTAGACAAAGCTTTGGCAACTGTAACAAATACATCCAAGCTCGGATGTTTACTTTAGTTGATGTTGAACTAGCAACACCAAGACTCGTTCATCAATTCACCACTTTGGATCAAGCAGGCCAAGTAACAATAGCCGCAGCTGACACATTATTCATTGCATCTGCCTATCAAGGCGAATCAGCAGGGGCGGCCAGTGGCGTTGATGTTTCTCATCGCGGCGGCAATCCAGGTTTTGTTCGGGTCGATGATGACCGGACATTTACTCTACCGGATTTTGCTGGTAACTGCCTCTTTAATACCTTCGGGAACCTTGAGGTAAATCCTCGTGCTGGATTGCTGTTTGTTGATTTTGAAAAAGGCGATCTGCTGTATCTAACAGGCACTGCCGAAGTCATCTGGCAGGGAGATGAAATAGCCACTTTCCCTGGAGCAGAGCGCTTGCTGCGCTTCCATCTTCATAGGGGTCATCGAGTTGAAAAAAGTCTCCCTCTACGTTGGTCCGGCCCAGAAATTTCACCCGTGCTCTTGCAGGAAACTTTTCAATAAAAATGCGCTCACTATTTGCATCTTTCGCTGTAGCAATGTTCAGCTTTTCAGGCTACCTACATGCACAAGACTCGAATATATGCCTTGAATTGGCCTTAAGTAACAATTCAAATTCCAACTTAAGTTGGAATCAAGTTTCTATCGCGGGATGGATGAATTCATCATTAAATCTATTGTTTAAAATTTCCAACCCTGAGTGGGCGACAAATTGATTTTAATTCTATATATTAATTTTATGCAAATTTCAAATCCAACTTTGTTGTAAATAGATGCAAAATATAAATTGCGTTTCTGATTGAAGAAAAGCAAACCCCTATTGTCATACGTTAATTTTCTGTTGAAAAGCAGAGATGAGATCAAGATGAATTTCTGTACCTTTTTGAAAGGAGGTTGATATGACTCACTATGACTATATTGTGATTGGTGCTGGTTCAGCAGGTTGTGTAGTTGCTAATCGCCTAACAGAAGACAGTGAAATAAATGTTTTATTACTCGAAGCAGGTGCACCAGATACAAAACCCGAAATTCAAATTCCATCGCAATGTGTCAGCTTGTTAGGCTCCGAGGTGGATTGGGCGTACTTCTCTGAACCAGAGCCTTATCTCAATCATCGTAAAATCTTTTGCCCTCGTGGCAAAGTCTTAGGTGGCAGTAGTTCGATAAATTTCATGATTTATATGCGGGGTAATCGTCGTGATTATGATCAATGGCAAGCATTAGGCAACCCCGGTTGGAGTTATCAAGATGTAATACCCTATTTCAAGAAGTCTGAAAATCAGCAGCGTGGAGCCTCTGCCTTTCATGGCACTGGAGGAGAATTGAGCGTGAGCGATCTGATTGCCCCTGGCGTAACTACGGGTAATACAAATGCTCCCACTATTATGATCGGCGAAAAAGCAGCCGACCTCATTAAAGCGAGTCGCGCTGGTAAAAGTTCTTTTGCTCAGAAGAACATTACAAATCCAGCCCATGCAGTCTATTTGGGAATCGGTGATCGCGAATTTTGAGATACTAGTTGCATAAAGCGAAGAGAAAACTATGGAGTGCAAAATGAAAGTAGCGGCTGTTAATGTCGGACTTCTACCAATATTGTTTCGAGGAATTATCACACTGGTTTTCGTAAATTGTAGGCTTGAAAGCAGACGGCAGAGGCTTCACTTACCCCCAAGATGCTCAAGGTAGATCAAATACGCAAAAGTTTAGGGAATTTGATGGAGGATAGTTAAATGCATCGCATATATTTTATTGTTGCAATGATCTTGGTGGTTTTGGTTGAAAAACTCATAGTTTGGCAATCCATTCCTAGCCTAGCTCAGTCCAGTAGCGATGTCTGTTCTCGCCCTAATGCTGGAGACTTTGCCAGTTCACCGCCTTTAGTACGAAGTAAAATCGGCAAACTCGATGCAACTTTTGTACTTCGTAATTTTGGCGGTGAACGCTTTTGTTTGCTATACAACGGCAAGGTGCAGTCCCCAACGCTTTGGGTAGAACCGGGTGATACTGTTGTGCTTCGTGTCAAGAACGAAGTCAATAATTCTGCGGTCTCTTCCGAGGAACATCACCATCCTTCTGGCCAATTGCTCAATCCCTGCTCTGGAGCGAATGCTGCGTCTAGTCCATTGCGCACTAACCTCCACTTCCACGGCCTGAATATCCCACCTACTTGTCATGGGGATGATGTCTTAGGCACAGTGATCCCTTCTGGCAGCACCTTTGAGTACCGTTTTAAAATCCCTGCCAATGAGCCACCTGGGCTTTACTGGTACCACCCCCACCCCCACGGTTTGAGTGAGAAGCAGGTGCTCGGTGGTGCAACAGGTGCCCTTGTTGTGCGTGGCATCGAGAAAGTTAACCCTGCAGTACGTGGTCTACCAGAGCAGCTTTTGGTGCTGCGTGATTTGGAACTGCACGGGGAGACCATCAAGAAAGGGACACGCCTGTGCGCAGATCAAGAAGAATCTACACGACCGGGCAAAGACATTTCCCTTAACTTCGTGCCAATCACATTCCCTGCTAATAAGCCAGCCCGATTGCACCTAGGGCTAAATGAACGCCAGTTTTGGCGGGTGCTGAATGCCTCCGCAGACACCTACTTTGACATGCAACTTCGCTATGATGGCAAGCCTCAAGGGATTGGAGTGGTTGCAATCGATGGTGTACCGACGCGCAAAGACGATGTTGGCCGAGCATACCCAGTTACCTTGCCCGCTACCCATGTACTGCTTCCGCCCGGTTCCCGTGCCGAGTTTATGGTGAAGGGGCCATCCAAACTTGTACGCGATGCCAGACTATTAACCTTGGCCTACGACAGTGGCCCAGATGGGGATTGCGACCCCGAGCGGGTGCTTGCACGTATCGACACTCATCAGCAAAGGAACCACTCGACGATGCCGATTGCTGGTGCTGGTGAACAATCAGTGCAATCCATGCGCTTTAGCAAAATCTCAGCAATGAAGCCTGTGCGGACTCGCAGACTTTACTTCTCTGAGAACAATGATCAAGGAGAGTTCTTCATTACCGAGGATCGATCAGGGAACCAGCCCAAAGTTTACAATCCATTTTTTAGCCAACCTGACATCACTGTCCATCAAGGAACGGTGGAGGATTGGATCATTGAAAACCGCAGCCGAGAGTCACACGTCTTTCATATTCACCAGATCCATTTCCAAGTAATTGCGCACAACAACAAGCCTGTCGATGATGTAGTTATGAGGGACACGATTGATGTACCATTCTGGGATGGAAAGAGAGCTTCTTACCCGAGCGTAAAGTTAAGAATGGATTTCAGAGATCCAGAGATCACAGGCACTTTTGTTTACCATTGCCACATCCTTGAACATGAGGATGGTGGCATGATGGGCACCATCGAGGTGAGGCCAAACACACCGACTTCTAGTAAGATTCCATAGCAAAAACCTTGAGCTTCATAAAGTACTTTTCTCAGGGTAACTAACTGCCATAATACACTTCTTGTATTTTGTATATTTACTGTAGAGGGGATCTTCCTCCGTGATCGATCAGTTTTTGAGGACAGCATTTTGCGACAAAACCTTAGGATTTTTCTGGTGAAGCGATCCGGACCTGAGCGCCATCAATGATCTCATCGCCTGGATTGACCACGATTTGTTCGTTGCCCGAAAGGCCAGAAAGCACTTCGATCGTGGCACCATCGTCGCGGCCTAAAACCACATTGTGATAGTGAACGACATGGTTTGAATCGACGAGAGCAACCTGAGGCCCTTTGGCTCGGATTATCAAAGTGCTGTCAGGGATCGTGAAAGGTTGTGCGCTTCGCTTGGCAACGAGGGCAACTTGAGCATACATGCCTGGCAGTAGGGCATGATCGCGGTTATCGAGTTGGATCTCTGTGAGCAACGTGCGGGTTGCAGGATCGAGAGCACCTGCTGTGCGGGTAATTACACCTTTAAAGGTGCGTCCAGAGTATTCCTGGACGAGAACATGAGCCGTCTGTCCAGCATGAATGGCGGGTGCGACGGTCTGGGGCACATTCACAAAGATGCGTAGACGATCGGTAAATGCGATCTTAAAAAGTCCACTTTGGCTTGTGCCAGCAGTGACTAGGGCACCCGAATCCACAGTCCGGGCTGTAATGATTCCGGCAAAGGGAGCGCGTACTTGCTTAAAAGATTGCAGAGCGACGAGACGAGAAACATCTGCTTGCCGGGCACGGATAGTTGCTTGTTGGGATTCAACAGCAGCTTGACGGGTCTGCAAGGCTGTGACGCGTTCATCCACATCCTGCTGAGAAACGGCACCTTCAGTGCGCAGATTCTGCCAGCGCTGTGCTGTGGTTTGAGCCAGTTCTTGGTTCGCTTTAAACTGTTGGAGATCGGAGCGGGATTGGGCAAGGGTCGAACGCAGTTCGCTTGCTTGCTGATCAACTTCGGGAGTGTCGAGTAACGCGAGGACTTGCCCCTTCTGAACGTGATCACCAATATCAACGAAGCGCTGTTTGATGTAGCCATCAGCACGGGCGTAGACGGTTCCTTCTTGGAGAGCCTGGATGTTGCCAGGAAGTTGGGTCTGGGTGGTGCTTTCAGCGCGGATTGGCCGAATGACGGTGACGACAGCAGCACGGGTTTTTACTCCTTCAGCGGCAGCCTGGAGGGTCGATTGGCGTTCGAGGCGCGGAAGAATGCCGAGCCCCAACAATCCAGCAAACAGTAGACCACCACTACCAGCAAAAAGCCAAGGTTTAAGGGTTGATTTTGCCATGACTATTCCTCCTGTTGCGTTTGGGCAAACGAGTAGGTTGGACGGGACGTTTCTTCTTCAAACAGATCCGGCGCAGGGGGCGCTTTGCGGCGTAGGGCGCTGTAGACGAGAGGTACGAAGTAGAGCGTGGCAAAAGTTGCAACCAGCAATCCACCGATCACGGCTCGCCCGAGTGGAGCATTCTGTTCGCCCCCTTCGCCAAAACCAAGTGACATAGGCAACATGCCAAGGATCATCGCCAAAGCCGTCATCAGAACAGGACGTAGACGGGTAATCCCGGCTTTGCGGGCGGCGGCCACAGCGTTGTCCCCCAACTGGCGCTGGTCGTTGGCGAAAGTGACCAGTAAAATACTATTGGCAGTAGCCACCCCGATACTCATAATCGCCCCCATCAGCGAAGGCACGCTAATCGTCGTCTGGGTGACGAAAAGCATCCACAAAATGCCAGCTAGCGCTCCTGGTAGAGCCATAATGATCACCAGCGGATCGATCCAGGATTGAAAGTTAACCACCATCAAGCTGTACACCAGCACAATCGCCAATACCAATCCGAGGGCAAGGCTTGTGAAGGAAGAATTCATGCTCTCCACTTGACCGCGCACTTGGATGCGGCTACCCCGTGGTAGTTGCTTTTCGTAGCGGGCAACAATGGTCTGGATCCGGGCTGAAACACTGCCAAGGTCTGTATTTTGGACGTTGGCATAGATGTCATATACTGGCTGCACATTGTAATGGTTGATCACCTGGGTGGTGTTGCGATGTTCCATGGTGGCGAGGTTGCCTAGCAACTGAGGAGCACTCAATGCCGCAGTGGCCACGGGTGTATTGGAAATCGATTCAACCGAATTGACCCGAAACTGAGGGGTCTGCACTGCAACGAGATAGTTCACGCCATTTTTAGGGTTAAGCCAGTAATTGGGAGACGCCTGACCACTGGAACTGAGGGAAAAGAGTAGTGTATTCGCGACATCGCGCTGACTTAAGCCAAGCTGAGCGGCGCGGGTGCGATCCACATTCACCTGTAAAGCCGGAGCATCGATCACTTGGTGAAGGTGCACATCGACTGCCCCTGGAATTTCGGAGATCTCGTTTTGGAGGGAACGGGCGATCTTGTAATTTTTGCTCTGGTTGCGCGTTGGCCCACTGACTTGAACGTCGATGGGTGCGGGGAGACCAAAGTTCAGAATTTGACTGACAATATCGGAGGGTTGAAAGAAAAAGGTCAACTGTGGAAATTCAGTTCTGAGTTGCTGGCGTAGTTCCCGCACATACTCCCAGGTTGGTCGATGATTTTCATGCAGGGAAACCAGAATTTCACCGTCGGCAGAACCGATGGTGGCCGCATCGCTAAAGGCAAGGTTGACACCGCCGACCGGAAGGCCGATGTTGTCTAACACCAGGGCAAGTTCGCTCTCAGGAATGATCTTGCGGATCGACGCCTCGACGCGGCCAAAATAAGCTTCGGTTTGCTCAATGCGGGTGCCAGCTGGAGTGCGGACGTGGAGCCGGAACTGTCCACCATCGACCTGTGGAAAAAAGTCTTGGCCGATGAACGGAAAGAGCAACAATGAACCACCGAAGAATCCACCAAACAGCCAGAAGGCGAGGGTACGGTGGGCGATGGCCCAGTCAAGGCCATCGGTGTAGGCTGAGCGAAGCCGATCAAAAAACCGATTGAACTGGCCATGGATACGCCAGATCCAGTCTCCACCGCTGGCATGTTCTGCTTGATAGCGTTCTACTTCGGGAGGAAGTAAATAGTTGACCATGACAGGAACGAGGGTACGGGAAAGTAAATAGGAGGCAAGCATGGCGAAGACAACTGCCATTGCCAGAGGGACAAATAGAGACTGAGCCGCTCCTGTCAAGAACACCACGGGCACGAAGACAATACAGATACAAAGGGTCGAAACGAAAGCAGGCGTGGCGATCTGTTGCGCACCGTCAAGAATCGCCTGCTTCAACGGTTTGCTCTGAGCCAAATTGCGGTGGATATTCTCGATCTCGACCGTTGCATCATCCACCAAAATACCGACTGCCAGTGCCAATCCTCCCAAGGTCATACTGTTGAGGGTTTGACCCAAAAAGCTCATGGCCAAAATCGAACAGAGGATCGACAGGGGAATTGAGACGGTGATGATTAAAGTGCTCCGCCACGAACCCAGAAAGAGCAAAATCATCGTTCCAGTCAGCAATGCCGCGATTAAGGCTTCTTTTACGACCCCATCGATAGCTGCTCGTACAAAAATAGATTGGTCAAAGAGCAATTGCAAGTCCAACTCTGGCGGAAGCGTAGAGCGAATTCGGGGAAGCGCCTGTTTAACACGATCGACGACATCGATGGTCGAAGCCCCACCACTCTTGAGAATAGTCAGCAGGCTAGAGCGATGCCCATCTTTGCGAACGATATTGCTCTGCACAGCAAAACCATCGCGCACTTGAGCAACATCCCGAATGGTGATAGTTGCTCCGTTCAAGGTTTTGATCGGCAGGTTTCCCAAAGCCTCGACCGCATTAGGACTGCTATTGATCTGAACGTTGTACTCTTTTTCGCCGATTTTGGCGCTCCCAGCCGGGAGCAATAAATTCTGCGCATTAATCGCTGAACTAACATCGGCAGCCGACAGTCCCCTGGCAAAGAGCGCATCAGGGTCGATATCGATCATGATTTGGCGAGGTTTACCTCCATAGGGCAAAGGGATCGAAGCACCCTGCACTGTGGCAAGTTGTGTGCGCACAAAGTTCAGGCCGTAGTCGTAGAGTTCCTGTTCAGCCAGCTTTTTGCTGCTCACACTTAACTGCAAAATCGGCACACTCGAAGCACTGTAGCGAATGATCAGGGGTGGCACAATTCCCGGTGGTAAGACCCGTAAAATCGTCTGAGAAGTCGCTGTCAGTTGAGCGACTGCCGCTTCAACTTTGGCACCGGGCTGGAAGTAGAGCTTAATTACGCTCACCCCATTCATGGACTGAGATTCCATGTGCTCGATATCGTTGACTGTCGTCGTATAGGCACGCTCAGCGATCGTCACGATCCGCTTCTCCATGTCCTCAGAACTCACGCCACCGTAAGTCCAGATCACGCTGACGACAGGAACATTAATTTCAGGCAGAATATCCGTGGCCATGCGACGAATAGTCAGTACTCCAAGCAAGACAACGAGAAGCGCCGCAATGACGAAAGTGTAGGGACGGTGCAACGCAAGCTTGACAATCCACATAGATATTCCCCCTAAAACCTCTATCAGCTGTGAGCTACAAAAATTTGTGGTGCTATGGTTGTAATAATTGTTAAATACTTTACAAAGCCTACTCGCTAACCTGTAAATAGTCAAATGGTGAAATGAGTGTTTGACTAATTATTCGAAGTGCGGTTACCTTAGACAACATGGCAGAGCGATCCAACTATGTACTGCAGGCAAAGGTTTTTATGGCCTTAGCTGACCCAACACGGCTCCAAGTTGTGGAGTTACTGGCAAATTCCTCACAGATGAGTACAAGTGACTTGGCCGAGTTGTTGGGGACAAGTTTATCTTTGACCTGCCATCATCTGAAGCAACTTGTTGAAGTTGGCATTGTCGAAAAGCGCAAAGATGGCCAAACAAAATTCTTTTCTCTAGACCGCGAAGCATTATCTTTGGCGTTGATCGATGTGAAAGCTTTCTCTGCCCAGCAGTTTCAGCCCTGAACCTTGAGAAGGTCACTTCAGCATTGGAGTCGAACACAAGTTTACTGGCTTTCTCGACGCTAAACCCAAAAATCATCATTTTTGAAAAGTACTTGTAGTAAGACTTTCAGCCTTAAACCGACTTTCTGTTCCGTTGCCACTCGACCCCCGAACTTTGGTTTTTCGCATCTGCGAATTTTTCATCTTTTTCTGCAATTAAGCACTCGCATCTTCCAAGATGACTTGTTTACGGCGGCCTCGTTGCGGTTTTTGCACAAGGCAAATTTTTTCTTTGTTGATCTCAAAGTTGATAGCAGGCATCGATTTTTGATTGGTGCACTCACTGAAGGTATGCAGGTAGCCCTGGTCGACTAGCTTTTGCGCTGCCAACCGAAAAGTTGAATTGTTGCGGCTGTCATTTTTACCAAGAAGGCCCATATTTTTGAAGACGTAATGCTTAATCAGACTCAGATATTTGCCATCGACGAGTCCTTTGCGACTGATCTGCCCAGCCAAGTACATGAGCAATTTAAAAGAATAATCTTCGTGTCTGCCTTGTTTTTTGACATGGGCAATGTCGAGCTCTTTGCTCAGAGCAATATAGCGACCCTCCTCAATCGAATTCCATATTTCCAGGCGAATGGTCAATTCTGAGGGCAAATCCGAGGTCAGTCGGATTGCCTTTCGCCAATCAAAGTCTGGATCTTCAACACCTGTGCGTTGGAAACCACGAATAGAGATCAAAGAAAGACGGGTAAAATTCGCCACAACGCCTTTTTTGGTCTGTAACGGTTTCCCGATGGTGATCTTTACATTCTCCAGAGTTGCCAGATCCTGGCTCAACCTCTGCCGATCCGATGAAGCAAAATAACCATTGTTACTTTTAGAATAATTCAATGCTGTCATCAGATCATTGGTGTCGATAGTCACCATTGGCCCATCACTCTGAGCAGCTGCTTCTCTATAGAGGTATAAAAGAATTTTTTTCTGTCTGTCTTCTAAAAAATTGAGTAGCTCATAGACCATTCCTTGAATGGCTTTGTCTTGGATTTTTTCGATGCCAACAATGATTCCCTCTGTTCGGGCTTTATCAAAATCCATAGACGCGAGCTGCTCTCGGATATAAGCCTCTTTATCCGGGTGCACATCTTCAAACACATAAGCTCTAGAAAAGTTAACCTCGCTCTCTTCACCAGGATCTGTGTTGTAGGAAATTTCCAAATATAGCTGTGTTCCCTCACGCTCTACTCTGGGAACTTGGGCATCTCTATTCTTAATAGGTTGCGAGACCCTCGACATGATCTCAGCGATCTGGGTATCTACAGGAAATACATCTGGGTCGCTCATCAGGACGAATCTCCTCGTTTTGGAAATACTAGCAGAAGTTTACTACACCTGGAGAACTAAACCTAATTTTACTCAAGGCTCCACCAAATATAGATTGTTGCTAGCGTTAACAAATTTGAGTCTGTCGCGTATAAATTTGAAAAACTTTTGAGCTTATCGCGTATCTCACCATTTGAGTCTGTCGCGTATTTGCACAAAATTTATTTGAAGGTGTCGCGTATTTCAGGATTTGAGCTAGTTGCGTATATTTTGACATCATCATCAATTGAATCCTGCTTTTGCATTTGAGTCTTTCCCGTATTGCTTGAATTTCTGCGATGGGTTCACAGCTACTGGTGTTTTAATTCTGGAAACTCAGAATCATCATGTAATAAAAGCCGAGGCTGATGAAGCATACAGAAATGACCCATCTATCTTGAATGAGTTCGACTAAATTTGAGTCTTTGGTGTATAAGCACATTTGAGTCTGTCGCGTATTGATATCGAGAGCACTGAGTGCCTACATAAGATTCCACGAATCTAAGAATACTGCTATAACTAGCTCACATTCGATCTACTCTTAAGACTGTCCTCAACATTTGAGTCTGTCGCGTATAACCACATTTGAGTCTGTCGCGTATTCATCGTTCATTTATTATGCTTTCGCTTTGGATCTATAAATAGTCATATATATATGACTATTTATTCAACATTTGAGTCTGTCGCGTATAACCACATTTGAGTCTATCGCGTATTTGAGCGCGCCACATTTGAGTCTGTCGCGTATAGCCACATTTGAGTCTGTCGCGTATGAAATGGTAACAAAGAGCGCCAGTAAGAATAGCCACATTTGAGTCTGTCGCGTATAGCCACATTTGAGTCTGTCGCGTATGGTCTCGCGTTTCAATTTGTGCCTGTCGCGTATATTTGCTTTTGAGTTTCTCGTGTATGAAAAGCCCTAAAACCTGCTTGCAGAGGCATTTTGGGGTCTTGCACGTCGCGCAATAGTGGTGTTAAAGTTCATCCAACTTCGATCATGCTGAAAAAGTTTAAACAGCCAGGAGGTGCAGAATCTTTTACTAAAAATCCCGAAAAATAACGGAATTCTCAAGACAGCGAGAAGAGTGAATTGGCTATTCTTACCTTTCACCAGTCATTTTGTGCTTAACAAAATTTATTATCGCTGTCGATGACTCCAGCAACTTGCTAATTCAGTTTGGAACTTGTTGCAATACCGCAATCTAAGTTCAAATTGACTTGACAAACATCAGACAGCTTTCCAAAATCCAGATCATTTTCAATTTCTCTTTTGCAGATTTTGTAAGAGGTTAGAGGATTTTGTGGCTTTGTGAAGTATGTGATTGAGTGCTTTATGTTTTTTGCTCTCAATTTGTTTGTCAACTATTTCAGTGACCACTTTTACCCACGACTGCTTTGGCTGATTCAATCTACCTGAGCAATGCAGGAAGCCCATTTAGCAAGGAGACAAAAGAGATGAGCAATGTCCCATCTTCTGCAAAGTTTGATGCGTCAAATGCTTCAACGTTGCCGATGGTTTTTATTCATTCGGCCTTCGACGAACTTGGATTAACCACCTCCGAGTTTCGTGTTTACTGTCACCTGGCACGGCGAGCCAAAAATGGCTGCTGTCGTCCTGGTCATGATTCCATCGCGAAGATTTGCCGCTTAGAAGTCAAGACTGTCCGTCGTGTCATCGAGGCTTTGGCAAAAAGACAATTGCTGAAAGTCGAGCACCGTCAAGGCGATACCAATGTCTACCATCTCATTTCACCGACTAGTTGGTTGAAAGAGATCACTTCGATACCTGCCAACCCCATCGCACCACAGCTTCCCGATCAAGCTAGTTACCCCTGGGGCTGCCAAATGGATAGGGGGATAGGGGGGCAAACGGCTAGAGCGGGTACCCAATCGGCACACCACGAAGTAAATCCAAGGAAGTTAATCCAGGAAGAAGATCCAAAAACACAGGCAATCCCGAATGTTTCAGCCACGGTAGTGTCTTATGTATGTGTGCCTGCGGCAGCGCACTCCAATCAAGAAGAACGCAGTATGCCAGTGGCGATGCCTAGCTACGTTCGCAAAACTCAAAGTGACTTGTGGAAACAGTTTGAGACTTTGTGGAGCCAATTGAAAACTGAATATCGCGGCGATAAAAAACCGGCATGGCAAGCATTTTCCGTTTTGTCGTTGAGTGTTCAGCAACTTGAAGCGTTGATCGTTCACCGCAAATGCTGGGAGGAGCGTTCTTTTGCTTCTGAGTCTGGCCAGTCTGGCTGGGTGCCGAAGCCCAAACAGTTGGCCAATTATCTGCGCTTTCGGCAATTTGAGTCGCCAGTCCCAGAACCGCGACCTCTGCGTTCTATGCCAACGCCTATTTCGGGATCGGTACCTTCTGCCCTGTCAAACACTGAGGCCGAGCAGATTGCCGAACTGAAACACCTGGGCATCGTGGGTCTGGATCTGCTGAATGGACGGGCTGAGTTGGAGGACGACTATGCCTTTGCCGTGGATCTAGTCGGCACCCACCGCTATTCGGACATTCTTGCTCACAAGGATCGCCTACTTGAAATCCACACGCTCAAAGCGACCTAAAACCTGATTTACCTGGAGATTTGTGATGGAACATCTTGCCTTCGACGACCATGAACTGGCTGTTGCCCAAAGTCCCGAACCATTTTCCATTGAGGCCGAAGAAATCGTCCTCGGCGGTCTGCTCAACGATCCCCAAGCCCTAGAGCGGGTGATCGAGATCTTGGCCTCAGAGCATTTTTATGTGGCTTCCCACCGAACGATTTATGCTGCGATGCGAGCGCTTTATGCCCAAAGCAAACCCTGTGCCATTGTTCTGGTGATGGAGCACTTGCTTGCTCAAGGTCGTCTTGAGGAAGTGGGGGGTAGTCGGACGCTGCGGCGCTTGTCGGACATGGCGCTCAATACGATCAATATCGACAAACATGCAGAACTTATTCGTCACAAGTGGAAACGGCGGCGGGTTCTGGAAGTCTTCCGAGAAGGATTTCGTCAGGCCGTCAATCCAACCTGTGATCTCGATGAAGTACTTTCTGACTGTGCGACTGCTCTCTCGCAAGTTTCAGCGGTTGGGATTGAATCAGAGCGACCGATTGGGGATTTGTTACTGGAATATTTCGACCATCTTGAACAAGCTTCCCTCTCTGGCCAAGTACCTGGAGTGCAGACAGGTTTTTATGACTTGGATCGGTTGATGGGTGGATTGCAACAGGATTCTCTTACTTATGTTTGCGCTGCCCCAGCCATGGGTAAGACCAGTTGGATCTTGAACTTGATGCTCCAGGCTGCAAGACAAGGGGTGCGTTGTCTGTTCTTCAGTCTAGAAATGGGTCGCAATAGTCTGATGCAACGGATTCTTGGCTCTGAAACTGAGATTGAGTCCCATCGTTTGGCAAAAGCAAAACTTAGTGCGACGGAGTGGGCAAAGATAACCCGGGTGATCAGTGAACTTTCGGCTCTAGGCATCGATATCAGTCTGGCGCAAGGATTGAAGGCAAGTGAGATTGCGACAAGAACAAAACTCTGGATGCGCAAGAACAATGTAGATCCGGCCAAGTGTTTGGTCTGCTTGGATCACATGACCCTTGTGCGTCCAGAATCTCCGAGGGACGATACGCGCATCTCGGTGGGCAAGGCATCGGGCATATTCCGTGAATTGAAGAACGAGATGCACATCCCCATGGTTGTTCTCTCCCAACTCAACCGTGAGATTCAAAAGCGAGCCAACAAGCGTCCCACTCTAGTGGATATGCAGGAGACAGCGAGACTGGAGCAAGATGCGGACATGGTGATTGGGCTATACCGCGATGAGTACTACAACCCAGATAGCAGTGAAAGAGGCATTGCTGAAGCAATTGTCCTCAAGTACCGGAATGGGCCGACGGGAACGGTGAAGTTGCTGTTTGAAGATCGCTTTGCTCGCTTCTTGAATCTTGCCCAGTCTGGTGGAGGTGTTTGACGATGACTACTCTTCTAATGCCGAAACTAGACCCCAAAACTATTGATGAGGTGCGAAGCAAAGCAGACCTCTACGATGTGGTCTCTGAGCGGGTCGTGCTGCGCAAAGCAGGCAAGGATTACAAAGGACTGTGCCCCTTTCATGAGGATCGCAGTCCCAGTTTCTACGTCAGCCCCAGCAAGCAGATCTACAAATGTTTCAGTTGTGGGGCGAGTGGGGATGTCTTCAAATTCTTGATGGAACAGGACAAGTCTTCTTTCACAGAAACTGTTCTGGTTCTCGCAGGTCGCTATGGCATCAGTGTGCAGACCGCCCAGCCAGAGCAGAGTGCCGAATATGCCCGCAAACTCTCGAAGCGCCAGCAGTTGAGCGAAATCATGGAGTTGGCTGCCCAGTTCTATAGCTACGCCCTGCACTCAGAAAAAGGCAAAACTGCTTACACTTACCTGAAGCAAAGAGCACTGTCTGAAAAGACGATTCAGCAGTTTCGCCTGGGTTACTCGCCATCGGGTTGGCAATCCCTCTACACCTACTTAGTGGAGCAGAAACACTTCCCAGCCAAACTTGTTGAAGAAGCAGGATTGATTGTCCCCCGAGGAAATAGTCAAGGATATTACGACAGGTTTCGGGATCGTTTGATGATCCCGATTTGTGATACCAAAGGCCAGGTGATTGCTTTTGGTGGTCGTGCCCTTGGTGATGAGCAACCCAAGTACCTCAACTCCCCAGAAACAGAACTCTTTCAAAAAGGTCAGACCCTATTTGCTATCCATGAAGCAAAAACAGCGATCACTCGAATGGATGCAGCAATCATCGTCGAGGGTTACTTCGATGCCATTGCTCTGCACCAAGCTGGCATCACCAATGTAGTCGCTACTTTGGGAACAGCGATGCGTTCAGACCAAGTGAAACAACTGCTGCGGTACACCGAGTCCAAGCAGGTGATCCTGAATTTCGATGCAGACAACGCTGGTGTGCAGGCAACAGAACGGGCCATCGGTGAACTGCGAGATCTGGTCGTGAAATCGGGAGTGCAGCTGAGAATCTTGCATTTGCCTTCAGGGAAAGACCCCGATGAATATCTGCGCAAGTGCTCCGCTCAGAGCTATCTGGAATTGGCCAAGAATGCTCCTCTGTGGCTTGAATGGCAGGTGGAGAGGCTATTTCACGGCAAAGATTTAGGCCAGAACGACGACTTTCAACAGGTCAGTCGCGACCTGGCTGCGCTTTTTTCTGAACTGCCAGACAGCATTGGTCGGACTCAGTACATCCATAGAATCGCAGGCCGCCTTTCCCAGGGCAATGGCCGTTTGGCTGTTCAGCTTGAAGAAGATTTTCGCCGTCGCACAAGAGTTAAAGCCAAACGAAATGGACAACCCCAACTGAGTCTTGAGAAAGTCCAGTTGTCTCCTGAACACAAAGCAGAGGCACAACTGCTGGCCATTTTCATTCAAGTGCCGGACTTGAGGGAAATGATTCGTCAAGAAATTGCAGAGTACAAAATTGAATTCATAGTCCCAGAGTACAGAAATCTTTGGGATGTGCTTTGTACTCAGACAGAGAACAGCAATGCCCAGGCTGATGCACTGGTGGATTTCAATTCGGAGGAGATCCGAGGCATCCTATGTCATGCAGATCCGTTCATATTGTCTAGACCCAAAGAATTATTCCAAGCGATCATCCAATTTGTGGCCATCGCTGAATGCGAACGACAGAGTACTCGCATTGGTCAGTTATGCGATGAGGCTGAAGCCCAAGGAGACTGGGATAATCTCACACGGCTTATGGAGCAAAGGCAAGTCCAGATCCGAAAGATTGGACAATTGCGCATTCCCATGCGTTGTCGAATACTTCCTTTTCAGTCACGCTCCGAAAATCCCCTCTAGACTCGGCACAACCCCGAAAAAACGCTTAGCGTACGTTTACGACCAGATTCTGCGATGCCACCAGATCTGTTAGAGTTGCTTTCATTGCCCTTACCCGACACCTATTCATTAGAGTAATGGTGAAAAGATTAGCCCCTACCTAAAATGATCTCAAACGGATTCTATATGTAAACCTTGTTTGTGAATCACACAATGGTGTGCTCACCTTTAATGGCTTCAAGAGCAACTTTCGCCTTAAATTTAGAGCTATACTTTTTACGAGATTGTGCCATGGGATACTCCTTCTGATGATCAATTTAGGAGATGAGAGCATAACTTAGCGAGCTGTCCAGTTTCCGAGGCTCATTTCATAGCAAATCCGTAGTCCTCGACAAAGGTCATAGTGTCTTGAGCTGTCAGGCATGGGTTCTATCTTGAGATAGATTCTTTGACTTTCTCTTTTGTGTACTGTCAATCCCCAGGTAGATGTTTTATTGGTCTCTTTCTCTGACTGAATGAGCTGGAATTAAGCTCTAGGGGGTCATTGAAGTTGCTTCCAAGAATTCTGAAGCCAACAGATGCCTGAATTTGCCAAACCCATTGCAAACGCAGAGACACCGCGCAAGCTGACTAACTTTTAGATAGAGCGAATACCATGCCGACTTCAACAGCTGTAACGACAAAATCGAGCACTCTAGATCTCAAACAATTACTCAAGACATTGGTGGCAATCCGCAAAGGAGACTTTACAGTTCGCATGCCAATCGATATGACAGGTATGGCCGGAAAGATTGCAGATACTCTAAACGACATTATTGATCTTAATGAGCGCACCGCAAATGAGTTGGAACGAGTCGGTACAGTTGTTGGTAAAGAGGGCAAGATTAACCAGCGCGTTTCTTTGGGAGACGCCGAGGGGTCTTGGCGCTATTGTGCTGATTCGATCAATACCTTGATTACCGATCTGGTTCAACCAACGGCAGAAACTTCGCGGGTGATTCGTTCAGTTGCTAACGGCGACCTAAGCCAGCGCATTGCTCTAGAGATCGAAGGCAGGCCCCTACAAGGTGAGTTCCTGCAGACAGCTCGTATGGTCAACGTTATGGTGGACCAGCTCAGTTCCTTCGCATCAGAAGTAACCCGGGTGGCCCGCGAAGTCGGAACAGAAGGAAAACTGGGGGTGCAAGCGGAGGTACGAGGCGTTGCGGGTACCTGGAAAGACTTAACGGATAACGTCAACTCCATGGCTGGCAACCTCACAGCCCAAGTCCGAAACATTGCTGAGGTGACGACGGCAGTCGCGAACGGTGACTTGAGTAAGAAGATTACGGTCGATGTTAAAGGCGAAATTCTCGAACTGAAGAACACGATCAACGTCATGGTGGACCAGCTCAGTTCCTTCGCTTCAGAAGTAACCCGGGTAGCACGGGAGGTCGGTTCGGAAGGGAAGTTAGGTGGTCAGGCCCAAGTGCGAGATGTAGCTGGAACCTGGAAGGACTTAACGGATAGTGTCAATTCCATGGCTGGTAACTTGACGGGCCAAGTCCGAAACATTGCCGAAGTTGCAACAGCGATCGCCAAAGGCGACTTGAGTAAGAAGATCACCGTCGATGTTAAAGGCGAAATTCTCGAACTGAAGAACACTGTCAATGTCATGGTGGACCAGCTCAATTCCTTCGCTTCAGAAGTAACCCGGGTGGCCCGCGAAGTCGGTTCGGAAGGAAAGTTGGGGGTACAAGCGGAGGTACGGGGTGTTGCGGGTACCTGGAAGGACTTGACGGATAACGTCAACTTCATGGCTTCCAACCTTACCGTGCAATTGCGCGACATGTCCAAGGTGGCTACGGCCATCGCGGATGGTGATTTGACCCAAAAGATCTCCGTGGAAGCGCGCGGTGAAATTCTCCAGATCAAAAACGTCATCAATACGATGGTCGATCAACTCTCCTCGTTTGCGGCGGAAGTGACTCGCGTG
>JACMLN010000126.1 GCA_014379585.1 Gloeobacterales cyanobacterium ES-bin-313 | reverse complement strand
TGTCTGGTGGCGAATATGGTCTTCGAGCGCTTGAACTTCCGGGACATGTTGCCAGTTTAGAACTTCGGGTGCAGGTAGTTCTGGCAACAGTTCAGGCTGGGCTTCCAAGCTCACAGGCGTGAGTTGAGCAGGGCGGCGTAGATGAGAAAGGGTTGTCTGAAGCAACGTTGGACTGATGCCACCACCGGGCAAGCACTGATTGAGGCGAGCAGCAATCATGGGCCAACCAAGCTGCTCTACCTGGTACCAACGGGCGATCAGATCGTAATTTTTTTGAATGAATTTTTGATGATTGCGAAAATTCTGGCGTTGATCAAGCATTTCCACAGGGCGACCCATTGCGTTGAAACAGACTATCACCAATTCTATTGCTTTGTAAACGCCTTTAGCCCGCTTTTTTTAGTTGCTTGTGGCGGCCAGGGTGCCATAGCCATAGAATTTCTTGGAGATCAAAATACCTACAACCTTCGAGATGTTTTGGGGTTCCACGGACAAAATCTAGACGTACACTGCGAGAGTATTGCCTTGGATTTGCTGTGTTGTTCTGCGAACTCGATACTTTTTTGAAACACCTCCAGGCAGGTGGGATCGGTGTTGTTCCCACCGATACGGTGCCTGGGCTTGTTGCTTTGCCCGAATATGCCCAGCAAATCTACACATTTAAAGGTCGCAGTCCCGATAAACCACTGATTTTGTTGGGGGAGCATGGTGCGGCGTTGCGCCCGTTTACCCGTGGCTGGTTGCCTGTTTGGTCGCAGTTATCTCAACGCGGTTGGCCGGGGTCACTCACCCTTGTTCTGCCTGCGAGCGACAAAGTTCCAAGTGCCATTCATCGCGGCAGTGAAACTGTTGGGATTCGCGTTCCCAAACAACCAGAACTGATTGCTCTTCTTGCCCTTTGCGGAGTACTCGCCTCGACGAGTGTGAATCTCTCTGGCGAAGACCCTTTGACAACACCCGAACAGATTTCCGAGCGCTTCCCAGACCTCCTCTTATTGGCTGGCAGTTATCAAGGCAGTGGTAGAGCCTCAACCGTGGTGCGTTGGCAGGAAACAGAGTGGCAATGGGAAGTGCTTCGTCAAGGAAGTTTCTTTGTGTGAGATCTCAGATTCCTTTGCAAATCTGGATGCCCTAAGCCAGCGGGGACGCTCCTGCGCAATTCACTTTACTCTTTCGGCAAGGAATCGGTAGGCATCGTCAAACATGAAGATATTGTATAACTTGTGGCACTTTCTTTGGGGGGAAAACACAACGCTTTACGGTGTAATCGGCTTACCCTCAGCATCCAGAATGACCAGTTCGCCCAGATTTAAGGAGCGCACCCCAGCCTCAATCTTGGCGCGGTCGCCGACCAAAAGTAGCGTGGATTGGGCGGGGATAGTGTACTTTTGAGCAGTTTGATTCACTTCGGCAAGGGGAGTTTTTGACAACTGCTCAGACTCCTGCTGTAGACGGGTCATGGGCAGACCGTAGGCCCACAACTCAGCGATTTGTCCGGCAATGCGGGACAGGGACTCGAATTGCTGGGCATAGCCACGGGTACGAGTGGTCTTGGCTGCGGCTAATTCCTGCTCCGAGATCGGCTTTGTGCCGTTCAAGGCTTTGAGTTCTCCAGCAAATTCCACCAGGGATTCTTTGGTCTTATCGGTCTGCACCCCTCCCTGCGCCCACCACACCCCAGCATTTTTGAGCAGGAGTCGGTTGGAGAAGACACCGTAGGAATAGCCTTTGTCCTCGCGCAGATTCAAGTTGAGGCGCGTCCCAAAACCGCCACCACCCCAAACAGCATCCGCTAACTGCAACGAGTAGTAGTCCTGGCTTGTCCGATTTGGGGCATTCAAGATCTGGAGAACAACGGTCTGGGCAGCATCTTGACGATCTACCAAAAAGACTTTGCCTGGGCCAACATGCTGAGGCGCTGGGATCGTGACTGCAGGCGGTTCGCCCCCCGTCCAACCGCCAAGCGTTTTTTTAGCCAGTTCTGTGGCTTCCGCCAAGGTGATATCGCCGACAAATATCAACGCGGATCCACCGGGCTTCAAAAAAGTTTGATGGTACTGCACAAGATCTTCACGCTTTAGGGGAGCCACCGTTGCCGTCAAACCCTGCGCTGGACGACCGTAGGGATGTTCGCGGCCATAGGCAAGAATCGAACGGATCCGAGCGGCAATTGTGTTCGGGTCTTTGTTGCCTTGTTCGAGGAAGTCGAGATGCTCTTTTTTGACCCGATCGACTTCAGGGGCAGGGAAAGTAGGATTGAGAACGACATCAGCCACCACATCCAGGGCTGGAGCCAGATTGCGCTTGAGCACTTCAAAACTTATTTGGCTATATTCTCGGCCAGTTGCACTCAATAACTCGGTGCCCAGATCGCCCAGGCGATCTTCGATGGTGAGGGCGTTTTGGGTTTTGGTGCCCCGACTTAGAGCTTTCAGGGTCAAGTAAGCCACACCCTCCTTGCCTTTTGGATCGCCGGTCGCCCCAGCGCGGGTGGCGAGATCCACAGACACTTTGGGCAGATCTGGGCGTTCAACCACGAAAATATCGAGACCATTGGCAAGCTTGGCAGATTTCACCTGCGGGGTCTGAAAAGCGCGATCCTCTCCAATGCCAGGAATAGAGGCACGATCAGGGGCAGTGCTGGCGACGCGCCCTGAAGTTTCTGGTTGAAACCGCACAAGTAAACGATTGGGTGTGTCGAGCCATTTCGCCACCGCCGCCTTCAGCGTGATAGGGGTAACATGGCGGTAGCGCTCCACGTCTGCTTCAAACTTATCCGGCACACCAAGAAAAGTATTATATTGGTTGAGCCGATCTGCCTTGCCGCCAAAACCGCCAATGCGCTCCAAACCGGAAACAAATCCGAATTCCTGCTTGGTCTTCGCTCGGTTGAGTTCAGCCTCTGTTGGCCCTTCCTTGGCCAAACGTTTGATCTCAGCGGTAATCACTTGCTCCATCTCGACTTGTGAAACGCCAGGGCGGGCAGTGGCAGTAATAATAAAAGTGTCACTTATTTCGCTGGTGCCATTCAAAGCAGTGACTTCGCTACTCAGTTGTTTGTCGTAGATAATTGCTTTTTTGAGGCGAGAGGAGAGGCCGTCAGAGAGAATAAGCGCTGCTAAGTCTAGTTCTGCTTCGTCCTTATCGAAGTAAGGCGGTGTCGGCCAAGCCAGATAAGTCCGCGCCAAAGGCACGCGATCGCGTACTGTCACAATCCGCTCAGAGGTCAACTGGGGTACCCAACGCGCTGGACGGTCGAGGGCAGGGCCAGGAGGAATACTCGCGAAATACTTCTCCACCAAGCGTTTGGCTTCGGCAGGCTCAAAGTCTCCTGCGATCACCAATGAGAGGTTGTTCGGAGTGTAGTAGGTGCGAAAGAAGTCTTTCACATCCTCTAGAGTAGCGGCGTTGAGATCTTCTTGACTCCCGATCACTGGCCAGGAGTACGGGTGACCCGCCGGAAAGAGGTTTTCGCTGATTAGTTTAAAGGCGCGACCGTAGGGTTGATTTTCTAAACCTTGGCGGCGTTCATTCTTGACGACTTCGCGTTGGTTGTCGAGTTTGGCTAAAGTCAGGTCATCGAGCAGGGTTGCTAATCGGTCGGATTCAAGCCAGAGCAGATATTCGAGTTTGCCCGATGGGGCGGTGGCAAAGTAGTTGGTGCGATCCTCATTGGTGGTGCCGTTCACCCCACCTTCACGAAGGTTGGCACCTGCACGTTCTACGTAGGTAAAGTATTCACCCGGTGCATTTTTGGAACCCTGAAACATCATGTGTTCAAACAGATGGGCAAATCCAGTGCGCCTTGCCACTTCATTTTTGGATCCGACATGGAACCACTGGTTGACGTGGACAATTGGTAACTTGCGATCCACGTGCAGGATGACCTGAAGCCCATTCGGTAATGTGAATTGTTCGAAGGCCACTTTGGGAAGGGCAGCCGCAGTTGTCTGGGAAACAGAGGCAACAGGCTGAGTTGGAGGCTGTGCGGGAGCACTCAACGGCACACTCAGAGCAAACAGTGCGGTCAAGGCAAGGATAGAACGGAGTTGAAGCTGAGATTTCATGAGGACTTCCCAAAGGGCAATTTGCCTATCAGGCTACCAGCCTTCCGAACCCCAAGTTGTGAGAAATAGTGAGAATTTGTGTATCTAGATGGGAATTTACAGATTGCGTCTTGAATTTCCCGATAAAAGCTTGTGCAGGATTACGGGTCGAGGTACCTCACCAAGCTTTTTATCACCTTTTCGCGATAGGGCGGTATCGCCCCATTCTCCCAGACCTAGTTGACCTTCAAGGCGGCAGATCCCGATGCCCTGCGCTCGGCAACCCTGATCACCCTCGCCCTCGGCGAGCCAAATACTCTAAATGCTTGGTCAAAGATCTACGAAACGACGAGCTGCCGCGCCGAAACAATGAACTGTTCGGCTACACAGGCATACGGGAAATTTCGCAAACCCAGTTAACCACCCAAACTGGTGAGCATCAAACTGCCAATACAGGCCATGCCCAGTGCCCAGCAACCGGAGCGCGCAGCAGGGATATTGGCGATATAGAAAGCACTGTAGAGCAGGCGCAGCACAACAAAAGCGATAGCTGCAGTTTCCGTCGCTGGAATCGTTCTCCCAGTTACGCAGACCATCAAAACCGCTGTAGCAAACAGGGGGAACACTTCAAAAGAATTTTGGTGCGCCCAAGTCGCTCGCTTTGCGTAGTCAGGCAATTTATCAAAGAGGGCACGAGGGGCATTAAAGTCGTATCCTGCTTGAAATCGGCCAATGGTGACAGCTAGATAAGGCACGTAGGGCATCGCTGCCGCTGCCATCAAACAGTAAAGCAAGATCGGTGGAATAGACATAAATCTTCAAAAAACATCATTTTAGTATAGTGGCTGTATGCCATGGACAACCCTCGCCACCTTAGATCTCGAAGCAATCACGGCTGCGGTCAACCGTGTCTTCGAATCTTTCGTTGCTCCAATCTGGCTCAGTGTTGAGCAGATGGGTGCTCACTTGTTGGACAATCACGTTGTTCTGGAGCATTCACCCCTCTGGCTCAGTGATGCGGGTGAAATCATTGGGCTTGGCGCACTGGCCATCCGAGAAAGGCGCGGTTGGATCGCTGGATTTGGCATCTCCCCCGAATTTCGCAACCAGGGTCTGAGTCATCTCCTGATCGAAAAGGTACTTCAGCAAGCAGTTGCCTTGCAACTCAAAACGGTACAACTCGAAGTCCGCATAGACAATTTCTCGGCGTTGAGCACTTACAGACGGGCAGGGTTTCAGACCCGACGCTCTCTATGCACCTGGAAATTAGCACCAGATAATATCTGCGATGAGACGGTTCAAAACACCGTCGATCTCACAGTTCGTACCGCTCCTTGTTGGCAAAGGGAAGCAGAAACCCTGCAGCGAATGCAAGACTTGCAAACTTTAAAGCTTGGCGAAGACTCGCTCTCTTTTCGCCTCCAACCCTCGCGAGCCAGTGTTTATCGCGTCAGAGCCAGAACCCCTGAAAAGCTAGCCAAGCTGTTTTCTTCCCTACAACTGCGTTATCGAGATCTGCCTTTGCGCATTCTGAATGAACCTGTAGGCAGTCCTCTGTCCATCTGTCTTAAGGGTTGGGAGTGGGAGGAAACAGGAGATCAGTACGAGATGTCTTGGGAGAATAGTCAATGCGGTTTCTGAGTAAAGTCGCTGTTGTTTTTGGCGCCTTATTGCTGTTTGTCCCGCTGTTCCTTGTGATCGTTACTTCCCTACAATCGGGTGGCTTGGTCGCCAACTTCACCCCAGAACGCTGGAGTTTGGCAAGCTATCGAGCGGCTTGGGAACAGGCGAACTTTCTGATGGCCTTTGCCGTCACGGCCTTCGTCGCGATTGCAGTCACTCTCTGTCAGGTGGCCACCTCAGCGCTGGCTGGCTATGCCCTTGCCCGCCTCAGCTTTCGGGGTCGTCAAGGTGCACTTTTCTTCGTTCTCGCCACGATTGTTATCCCGTTTCAAGTCTTGGTAATCCCGATTTTTCTCGTCCTCCGTTCTGGCGGTTTAATCAATACTTATTTCGCTCTCATCCTGCCAACTGCGGCAAACGGCTATGGCATCTATCTCCTACGGCAATTCTTTCTGACGATTCCGATTGCCCTCGAAGAAGCCGCCTTAATCGATGGAGCGAGTCGTCTTCAGATCCTTTGGGAAATTCTGCTCCCCCTCGCCCGCCCTGCTTTGGTCACTCTCGGATTATTTACTTTTATTGGCGAATGGAACGACTTATT
>JACMLN010000011.1 GCA_014379585.1 Gloeobacterales cyanobacterium ES-bin-313 | reverse complement strand
TAGGGTCGTGGGCGTTTTGTTTTCCTTCGGAGTCGAGCGACAAATACTCTTGTCCTTCTGGTACAATACCTGTCATCGTCTTCTCCTTGTGACGATAAAAAGGCGGATACTTCAAAACTTTTGCGTTGGTTTTTTCGATCTGGCTGGCTCTTGAGCACCTGTTATACTTCCGCAACGGAGGCATTACAGAAGCAGCTCATGCCGTTGTCGTCGGTGATAGCTCTGACGCCGCCTGCCACACCTTCTAGGTCGTCGTCGTCAATTTGCCCGCTCATCTCGGCGAGTTTAGGCTCGTGGACGACTACTTTTCCTTCGGAGTCAAGGGTGATAAATTCCTGGTTCTCTTCGCTTCCTGTGTTCGGCATTGTATCCTCGCAGTTGTATAAATCAAAGACAACTCAAACTTAAAGGATCACCTTCGGTTTGTGAACGAGATTCTTTCTCTAAAGTGGGCGTATTTATCGCTCTTCGAAAGCCGTTATTTTTTGAGAGTAGGGGTAACCGAGCAGAAGCAATGCTTGCCATTGTCGTCGCTTAAGAGAGCTACACTGCTTGCCACAGCGTCTAGATCGTCATCGGCAAGCATTCCGCTCAGTTCAGGCCAGAATGACCGACGCTGCAACGAAGCGCAAAACTTAAGACTCCGCGACGCGTCTTAGAAAAATCAAAGTGGGCGTTAGTTTCTGGCTGTGGTTGTTTGGATTGGCTTGTACGAGCGCGACGGGTGAAATAATCGTGCTCGAAGGCTTCACGCACCTGAGCAACGGTGGGCAATACAGGAGTTGGTTCAAGTTCAGCTGGAACTTCATCTTCTTTCCAGCCATAGTCCCGCCAATCGAATTCCTAGAGAGCGAGTGCTGAAGCGATTTTTCGGGCTTCTATTTCTGCACGCTTCAACCCAGGAGGAAATAAGCGGAAAAGCGGGAAGACATAATGCGACCTCTAGAGGAGATGCTCGCCGACTTCTGCATATGCAGAGGAAGCATCTGGTTGCAGTCATTGTAAAGGTCAGTCCCAGGTGGATAGTTGGATTATCTTTTGCCAATCTGGGAGAGGATGTTGTCTGTATGATGTGTACGGTAGGCTTTGGGCGAAAGGCCAACCTTTTGGCGAAAACGCTTGGTGAAGTACGATGCATCTTCAAAGCCGACTTGACTGGCGATTTCCCCAATAGAAAGTTCAGTGAGCAAAAGCAACTGCACGGTTTTTTCGAGACGTTTTTCGGTAAGTAGCTCTACAAAAGTCTTGCCTGTTTCGCGCTTGAGGACGTGGGCAAGATGGCAAGGGGACAAATAGAGCTTGCTGGCCACTTGTTCAAGGCTCAGTTTTTGATGGAAACCCTCGTCGATGAGCTGCAAGGTGCGTGAAAGAAGCTCTTTTTTGCGCAAGCAAGGCGCTTCTTTGGGCATCAATGCTTGGATGCTCTGCGCATGGGAGCGAAAGGCATGACCGATCAAGATCGTAAGCAGGGCGCGCTGGATGTCCTGGGTGCAGGGGCAGTGATTATGTTTTTCTTGGTGCATTGTCAGGCAAAGGTGTTGAATCTGCAGCGCAAGCTCTGGTTTGAGGTGAAATTGCAACTGTTTCTGGAGAACGAAGGGAGCCAAAAGTGGGAAGTGATAGGGATCAACATTGGCTTCAAGACTGGGGGTGGGTGGTAAGAATTTGAGATCGAACGTTATGGTGAAAAATTGGCTATCCTGATGGGCTTGCAACCAGTGCAAAGTTTGCGGGGCGATGAAATAGAGACTGCCTGGTTGGAGTGGAAAAGTATGAGTACCAATCTGGTGAATACCAATTCCAGCATGAAAATAAATAATTTCTAGATCTTCGTGGGCATGGGAAGCAGTAAGCTCGCTCTGTTCTTCGTTCGTCTGAATATCAAAGCGGGCTTCTGGGCGAACATGGGTCGGACTAAACACCATTACAACACCTGAGGATAAAAGACTAGTACGCAGACAATTGTTCGATCCAAGTTGGAACGAGAATGACTTTGCCAAAAGTTGCCTGTGCAGCAACCAAGTCGTGGGCAACTTGGACGTAGTGGAGGGGAAGGACAAGACTGATAGCCGATTGGAAGGTACGAACTGCTAGAAGGTGCAAAATCTGGTTGAAATCCTGATCAGGAATGGTGTGCAAGGCACCGCTGATCGATCCTTGTTTTTGGATCAAGTCCAGCGTATTGATTGTTGCCCAATCACCACTCAGGCAGCCTGCACAGACGATCCGCCCACCGATACTGAGCATGTTGACCGAACTTTGCAAAGAATGCTGGCCGACGAGGTTGAGGACAAGAGTTGCGCCAAGACCATCGGTGGCTTCCATGACTAAAGAAACAAGATTTTCTTCCTGAGGATCAATCACTATGCTTGCCCCCAAAGAACGCAGTGCTTCCACTTTGCTTGGACTAGCAACAGCAATAGTTGTTGCCCCATACCAGTGGGCAATCTGGAGTGCGGAGGTGCCAACACCGCTGGCTGCGGCCCAGATCACTACCCGTTCCGCTTTTGATTGCAAGCCCCCCTTGTAAAACAAAGCACTCCAAGCAGTACAAAAGGCCAATCCAGCGCTGGCTGCACGGATATAGTCCAAATCCGCCGGGATCCTGTGCAGGTAACGAATCGGTAAAGCAATAAATTCGGCGTAGGTGCCTTGGTGGATCGGATCAAATTCACCAAAGGCTGCAACGATCCGCTCTCCAATCTGCCAGTCCTGCACGGCTTCGCCAATCTCAACGATTTCACCAGCGAGATCAAGGCCAAGAATTGTTGGTTCACGCGACCCGACCGCCCATCGCCCTGAACGTCGTTCCAGATCTGCGCGGTTGACAGTAGTGGCATGGATACGCACAAGCACTTCGCCCGTTCCAGGGTGTGGAGTGGGTACGATTTTGTATTCCAGATCTCCTAATCTATGCATCACAACCGCGTGCATCAACCACATCCTGTTGCTCATTGTGAGGCAAGACTAAGAGCTTCATGCTCCAAAAACAATGGAAGATCTTTCGGGGGGAGTGGAGGATCTTTAGGATGTCTAGAACTTTAGGATGTCTACAAATTAGAGATAGCTATTCATCAGAGATTACTATTACTTGGCTTAACTGTAGAACGAGAATTCGTCAATTAAAAAATTGGGTTTACCTATATTGATCAAAATTTTACATGAAAGAGCTTAGTAGGGTCTTTTCGCACAATCTAGGCCCAGAGCGCAGAAAATTCATCAGGGAACCTCAACAAATACCCTAAAAATGGGGACGATTTAAGCCGAAAAAGGCTCTCCTGGGCATTCTGAGTCGCAATGAACATAAATCTTAAGATATCTAGAAACTGTAGTAGACAATACTATTTTACTTTTAATGTTCCCTAATTATAGAGAGCAAAGATTGCACTTAGGCATGTCGCAACTATGAATAAAATCCATTTAGTTGATATGGTTTTTCTTTCTCAACCATGCATTTCTGTTCGATTAATTACTAATGAAT
Source organism: Gloeobacterales cyanobacterium ES-bin-313 (assembly GCA_014379585.1). Classification (GTDB taxonomy): domain Bacteria; phylum Cyanobacteriota; class Cyanobacteriia; order Gloeobacterales; family Gloeobacteraceae; genus JACMLN01. Next base: position 31,282 of record JACMLN010000011.1, on the reverse strand, counting down.
ATGAGAGAATGAAACCCCATGGCCAACCTTTTTTTAAGTTACTTTATGTGCAAGAAGGAACCGGCCATCTTCGCCTTGGCCCGCGTGAGATCGCAACGAAGGCTGGAGATCTTTTCTTAATTGCTCCCCATGAGATTCATGATTTAAGCGGACTCAAAGGGTGCAAAGTCTGGCTACTAGCCTTCAAAGCAGAAGCGCTTGTGGAGGAGTCTACCCGACACTCTCTCCTCAATCAAGTGGATGACCTGGTCATGCTTGCGTTCTTGTCGCCCGACAATCAAGTGCAGAATCACTTTCAAATTTCAGAAGCCTTGCAACCACTTTGGCTATCCCGCCTGCGCCATCTCCACCAAGAACTCGAAGAACGTAGGGTCGGTTTTTCAGAATCTGCTCGTTCACTGCTCTCACTGCTATTGATCGATGTTGTACGGCTGAGTACAAACCCGACACAGTCAGAGTTCTCGCGGCTTCACCCTTTGCTGCGCTTAACACTTTGCTACATTGCATCCAACTACCATAAGCCGATTAGTTTGGCTGATGTTGCCCATCACGTAAAGCGTTCACCGGCCTATTTAACAGACTTGGTGCGACGAGAGACGGGAAAAACAGTGCTCGCTTGGATTATGGACTACCGTATGGTTGAAGCGCGACGGTTGCTGATGACGACCCAGTCTTCCATACAAGAGGTTGCTGAAGCCGTGGGGTATGTTGATGCAGGTCATTTCAACCGACTCTATCGTAAATTGCACGGAGTTCCCCCTCAAGTTTGGCGGCAAACCCAGCGCAACCTCCAATCGCTGCTGCAAATATCAAGCAATTCATAAAGCTCTAAAAATAATTAAACTTTATTTAATTTTTGTGTAACAAAAATTTTTAATCTGGTCACAACTAAGCGCAGAACCCTCTTCAGAAGCGGGCTTTGCGTTTTGTTGCTAACTAAAGTTTGTTTATTTTGCACAGCAAAATAAACAAACGAAAGATCGCAAGATCGTCCTAAAATTCGACAATTTTGTCATTCATAAGAAATCAGTTCTCCCCGTAAAGTAGGGGGACTGCGAAACTGCAATTACCGACTATTTCCCTTTGCACATTTTTCTGCTTTATAGGTGACAACGATGCCGCCAGAAACTTTGTCCTACCAGAATGTCTGGGATGCTGTTCTTTTCTTAAGCAAGTCTGGGGAAATTCTTGATGGTAACCGTGCCAGTCAAAGCCTGACACAACAGCCGATCACCAAACTCAAGGCTCACTCTTTTGCGGAGATCTTTCTGCCTCTTTCGGAAAGATCTGCTTTTCAGACAATGCTGGCTAATCTCGAAATCGATGGGCCTGCCCAGCCCTGGCCATCGAATAAGCCCCTGTGCAGCAACGGTAGAACCTTACATGCCGCGTTGTTTTTGCAAAAGATTACCTGTCAAGAAAATCCAGTCGTACTCGCAGTCATTCATCGCCGGAGTGCTCCACGTCTATGGGTGCAGATGCCCCAACGCAAAGCTGCACCATCTACCATTGCACCCATGCTCTGCCATGAGATCCGCGATTTTCTCCAGGGGCTACACGCCCTCATTGCCTTGCAATTGCGAAGTCAAGGAGAAGCAAGCCAGCGCCAAGAGCGCCTTGAACAGATGCGTACAGACGCAGAACGCCTTGCTGGCACCATGGAAAATCTGCTGAAGATTGATCGTGCGGAGTTAGGCTATGCTTATCAGCCCAAACTGCGCTCCCCCGCTTTGATCTGTCAAAAGATTGTGCAGACGCTTACCAGCAAAGATCAACAACACATCTCCCTTAGCTTGGATCTTCCAGCCAATTTACTTCTGGACGAGTACATTCTTTATCCGATCTTGACGAACCTGCTTAATAACGCCAAGAAGTATTCAGATCCCAAAAAGACGATTGCTCTATTGGCCTACTACCGTGAGCAGGTAGTGCATTTTGAGGTTAAAGATCGCGGCATCGGCATCCCTGAAGCAGATCTAGGCGGACTTTTTCAGCCTTTTCGACGATGCAGCAATGTGGGACATATCCAAGGCACAGGTTTGGGACTGAATGTGGTTAAGCGCTTTGTGGAATTGGCTGGGGGTACGATTGCCGTGCAGAGCAAACTCGGAAAGGGAACGACTTTTACTGTTCGCCTGCCGCTAGTAAGGGAGTCAGCAACCTTTTGGCAAGCACTTCCAAGTGATACCGCTCAAGCTGCTGGTGGATAGAACATTTTCTTGTGAGTAAACAGACCGTGAACAAAATACTCGTGATCGAAGATCGCAAGCGGGATTGGGAAGACTTTGTCCATTGCTTTGAAGCGGAGGGCTACAGCGTTGTCCACGCCGAAAATGGGATCGTCGGTGTGGAATTGGCCAAAGAGTGGCTACCCGACTTGATCTTGTGTGACATCTCCTTGCCCGGTTTTAGCGGCTACGAGATTCTTTCTAAGGTGCGCCAGGATAGTCAGCTGGCCACTGTTGCCTTTATTTTCTTATCTGGAAAAGCTTCACGCTCAGAGATTCGTCATGGCATGTGTCTAGGAGCAGACGATTACCTGACCAAACCCTGTTCCATCGAAGATTTGCTCGCAGCTGTTTCAGCGCGCCTGCGGCGGCAAAATGCCTTGATGATGTACATGGATCCGCTACGCCTCGCTCGTTCCCCTTCTTGTCAGCACCTCAGCTTGGCTTATCCCCAATTGGCTGAAGTATTTCGCTTTATTGGTGCCCATTATCGCGAACAGATCAGTTTGCGGGATGTCGCTCAAGCAGTTGGCTACTCGCCTGCCTACTTGACCAATCTCATGCAGCGCGAAACAGGACGCACTGTCAATGTTTGGATCACAGAGTTTCGCATGACAGAAGCGCGCACTTTGTTGTTGAAGGAGTACCTGTCCGTTAACCAGGTTGCGACCCAGGTGGGCTACCTCGATACCTGCCACTTCATTCGTAAATTTCGCCAAGTGCATAACACTACACCCAAAGCTTGGCGCGAAGACCGCTACACCCGAAAGTTAGGTTAACCATGGCTTTCATAGGATAGGCCAATCCTGCCACGCTCGTTGAAGTCGAGCAGAGCGACCGCGTCCTACCCCAACAACTCCGTACCAAAGTCAAATCATAGGAGTCCACCATGGCCAAGACAAAAGGACTCTTCCGCGAGAAGTCCATCCAGCGCCTTTCTTCACCAGAAAAGCTCGATCAGATGATGCAGGTGACCTACTCGACGGACTGGTTGATTTTGCTTTGCCTTGGCCTTTTGATCGCTGTGGCGATCGCTTGGAGCATTTTGGGTCGGATTCCAACCACGGTTGCGGGGCGAGGAGTCCTGATTTTTCCAAGAACAGTTACGCAGTTTCAAGCCCCAGCGTCGGGGCGGGTAGTGCGATTGCTCGTACAGGAAGGGGCACTTGTCAAAAAAGGGCAGGTGATTGGCGTGATCGATCAGCCTGAACTCCAGGCTCGCCTCCAACAACTTAATGCCCGCTACGCCGATGTCCAGACCCGTGCCCACACTGCCAACAATCTGACCCAGGCAAATCAAGTGCTCGCCAAGCGCTCGATCCAGACCCAGCGCCAGGATTTGCAGCGTTCCATCACCACCAATCAATCCCTCCTGCCCGCTCTCAAGCAACAGTTTGAAAATGTCAAACAACTGCGGGAGAAAGGGTTGGTCGCTGAAGGGATCTTCATCCAATCTCAGCAGGACTACTTTACGAAGCTGCGGGAGATCAATACCCAGAAAACCCAATTTTCGGATCTCGATGCCCGCGAACAAGATGTAGACCGCCAGGGTTACTCGGCGGCGACGGTCTGGGCAGATCAGCGCTCCCAGATCGAACTGGATATTCGCCTCACCCAAAAGCGGATCAAAGATACAAGTCGTATTCTCAGCCCTGAAGATGGGCGGATCTTGTCGATCAGTATCAACCGGGGCAACTTTGTCGAAGAAGGCCGAATTCTTGGTACGGTTCAGAAGCAGGATGCTTCCGGGCGTCTGGTGGGTCTGCTTTACTTTATCGATGGGGATGGCAAGCGCATCAAGTCCGGTATGGCTGCCCAACTTACCCCCGATACCGTCGAGCAGCAACGCTTCGGCAGCATTATTGGCACTGTTGCGAAGGCCACCGAATTTCCGATCACTCCGAGCGAAGTAGCCGCCATCGTCGGCAAGGACGAGTTGGCGAATTTACTCACCTCCGGCGGACGGCATATTCAAATTCTCACCAAGCTTACCCTCGATCCCAAAACCTTTAGTAGCTATAAGTGGACCACCTCCCAGGGGCCACCGGTAAAGATCTCCAACGGGACGACCTGCTCAGTGCTGGTCACCGTCGAAGAGCGCCCACCGATCACCTACGTCATTCCGATCCTGCGCTCCTTCACGGGGATTCGATAGATGCCTACTGCCACCCTCCGTTCAAAGCGCACCCGCACCCCAACCGTTCTCCAGATGGAAGCGGTGGAGTGCGGGGCTGCTGCCCTCGGCATTATCCTGGGCTACTACGGTCGCATCGTTCCCCTCAGCGAACTGCGGCAGGTGTGCGGTGTCTCCCGCGATGGCAGTAAAGCCTCCAAGATGTTGATGGCTGCCCGCCACTACGGTCTTAAAAGTGTCGGCTACAAGAGCGAATTGGAACAACTGCCTAGACACAAATGTCCGTACATTGTTTTTTGGGACTTCAACCATTTTTTGGTGGTGGAGGGCTTTAATCGCCATCAGGTCTACCTGAATGACCCGAGCACTGGTCCTCGCGTTGTCTCCATGGCCGAATTTGATGCAGGCTACACCGGAGTCGTACTCACCATGGAGCCTGGCCCGCAATTCGCCCGTTTCGGTCGGCGCTCCAGCGTCGTTCGGGCTTTGGCAGAGCGGTTACAACACTCGGCGGGCACCTTACTCTACTGCGTGATCGCTGGATTTTTACTGGTTGTACCGGGGCTGATCACACCTGTATTTACCCAGGTCTTTGTGGATAACTTTTTGGTGCGGGGCCTGGAGGACTGGGTGCGTCCGCTATTGTTTGGTCTTGGCCTGAATATGGTGATGATCTGGACGCTCAAGCAGTTGCAGTTACTTTTTTTGCGTAGGCTGAAGATCAAGTTGGCGGTCGGCATGTCGGGACGCTTTCTCTGGCACACCCTGCGTTTACCGATTGGTTTCTATGCCCAACGCCAATCTGGTGAAATCAGCAGCCGCATCGACCTCAACGACAAAGTCGCCGAAGTTCTCTCTGGGCGTCTGGCAACAACCCTCATCGGCCTGGTGACCTTGGTATTCTACGTGCTGATCATGATCACCTACGATCCGGTGCTCACGGGAATCGGCGTTTTACTGGCTGCCTTTAACTTCTTACTGCTCAAATTTGCTTCGCGGCGGCGGGTGGATGCAAGCATTAAATTGGGGATGGAGTATGGCAAAGCACAAGGGGTCTCGATCAGCGGTCTACAAAGTATTGAGACTCTCAAAGCCTCTGGTATCGAATCGGACTTTTTTGCCCGCTGGTCAGGCTTTTATACCAAAGCCCTCAATACCATGCAGGATTTGAGTATCCAGGATCGCCAACTAGGAGTGGTTCCTCAGTTGCTCTCAGCCTTCACTACCGTCGCGCTCCTCGGCATTGGTGGTTCGCGGGTAATTCAGGGGAACTTGACGTTGGGGATGTTGATCGCTTTTCAGAGCTTGATGCAGGCATTTCAGCAGCCTGTCAACGACTTAGTCGAACTAGGCACGACGATCCAGGACTTAGTCGGGGACTTGAATCGCCTCGATGATCTGCTGCGCCACCCCACTGACCGCCAGTTTTCTGAAGAACCTAGAGAGCGGTCCCAGGGTCGCCGCCTCAGCGGTCATATTGAACTGCGCAATATCACCTACGGCTACAGTCCCCTCGAACCCCCCTTGATCGAGAACTTCAATCTGGTGGTCAAACCGGGGGAGCGGGTTGCCTTCGTCGGCGGTAGCGGTTCTGGCAAGAGCACGCTGATCCGACTTTTGACTGGGCTTTACGAACCGTGGACTGGTGGGGTGTACTTCGATGGGGTGTCCCGACAGTCCCTAACCCGCTCCGAAATCACCCATTCGCTAGCTATGGTCGATCAGGACATCTTTATGTTTTCAGGAACGGTGCGCGAAAATCTCACCCTCTGGGATATAGCCATGCCCGACACTGAGTTGGTGCGTGCCTGCAAAGACGCGGCCATTCACGAAACAGTGCTGGCTCTACCAGGAAGCTACGACTCGGTGTTGCTAGAAGGGGGAGCGAATCTTTCCGGGGGACAGCGCCAACGCCTCGAACTTGCCCGTGCCCTCGTTGGCGATCCAGCCGTCTTGGTCATGGACGAAGCTACCAGTGCCCTTGATGTCAAAACCGAGCACCAGATCGAGCAAAACCTGCGCCGCCGAGGTTGTACCTGTATCGTTGTTGCCCATCGCCTCAGTGCGATCCGCGACTGCGACGAAATCATCGTCCTTGAAAAAGGCAAGGTGGTCGAGCGCGGCACCCACCAAAGCCTCTGGCAGGCGGGGGGTGTCTATGCGCGTCTGCTTCACAGCGAAGGCGAAGTCCTCAAAGAAGGAGGTGCATAGTGGCAACATTTTTTGAAGGACAACCCCAGTATTTACCGGGCAACACGGCCTTTCTGGCGAATACACCTGAACAGATCTGGATTATCCAGTCCGGTGCTTTGGATGTCTTCTCGGTGGCGCTTCAGGAGGGTCGCCCCTTCGGTGCCCGCCGCTACTTGTTTAGCCTCGAAGTCGGAGAATCGCTCTGGGGTTTTTGTGTCGCACCCGATGCAGAACTGGCCGTATTGGCGGTGGCGGTCGGTGAGACGCGCCTTGCCCAGATGTCCGTTCTGCACCTAGCAACAGCGATGGTTTCAGAAGATCCCTTAGCCGCCAGACTGTTTGGTCAATGGCTACAGCGCCTCAGCCCGACGCTGCTACAGGCGAGTGCAGAATCCGAAATGATGGCCGCCCTCGAATCGGCCACCGGTTCCCTCGTGGAGGTGGACGAGGCAGATCATCTCCTTCAAAATATAGACCGTCTCCACGGGTGCTTTTTGCAATGCCTCGAAAACCTGGAGATCAATGCCCTGCGCATCCAGACAGATCGCTTTGAGCGGCGCGAATCCCGTAACTTGCAAGCCTCCCAAACAGCGGTAGGCAAGCTGATGTCGGTGCTGGAATCAGGTCATCTCGAAGGCAGTCTCGAAGGCAGTCCTCTCCTCGTCGCCGCCCAGGTGATCGGTCAAGCCATGGGCATTGCGATTCTCCAGCCGAGCCGTTCTGAAGATCTCAGCCGCATTCAAGATCCTTTAGAAGCGATTGCCCGTTCCTCGCGGGTGCGTCTGCGCCAGGTCGAATTGCATCCTGGCTTCGAGCAGCGTGACTCGGGTCCGCTGCTTGCCTATACGCAGGCCGAGCGTGCTCCCGTTGCTCTGCTGCCCTGTGGCCGCAAGAAGTATCAAATTTTCGATCCGCGCACCATGCAGCGCACACCCTATACAGAAGACTGTGCCTTGGCTGCCGATGCCTACATGTTTTACCGACCGCTTCCTGAGAAGCGGATGCAGACCTTCGATTTGATCTCTTTTGCCCTGCAGAATCGGCGCTGGGACAATATCTGGGTGCTGGTCGCCGCTGTCAGTACCGCTCTACTTGGTATCATTACCCCGACTGTGACCGGCTGGCTCGTGGATCTGGCCATTCCCCAGGCAAATCAGGGATTGATGCTCCAAATGGGGTTGGGGTTATTCGTCTGTGCTGCGGCGAGTGCAACTTTTAGTCTGGGCCAGGGCTTGCTCAGTCTACGGGTTGAAAGCCTCGCCGATGCTGCGACCCAGGCGGCTGTTTGGGACAGAGTGCTGAACTTGAAGCCTCAGTTCTTTCGCAACTATGCCTCTGGGGATCTCAATGCCAGGATTATGGGCATCACCGAAATCCGTCGTCGGCTGAGTGGCACGACGTTGCGCACCCTGTTTAGTGGCTTCTTTTCGCTGCTCAATCTGATTTTGATGTTCACCTGTAGTCCACCCCTGACGGGTGTTGCTCTCGTCCTTGCACTCATTGTTATTGTGTTCACGGCTTTTCACGGACGGATCAAACTGGGCAAGGTCAAGGTGTTGCAAAAAATTCGGGGGGATATTTTTGGCCTAACGGTGCAACTGATCAATGGCATTGCCAAGTTGCGAGTCGCGGGTGCGGAAGAAAGAGCTTTCGCCCATTGGGCAGACACCTACAGCCAGCAGCAAAAGCTCAACTATGGGGTGCAGTTCATCGAGGACAGCCTCGCTGCTTTTACCCAAATCTTGCCTCTCATCAGTTCCGCTGCCATCTTCTGGTTTACCTATACATTGATGCCCAGTCGCGCCGCTCAGGTAGAACTTCAAGCCGTCGTCCCCTTCAGTCTCGGTTCGTTTCTGGCCTTCAATGCAGCCTTCAATATTTTTATTCGCGGGGTCGCAGCCCTGAGTACAACGCTGGTCGATAGCCTCGAAGTCGTGAACCTCTGGGAACGGGCTTTGCCGATTCTCGAAGCCGATCTCGAAGTCAGTGCCAGTTCTGAAGATCCAGGTCGCCTGAGTGGGAGATTGGCTCTCGAAAAAGTGACTTTTCGCTACACGGTGGGAGGAGCAACGATCCTCGACAATGTTTCGCTTCACGCAGCCCCAGGGGAATTCATTGCCATCGTCGGCGATTCTGGCAGTGGTAAATCCACCCTCTTTCGGCTGCTCCTCGGTTTTGAACTACCGCAGACGGGCAGTGTCACCTTCGACAGCCAAGATCTTTGTCGGTTAGATGTGCGAGCGGTACGGCGGCAGCTCGGTGTTGTCCTACAAAATGGCAAAGTTCAGACTGGCTCGATCTTCAGCAATATCTCTAAAGGGGCGGTGATCACCCTGGACGAAGCCTGGGAAGCAGCACGACAAGCTGGTCTGGCAGCGGACATTCAGGCGATGCCCATGGGCATGAACACCGTGATCAGCGAGGATGGTGGCAATATTTCTGGGGGGCAGCGCCAGCGCCTCTTGATCGCCCAGGCTCTCTGCCTCAAACCGCGCATTCTGCTTTTCGACGAAGCCACCAGTGCCCTCGACAACCGCACCCAATCCATCGTCAGCGAGAGCCTCCAACAGCTTCAAGTCACCCGGATCGTGATCGCCCACCGCCTCAGCACCATTCGTCAAGCGGATCGGATCTACGTGATGAGCAAAGGCCAGATCGTCCAGCAGGGTCGCTTTGAAGAGTTGATTCATCAAGAAGGACTCTTCGCCCAACTCGCCAGCCGTCAGATCGCATAAGGAAATGTTCCTTCAGAACTGGAGTAGAGAAACTTTTCAGCGGCTAACTTGCAGGGTTTGAAAAAAGGACACGACGGAGCGGCGTAGCCAGATGTAGGCGGGCCACTTTTCCACATACTTCCGTGCCCAAAAGTAGACACCACTGGCTTGAAAGGCGATCAGGGTCGTCCACATGAACACCAAGTCGATCAGTCCAGGCAGATCGCCGTGCCAACCGATTCCACCTTGGCGCAGCATAAGAAAGAAATAATTGACGATCAATGGCAGGGTGACGAGCAGTACTCCGAACAGGGCAACGGCGCGACCCACGACCCAGACCCAAGCGTAGCCACGAATCACTTTCATCTCGCGCTCAGGAATGTGGTTTTGATCAATGTGCTGGCCTTTGCCCGTGAAGCGATGGCGCTGGTTGCTCAAATATGTGCGCGTGTCCTCCATTAAGTTTTTGCAATGAAAGAAATTGGCGACGACGTAGTACACATCAGTCTGCATAAAGAAGTAGCACTGCCAGAGCAAAGCCATTAGATAAGTAAGCAACATCGCCTTGGCAAACTGGGCGACGGTCGGATCGAGGGTATAGAATTTCTGGCTTTCACCGAACAGTGTCAAAAGTAAGAGAGCGGCGGAAGCGGCATCGACGAGGGGGCCAGCCAAGTAGGGCAAGTAGCGCTTTTCGCGGGGGACAGCCCATATCCCAGTCATGTCCGTTTCGGCCACCCAGTACCACATGCGCTGGCCAAGCCCTAGGCGCGAAGGAACACCGACCGAGCGCGCTGCGATCAGGTGGGCCATTTCGTGGATGAAGACAGCGGCGTACCAGAGGAGCGCAATGCCGAGGCGCATCAAGGTGATGTTGTGCTCGAAGTAGTGGACATGCCAGTCGGGAACGAGGTTCGGATGGCTGATCGCAACTCCGAAAGCCATGACGATCAGGCCACACAGCAAAGCGACGACGGGTTGACTAAAGATGCCCTGGGCAACTTTCTGGGAGATACCTGTGAAGTGGTAGTGCTTAGCTGCACGGCCTAACGACGTGGTCTGGAAATTCTCTGTTTGCGGTAAGACGAATCCTTCTTGTTCGAGGTATCCCAAAAAATCTTCGAGATCGGGAACTTCCCCGTGTTGGGCTTCGTAGCGGTTCCGGGCTTCGCCGACCGTCATGCCCGATGCTAAGTGATCGAGGAGTTCTAGGACATCGGCTGGCACGACCAGAAAAACAGCAGTGTCCGTGCGACCAATGATCCAATCCCCTTGATCGGCCTGACGTACAAAAGGATAAACCGAAACCATAGTATCTAAATCATATCTTTGCATGCCAGCATTTCCTATTATCTAATTTTTGGCACTAAGAAACTGGAACCAGCTTAAAATAGCCGATTCCAGAAATTAATTTTCTTGGCTATATTTTAGCTAAGAAAAACAACAGCTTCAGCCTTGCAAGGTTCCGTTCCCGGAGTTGTGGTTGTGCTGGTGGTCTTGATCATCTCGGCTTTACGCACGGATAGTTTCTTCATGGTTGTACACTCCATATGAAGCCCGAATTTAGCTTCGTACAGGTATATTAAATGGCGAGATTAACGAGGAATAGGAGGATTTTTAGGTGAAATTGTTTACTTTTTTGTTCTGAAATTCTTTTCACTGATTATTCGCTGCCTTATTGCAATTTTTCTGAAAACTATTGACAAAAAATGGGGGAGAGCATGTATGCTGAACGTACTTTCAAGGATGCTTCATCTTGGCTATGAATCTATTAGTTGGATCGCTGCGCAAGGCAGCCTTAGGTCTTTCTGAAAAAGAGAAAAATTTCAGTTATCGCCGTTTCCGTGGTGGCAATCCTGCTACCCAGGCACGCATTGAACAGATCATTGGTGCGTTCATCCATGGCTATAATTTGGCGCTGCAAGTGCTGGATTTTAGTCAACTGACAACGGCAATTGAAGCGGGTGAAAAAGAACTGATTGGCTTCATTTATGAAGGCGCTGCTATGGGTCTGGGGATTCTCGATGGTTTAACACCCTGGGGGGGACATCGCTTTCACCGCTACGTCAATGGTGATGATGCGGGTCATACCTACAAAGGGATCGCCGGCCAGCACCGCTACATGGCCTACATCGGTTATGGTCTCTCCCTAGCCCGCCTCAAGCGCTCTGTCCAGCCAGCCCTAGACAAGCTCGACCCGGTCTTTTGTTGGCTGATGATGGATGGCTACGGCTTCCACCAGGGGTTGTTCGACTTTGAGCACTACGTCGATCAGCAGGCATTGCCAGAAAAGTTCACTGGCTATACCCGCCGTAGTTTCGATCAAGGACTAGGCCGCAGTCTGTGGTTTGTCGAAGGTGCTGATGTCCAACGCCTTCCGAGGGCAATTGCTGGGTTCGTCCCGGAGCGGCGATCAGATCTCTGGAGTGGTGTCGGTCTTGCCTGTGCCTACGCTGGCGGGGTCACAGCCCCCGAAGTGCGTCTTCTCCTTGAATTTGCAGGGGAGTACCGCCCTGCTTTTGCCCAAGGCATTGCTCTCGCTGCCATGACCCGTTACGAAGCGGGCAACCCAACTGCCCACAACGAACTAGCGACCGAGGTGGTTTGGGGAAATTCTGTCAATGCTGTCGCCGAGCGCGCTATCGCTGCCATGGAGGATTTGCCCCAAACGGTGCCTTCGCTAGAGCACTACGAAATCACCCGTAGTCGCCTACAAGCCCAATTTCGCCAGGAGGTCGCTATCCGATGAGCGCTGTACTTGATCGCCGTTTCTCCCTGCGTCCCCATCTTGCCCGTATTACAGCCGGAGCAATTGTTTTGGGACTCTACGGACTTTCCAGGGTTCCAACCCTTGCCCCCACAGAACAGAGCAAACTGGCCTCAGCTTACAAGTTCACTGAGATCCCTCTACCAGAAGTCAGTGGGCCGCCCCACCAATTTAGCCGTCCCGTCAATCCTTCCTTGCAGGGGATCTCCGGTTGGATTTCGATCAGTGGCGCGGCGGTTGCCCTGGCAGATCTTGACCGTGACGGTCTGGCTAACGATGTCTGCTATGTCGAAACCCGCACCAATCAGGTGGTCGTTGGCTCTGTACCGGGTACTGCCCAGCGCTATCAGCCCTTCGCCCTCGACCTACCCCGCGCAGAGACGACTGCACCGATGGGCTGCCTGCCCACGGATTTCAACGAGGACGGCAAGCAAGATTTGCTGGTCTACTTCTTTGGCCGTACCCCTTTACTCCTTATCAATCAAGGAGGTGATGGTTTAGCGGCCAACCACTACCGCAGCCAGCCTCTAGTCAAACACGACGAACCCTGGTACACGATTGCGACAACAACTGCGGACTTCGACGGGGATGGGCATGTTGACTTGATGATCGGTAACTACTTCGCGGACGGACTCCCACTTTTAGGTGCTCATAATCCGGCTTTTGACCCAAAAGGTGGCTGGATGCACGAGTCCTTCTCGCGGGGGGCACCCACCGGGGGCAAGCAACGCATTTTTCTCTGGCAGCGGGGCAAAGACGGTCAGTTCACTTACCAAGAAGCAAAAGGCGTGTTCGATCAAGTCGATGCAGGCCGCAGTTGGTCTCTGGCTGCTGCTGCTGCCGACCTCGACGGCGATCTCCTGCCAGAACTGTATATTGCCAACGACTTTGGGCCAGACTTCCTGCTTCACAACGACTCCACTCCCGGCAAGTTGCACTTTACCCGGCTCCATGGCCAGAAAAACTTTACCACCCCCAACTCAAAAGTGTTGGGCAACGACTCCTTTAAAGGGATGGGTGCGGAATTTGGCGATCTTAATGGCGACGGCATCTTCGATATTTTGGTGAGCAACATCACCGTCAACTACGCCTTTCAAGAGAGCAACTTTGCCTTTCTCGGTAACGGCAACAAACAGCAGATGGCTGCAGGCATTGCGCCGTTTAGTGATCGCAGTGAACCCCTCAACCTCTCCCGCACGGGGGGGTGGAACTGGGAAGTCCGCCTCGGAGATTTCAACAACGACGCCACCCCGGAAGTCCTCTACGCGGTCGGCTTTATCCAGGGCACGGTGAACCGCTGGCCCGAAGTCCAGGAATTGGCTCACGTCAACGATGGCTTGACTTCTAACCCACGGCTTTGGCCCCAACTTCGGGAGGGCGATGCGGTGAGTAACGACCAAGCCGATCCATTCTTCGCCCTTGGAACCGATGGAAAATACCACGACATCGCCACGGATCTTGGCCTTGGACGACCCCGGATCAGTCGTGGCATTGCCACTGCCGATGTCGATGGGGATGGACTTCTTGACTATGCCATCGCCGATCAGTGGGCAAATTCCTACTTCTACCGCAATCAAAGTCCGACTCCTGGAAAGTTCCTGGGACTTCACGTCCTCCTTCCGATCAAGAAGGGTTCACTACGGGAGCGCTCCGGCCACCCTGGCTCCGATACGCTTGGTCGCCCCGCCATCGGTGCTGAAGTTAAAGTTCACCTGCCCGACGGTCGCCTTTTAGTCAACCAGATCGATGGCGGCAATGGTCACTCCGGCAAACGTAGTCCAGAACTGCACTTCGGTCTTGGAAATGTGCCTGCCCAGCAAACCTTGCTGGTGGATCTGCGGTGGCGTGATGCGGAAGGGCAAGTTCAAAAAACGCAGTTGCACCTTACTCCTGGTTGGCACACCGTGCTCGCCGGAAACACCCCAGCGGAGAAATAAACAATGACGATCCAACTGACTGCACCGACCCAAACTTGTAGTGACGATTTGACTGTTCAACCAGGAGGCAAAGATCTCCGCTTGATGGGACTGCGCACCTTTGCCATGTCAATCACTATCTTCAACCTGTTTGGTCATACTATTCTTGGCTTTGAGCAAGCCTGGATCACGCCCTTTGTCGCTTTGCTCGCCACCTACAGCACTGAAATCTTCTGCGAGCTTGCCTACTCCTACTCCCAAGGCACCACGCCCAGTTTTTTGGGTGGGGGCTGGAGAAAGTTCGTCGATTTCTTGTTGCCTGCCCATATTGGTGGATTGGCAGTCGGAATGCTCACCTACGCCAACGATGCTCTGTGGCCAGTCGCTTTTGCTGCTGCTGCTGGAATCGCTTCAAAAACCCTGTTTCGGGTGCGCTCTGGCGAGGGAACCCGCCACTTTCTCAACCCTTCTAACTTCGGCATCAGCATTACTTTTTTGCTCCTGCCTTCGGTTGGCGTTGCCCCTCCCTACGCCTTTACAGAGGGTGTGAGTGGAGTCTGGGACTGGTTGGTACCAGCGATTTTGATCTGCACTGGCTCGATGCTCAATGCCCGTGCCACCAAGCGATTCCCCCTGATTGCTGCCTGGCTGGGCGGTTTTGCGCTACAGGCGGTGGTGCGTGGCCTCCTCTTTGGCACTTCTGTTGAAGCCTCCTTGGGACCGATGACCGGACTCGCGTTCATCCTGTTTAGCCTCTACATGATCTCTGACCCCGGAACCACTCCGAGCGGCGCGCGCTGTCAGCTTGTCTTTGGTGGGAGTGTCGCCCTTACCTACGGCATTCTCGTTTCTTTGCACATCGTCTTTGGTCTGTTTTTCTCGCTGACCATCGTCTGTGCCCTGCGCGGCCTCACCCTTAAGGTGCGCTCCAAAGTCGAGAAGGAGCAAGTTCAGCCCATTTCTGTTCAACCGATTCCCACCGCAGGATAAACCCCTATGCACGCTTCTATCGCTATCGTTGGCATGGCCTGCCAGTATCCCGATGCTCCGTCCCCCGCCGATCTCTGGCTGAATGTTCTAGCCCAGCGACAAGCTTTTCGCCGCTTGCCAGCGGAGCGCACCAACTTAGAGGACTACGGCGATGGCGATCCAAGCGCCGCCGATCGCACCTACGGCAAAGAAGCAGCTGTGATCGCCAATTATCACTTCGACCGCGAACGCTTTCGGGTGGGGGGTGGCACCTATCGCAGCACGGATCTCACCCACTGGCTGGCTCTGGAGACGGCGGAACGTGCCCTCCTCGACAGCGGTTTCGCTGGAGGTGAAGGTCTGCCAAAGAAGAATACAGGGGTCTTTTTGGGCAATACCCTGACAGGAGAGTTTTCGCGCTCCGGGGTGATGCGCTTGCGCTGGCCTTTTGTTCGACGGGTGATCGCCAAAGTGCTTGCCGAGCAAGGCATTGCTCAGACTGCCAGTTTGCTGGAAGAACTAGAAGTCGAATACAAGCGCCCCTTTCCCGAAGTGAACGAGGACAGTTTGGCGGGTGGACTTTCCAATACCATTGCTGGCCGGATTTGCAACTACTTCAACCTGGGTGGTGGTGGCTACACCGTCGATGGTGCCTGTAGTTCTTCTTTGCTGGCCGTCAGTACGGGTTGCAAAGCGTTGGTGGCTGGAGAGCTGGATGTTGCTCTGGTTGGGGGTGTAGATCTGAGCCTCGACCCCTTCGAGTTGATCGGCTTTGCCAAAGCGGGAGCGCTCTCCAAAGAGGACATGCGCATTTACGACAGCAGACCCACAGGCTTTTTGCCCGGTGAAGGCTGCGGGGTGCTCGTGCTGATGCGCGAAGCGGATGCCCTCGCCCAACATCGGCGGATCTACGCCACGATTCGCGGTTGGGGAATCTCCTCCGATGGCAGTGGTGGATTGATTCGGCCTGAGGTGGATGGCCAAATGCTGGCACTTCAACGCGCTTACGTCCAAGCAGGCTTTGGTCCCGATACAGTTGGTTACTTCGAAGGCCACGGCACCGGCACTGCTGTTGGAGATCAGGTGGAACTCACCAGTCTTTCCCAGGTGCGTAGACAAGCAAATCGGCAGGCTTCTCCGGCTGCCCTCGGCTCGATCAAAGCCAACATTGGCCACACCAAGGCGGCGGCTGGCGTGGCGGGTCTGATCAAGGCGACCATGGCCCTCCATCAACAAGTGCTGCCACCGACTACAGGTTGTTGCCATCCCCATCAGGAACTGCGGGGAGCGCAAGCTGTTCTGCGCATCTTGCGTCACGCTGAACCCTGGCCCGCAGATCAGCCTCGGCGGGCTGGCGTGAGTGCCATGGGTTTCGGTGGCATCAATACTCACATCGTCCTTGAAGGGGTCGATGAGCATCGCGAGCTTCCGACCTTGTTGGCAGCGGGTCGCCAGGATGCAGAATTGATCACCTTGAGCGCGCCTAGCAACGAAGATCTCCAGGCGCAAATTGCGCATCTGTTGCGCTATGCTGAGCGCCTTTCCCGCGCCGAAGTTACCGATCTGGCCGCGCATCTGAGTCAGCAACCTGTAGCTGGTGCTTTTCGGGTGGCACTGGTCGCCTCGAACCCAACAGCCCTGTGCGCTGGATTGCAGCTGCTACACACTTGGCTCCAGGAAGGCATCGTCAGCCGCCTCGATCCAGAAGCGGGTGTCTTTTTAGGCACAGGGGACAGTGACCCCCGCATTGGTTTTCTCTTCCCAGGACAGGGTGTGGTGGCCAGACCCGATGGTGGACTTCTCGCGGAGCGCTTTGCTGTAATCAAACGCCTCTACGCGCAGGTGGCCTTGCCGAAAAATCCAGATCAAACTGCCACAGAAGTGGCCCAGCCCCAGATCGTCACTGCCAGTCTGGCGGGTCTAGAAGCGTTGCACATACTTGGCATCGAAGCCCAAGTAGCCCTTGGCCACAGCTTGGGTGAATTGGTTGCCCTGCACTGGAGCGGCGCTTTTGATGCGGAAACCCTGGTTAGTCTTGCGGCTCAACGAGGGCAATTGATGGCGTTGCCTGGAGAAACGGGAGCGATGGCCAGTCTGAGTTGCGATGGATCTCAGGCCTTATCGCTAATTGCTGGAACCGACGTGGTGGTTGCCTGTTTGAACGGTTCCCACCAAACGGTGATCGCAGGGGCGACGACCCAAGTACTCACAATCGTCGAACAAGCACGCCGTCTGGGCTGTGCAGCCACGTTACTAAAAGTCTCCCACGCCTTTCACTCGCCATTGATGGAGCCAGCCGTTCAACCCTTTTACTCCATTTTAGCAAATACTCTTCTCAGTGCTCCTAAGCGACCCCTGGTTTCGACAGTAACGGGAGATTTCCTGACAACCGATACGGACATCGCCGCTCTGCTCGCCGAACAGTTAACCTCTCCTGTGAAATTTCAAGCCGCTTTGCAGTTGATTACCCCGATGGTCGATCTGTTGATCGAAGTCGGACCCGGCCACGTCCTCAGTGGATTGGTGAGCGAAACGCCAGTGATTGCCCTTGAAACGGGGAGCGATTCGGTCAGTGGACTGCTAAAAGCTGTAGGTGCTGCTTTCGCCCTCGGTGCAGCTATCGACCGTGAAGCGCTGTTCGTTGGCCGCTTCTCTCGGAATTTCCCGCTAGACTGGCAGCCGACTTTCTTCAGCAATCCCTGTGAACTGGCTCCAGCTCTGGTCATGTCTGCTGAGGCACCGAAGATAGCCCGCGAAGCACCGTTAGCTGTGATTCCTGCTGGAGATTCAGCTTTTGAGGTAGTGCGTGCTCTAGTGGCCAGCCGGGTAGAACTGCCCCTGAATGCCATCCACCCCGACCATCGATTGCTCAGTGACCTCCACCTCAATTCGATCACCGTCGCTCAACTGGTGACGCGAGCCGCCCAAAGCCTCGGTCTTCCACCGCTCGCTTCGCCCACAGACTATGCCAATGCCACGGTCAGCGAAATGGCTGCTGCTTTGGATGCACTGCGACAACGCGGGGGCAGTGCTGAGAGGACTCCAGAACCTGCGATTCCAGCAGGTGTAGAGACTTGGGTGCGACCTTTCACCATCGATTGGGTGGAATGCCCAAGACCACCTGTACGCAAACGTGGGCAGGGCAAGTGGCAAATTTTTGCGGCCAAAGGACACCCCCTGTCTAAAGCGCTTCAAAAACGCTTTGTCGGTGGTGGTGGCGACGGTGGCATTGTGGTTCTGTTGCCCCAAAATCCTGACGAGCGCCAGGTTCCGCTGTTGCTCGCAGCAGCGAAGGCAATGCTTGCCGCCCGCCGTGGTAGCCGATTTGTTTTGGTACAGGAAGGACATGGTGGGGCGGGCTTTGCCAAAACCTTGCACCTCGAAAACCCCAAAACACCGACAGCGGTGGTGAATGTGCCCTTCGATCACCCCCAGGCGGCTGACTGGGTCTGGATCGAAGCGATGGCTCCTAACAGCAGTTATTGCGAGGCAAGCTACGACCAGCAGGGCTGCCGCCGCGAGCCCCTCTTGAACATGCTTGCTGATGCCCACGAAGCCGAAGCTTTGCCTTTTGGCCCAACGGATATTCTGCTCGTCAGTGGTGGGGGACGCGGAATCGCGGCGGAATGCGCCCTCACCCTCGCCCGCGAAAGTGGGGTGCGCTTGCTCGTGCTAGGCCGCTCCCAGCCAGAACAGGTGCCGGAACTTGCCAAAAACCTGGAGCGCTTTGCCGCCTACGGAGTGGATTATCGCTACTTGGCGGTCGATGTTACTGACCCAGAAGCTGTACGTACAGCGATTCAAAGGACGGAAGCTGACTGGGGAGTTATCACAGGCATTCTCCACAGTGCTGGCCAGAATGTCCCCCAACTGCTCGGTGCCCTCGATCAAGAAAGCTTTCGGCGCACTTTGAAGCCAAAAATCTCGGGGCTGCGCCATCTGCTTGCGGCCATTCAGCCGGAGAAACTGCGCCTATTAATCACTTTTGGCTCGATTATTGCCCGCAGTGGCATGGAGGGGGAAGCCGATTATGCCACCGCCAACGAGTGGTTGACTGCCCTCACCGAAGACTGGCAGTACCGCTACCCCGATTGCCGCTGTCTGGCGGCGGAGTGGTCGGTCTGGTCTGGAGTCGGTATGGGCGAAAGACTTGGAAGATTGGCAGTGCTTGCTCAGGAAGGCATTGACCCAATTCCGCCCACGGTTGGCGTTGAAATCCTCCGCCAACTGATCGTGCATCCACACCGCCCTGTCGCCGTAGTCGTGGCTGGTCGTCTCGGCAAATTGCCGACGGTGCAGTTGGCGCAACCCGAACTGCCTTTTCTGCGCTTTTTGGAGCGGGTTCGCGTCCATTACCCGCAGATTGAACTGGTGGTCGAAGCCGATCTTTCGGTGGAGAGCGATCCCTACCTGCAAGACCACATCTTTGCTGGGGAACGCATTCTACCCGCAGTGCTCGGCATCGAAGCCATGGCTCAAGCAGTCAGTGCCCTAGCTGGTACCCAGGGGCCGCCGGTCTTCGAAAATCTTCAGTTTCATCGTCCCGTGGTTGTGCCAGGAAGTGGCAGTTTGACGATCCGTGTCTGCGTCCTCGCCCAACCAGGCGGCACTTATACCGTTGCTCTGCGCAGTTCCGACACCCTCTTCCAGGTCAATCACTTCTCCGCGAGCTGTCACTTTGCTGGTGTGCTGGTCAGAGAATCTTCGCTGTCGCCTTTTCCCGAACCCCTGCCCCTCGATCCAAAAGCGGATCTCTACGGCTCTTTACTTTTCCACACGGGTCGCTTCCAGCGCTTGGAGAACTATCGCCATCTTCAAGGCACAGGCTGCATTGCCGAAATTGCCCCCGATTCCGCCGAACCCTGGTTTGGAGCCTACCTGCCAGACAGTTTTCTTCTGGGCAGCCCTGCGGTACGTGATACCTTTATTCACGCCATTCAGGGCTGTTTGCCCCACGCCTTCTTGCTCCCTGGTGGCGTCGAGCGCGTCACCTTCGGCAGTGGGCTGCCCGAGGGATCTCTCTTTGTCCATGCCCAGGAGCGCTATCGGGAGAACCACACTGTCTACGTCTACGACTTAGCGATCACTGATGGAACGGGGCTGGTGGTCGAGCGCTGGGAAGGATTGCGCCTCCAACGCATTGCCCCTGCGCCCCTGCCACTCGTTTGGCCAACGCCCCTGATTGCCCCTTACCTCGAAAATCGTCTGCGGGAACTGGGGAACACCGATGGGGAGCTAATGGTTGCACTAGAAACGGATCGAGGGCTTGAAAAGCGTTCTGAACGCGCATTGCAGACCCGATTAGGTCAAGCTGTCACCTTAATGTATGGCCCGGACGGCAAACCAGAACTCGTTGGCAGCCTCACCAGTGTGACCTTCTCCCATTGCAATGAACTCACCCTGGCTGTGTTGGGCGCACCGGGTTGCGACATCGAAGTGGTGCAGTCCTTGGACTGGCGCGCTTTGCTCACGCCGGAACGCTTCGCCCTTGCCGAACTGATCGTCCACGAGTGCCAAGAAGACCAAGATACCGCTGCAACCCGTGTTTGGGCAGCCCAAGAGTGCGCGATCAAAGGTGGCGTTGCTTCACCTTTCACGTTGCTGAGTAACGACAGCAATCACTGGGTGCAGATCCAGTGCGCTTCAGCAACGATCTTCACCCTCGCCCTGGCACTCCAGACGGGAAGCAAGCTCGTCCTCGCCGTTTTCTGTTCCCCCCAGACCAGTAAGACCACTGTCCAAATCAAAGAGGGATAACGATGGAAGTCTACAACTACGAACACATTGTTGGTTTTGAAGAGACTAATCTAGTCGGCAATGTTTACTATGCCAACTACTTGCTCTGGCAGGGACGTTGTCGCGAAATGTTCTTACTGGAACATGCACCCCAGGTGCTGAGTGAACTCTCGCGGGGGTTGGCACTGGTGACTACCCGTGTTTCCTGCGACTTTCTTTTGGAAGCCCTGGCCTTCGACCGTCTGCTGATCGAGATGCGCCTTGGGGATCTGACCCAGAACCGGGTGACGATGCGCTTCGACTACTGGCGGGTGAGCGAAGATGCCCGCGAACTGATTGCGCGGGGCGAACAGCAAATCGCTTCCATGCGCCGCCTTGGGGAGCGCATGGTACCAACGCCCTTGCCTGCCCCCATTCGTTCCGCTTTTGCCCGCTTAGATATCCGAGTGAGCGTTCTTTCTGGAGAAACACGATGAGCAACATGCTTTGGACTCGCCGCCAAACGATACAAGGTCTTGCGGCCCTTGCACCCCACCTTTGGATTCAAAGTGCTTCTGCCAAAGGCAGACTCGAAAAGACGCGACTCAAAATCGGTTTTGTGCCTGTGACCGACTGTGCGCCCCTTGTGATTGCCCAAGAAAAAGGCTTCTTTCGACAGAATGGCCTCGAAGTGGAACTATCTCGCGAAGCCAGTTGGGCAACCGTCCGCGACGGTGTGATCCAGGGTCGTCTCGATGCCAGCCATTCGGTACTTGCCACCCCCCTCTACGTAACGGTCGGCGCTGGTGGTGCCCAGCCTACTCCCCTCGTTGCATTGATGTCCCTCGACCTCAACGGCAGTGGTATTACGTTCTCTAAGCAGCTTTGGCAATCTGGTGTGCGCACCGGCGCAGACTTGGCCAAGTACTTGAAGTCGGGGCATTCCCTGACAGCGGCTTCGTCGTTTCCGGCTTCGATGGTTCACTACATGCTGTACTACTATCTAGCCCATTACGGCATTGATCCGAATCGAGATCTGCGCGTCGTCACCGTGCCCCCGCCCCAGATGGTGAGCAACATGAAGTCTGGGAGTATCGACCTTTACAGTATCGGCGAACCCTGGAATGCCCGCGCTGTCTTCGATGGTGTCGGTTTTACGGCTCTCGCTTCTCGGGACTTTTGGTGTGGTCATCCCGAAAAAGTGCTGATGGCTACTGCTGCTTGGGCAGCGGCCAACCCGAATACCCACAAAGCCGTCGTCAAGTCTTTGATTCAGGCGTGTCAGTACTGCGATCAACCTGGCAATCGCCTCGAAGTCGCCAACTTGACAGCTGGCTCCTCCTACACCAACGCCAACCCCCTGTATGCACGGGCCTCGATGCTTGGCACTTACAATTACGGCGGATTCGACGACCAAGGAAATACCATTCGCAATGTTCGTGCCGTTTCTGATTTCAACGTGTTTTACAAGACGGCGAATACGCGCTACCTCTCCGGGGATAACCATGGCACGTACCTCTGGAAGTCCCATGGCATGTGGTTATTGACTCAGATGGTGCGCTGGGGCCAACTGCGCGCTTTGCCAAAAAATGCCGAACAGATCTTGGATCGGGTGTACCTCACCCAGACCTACCGCGAAGCCGCAGAGGAACTGGGTATTCGCTCTCCCAAGGTGGACTACAAGCCGGAAAGTGGTTTTCTAGATCACCGCACCTTCGATGCAGGCAACCCAGTCGCCTACATCAAAAACTTCGACATCAAGAAGGTTTAACCATGACAACTACCTTTGACATGCCAGAGCGCCGCCTCCCGGTGCAATGGCTTCTACCTTGCCTTCCACCGATCGCCCTATTGGGTCTTTGGTGGCTGGTCACAGCGACTGCAATTGCTGATCTACCCTCACCAGCCACCGTCCTTGCTCTTTGCGGCCCCCTATTTGGCAAAGCCTTCTCCGTCGCCAGCCCTTCGGATATTGGCATTGGCTGGCTGCTTTGTTATTCCCTAGGGCGGGTCGCTGTCGGCTTTGGCTGTGCGCTTTTGGTCGGGGTTCCCCTTGGTCTCTGGATTGGCATCTCGCCGAAAGCCAGTCGCGCCTTCGATCCTTCGATTCAACTGGTCAAGTCCGTTTCGCCTCTGGCCTGGTTGCCAATTGGGTTGGCCAGTTTGCACAATAGCGAACTCGCTGCCCTCTTCGTCATCTTCATCACCAGTCTTTGTCCGATTGTCTTAAATACTGCTCTTGGCGTACACAGTATTCCGAAGGGCTATTGGAATCTTGCTCAAGTGCTCGATTTGCCCAAATCGACAGTTCTACGCCAGATCATCATTCCTGCGACTTTGCCCAATCTGTTTACTGGAATGCGCATTTCTTTGGGCATTGCCTGGATGGTGATCGTGGCCGCCGAAATGTTGACAGGTGCCCAGGGGATCGGTGCCTTCGTCTGGAATGCCTGGAATAACCTCGATCTCGGCTTATTGATTGTTTCGATCTTGATCATCGGTTTGACAGGGATTGCCCTTGACCAACTGATCACAAAACTTGCCCGCAGTATGCCCAAGGAGACACCCTAATGACTGCTCTGCTCGAATTTCGCCATGTCGAAAAGCGGTTTACAGCTTCAAGCTGTGTTCTAAGCAATATTGATCTTGAGATTCACGCTGGGGAATTTGTTGTACTTGTCGGTCATTCGGGCTGCGGAAAATCCACCCTACTCAGTTTGCTGGCAGGTCTTGAAATGGCGAGTTCAGGTCAAGTCTATTACCAAGGCATCCCAGTCACCCGTCCAGGGCCAGAGCGTATGGTCGTCTTTCAAGATCATTGCCTATTGCCCTGGCTCAATGTCCGCGAAAATATTGCCTTAGCCGTCGATCGTGTCTGCGTTGATGCGACACCAACAGACCGCGCTGCAATTATTGATCGGATCATTGAGGTCGTTGAACTGAGCGATGCCGCAACTAAGCGCCCCGCCCAACTTTCAGGGGGGATGCGACAGCGGGTTGGTCTTGCCAGAGCACTTGCGATTCGTCCGAAAGTCCTTTTGTTAGATGAACCTTTCTCCGCCCTCGATGCTGCAAACCGCTACCAGTTGCAGGAAGCCTTGATGCAGCTTTGCGCGGAACTCGGCATCACCGTTGTCATGATTACCCACGACATCGATGAAGCCCTCCTACTCAGTGACAGAATTATTAAGCTGACACCTGGCCCAGCCTCAACAATTCACTCGATTATCAAAAATACTCTTCCTAAACCACGCAATACCCTAGAAATTGCCAATCATCCCGATTACTATCAAATGCGTAAAGATCTCCTACAGTTCCTCAAGGAACGTCAAAGAATCAGCTAATGCGAGGGGACTTCTTACAGGGCTTGCCTTGTGGCCTTGTACATGGGTGTAGGTTCAAAATATTTATCTACACCCAGCAACTTGAGAAAATTCCTGTGATTCGGTCGATCCAATTGCACCAATGATATTTGCGCCTAAGAGCTAATTCGTAAAGTTCCCAGCTAGTGGCCAGGAACCCTGCCCGGAGCCGATCTCAGCGTTAGTTGTATAAAATACGCGTTTGATGCTGAAAGGCTTGCTGAGACTTGCTTCTGTGGTATCCAAACCCAGCTTTACGAATCAGCTCTAAGGTTCAAAGATGGCTTGAAGGAGTTCGTAGGGCAGTCCTTTTTTGGCGTAGATCGTAAATAGATCTGAACTGTCAAGATTACTGAGCAAGATTAAATCGATGTCTTGTTCAGGTGCGCGCAAATTGAGACTGTGAAAAGCACCGATACTGCCCTGACGTTCGATAAATAACGGTGTTGCTCCACCCGCAAACTTCAGCGTATAGACCCAACTGCCAAGGGCAACGTAGCCCAGCGCTTTGGTAGGAGTAAACATGATCGTCGTCGCAGATTTGCTCAAAAGGCGATTGGTGTCAAGGGCACGATCCCAGGTATATAGATCGTCGATAGTCGAGTACATTGCTCCAGCAGCGTAGAAGTTCTGGATGCGAAAGTAGGGTTCATTGGTGTAGAGGGAATTGCTGTAGACGTAGCCGCGAGCAAGTTTACCTAAGACTGTTTCCTCATGGATCAGTCCCGAGGAAGTCATCTTGAGCGGCTGCAGGATTTCGCTTTGAAGTAACTGTTCGTAAGACTTGCCTGTTACTTTTTCAAGAATTGCCCCAAGAATGATATAGTCCGAATTATTGTAGTTGAACTTCTGACCCGGTATGCTTATCAAGTCGCCACTACAAAAAGTTTTCACTACGTAGGAAGGACTAGCGAGTTGTGCCTCGTGACTCTGATAGAAACCCGCATCCTCGTCGAGGTTGGGCAATCCAGAAGTATGGGTCAAAAGCTGTTTGAGGGTAATTTTACTCCCTGTGTCTGTGCGGTAATCTGGCAGATAATCAGAGATCGTGCCTTCTAATTTGAGTTTTCCTTGCTCAACAAGTTGCATGATCAGCAGTGCTGTAAATTGCTTCGTAATCGAGGCAATTTTAAATTTAGTGCTGGTCGTAATTGGGATATTCCATTCGCGGTCAGCTATGCCAAAAGCTTTTTTGTAGAGAATCTTACCTTTTTGTGCGACTAGAACAATGCCATCAAATTGCTGAAGATCGTGATACTTCTGCATGATTTTATCGATCTTGGCAGGGAGCGTTTGGCTGCTTACAGGTAGGGCATTGCAGAAAAGCAAAATCAGCAGTAAACCCAAGACTTGGAGGCGGGAAATCCGAAAGCGCATGGTAGACATTTTGGCGATAAGTCGCCCCATTGTAGTAGGAAGAACAAACAGAGTCACAGTAAGGAGTGACGACGAAACTCGCTGCTTAGTAAAAGCGACGAGTTTCGCACTTGAGCGGTGAAGCCTCCGATAGCTACTATCAGGACTTGATCGATGGCTTTCGCCGCCAAATTCCTGAGCGGCCTTACTACGCGACTTGCTATGCCCGCAAAGCCTTGCTATGCCCGCAAAGCCTTGGAATCAAGCGTCGATATTTGCATCATGGATTCTCAAGACTACTTCGCAAAAGTCGGAGGAGAAGCTGTGGGTCTCTAAACCTGAGACAGCAATTATCGAGCCTCTTGGCAGAAAGAAAATTTACTGACAAGTGGTAGGGCATCCTAGGTGCGCAGTGTACTGTGGGATGTTACCCCGGTTTGTTCGATTCATCCGAGATGGACGCGCATCGAAGGTGATCAGTCTCAATCTAAAGTCTCAGGGCTTTCTCCTTTGTTACTGATGACGAATACTGGGCTATCGTGGTTTCGCAGTGCATGATTGCCTTCATGGAATCTCAAGCCTACTTTTGGTTCAAAGCCTTTCACATCGTCGGTGTGGTGGTTTGGTTTTCGGGACTTTTTTATCTGGTGCGGTTGTTTATCTATCACGTTGAAGCCGACGAGCAGCCAGAACCCGCCCGGCAGATCCTGAAAACCCAGTACGTCTACATGGAAAAGCGCCTCTACGGCATCATTACCCTGCCCGGAATGCTTGTGACAGTTGCCATGGCCATCGGGCTACTCTCGACGGTGCCAGACTATATGCGCGAGGGCTGGCTGAATATCAAAATGGCTCTGGTCTTCCTGTTGATTGGCTACCATTTTTACTGTGTGCGGTTGATGAATCAACTGGAAGCTGGAACCTGTACCTGGAAAAGCAAGCAGTTGCGTGCCCTCAATGAAGCGCCGACTTTGTTACTGATCACTATCGTCCTACTTGCTGTCTTTAAAAATGATCTTCCTTTGAATACGACTGGAGCAATTATCGTCGGCTTAATCGCCATCTTTGCCATCACAATCCAGCTCTACGCCAAAAAACGCCGCAAGGACAAGGAAAAGCAGCTCGCCCAAACCACCCAGGAGTAAATGTTGCAGTTGGCTATGGTAGCCTAGGTGGGCTGAATTGGGCAGGGAGAATTCGTGGAACATTTTAAGATTGCAGTCCTCGCTGGGGACGGCATTGGGCCTGAAATCATGGCTGTGGCTGTAGCTGTCCTCGAAACAGCTGGCAAACTGGATGGTTTGACGTTTGCGTTTACAGAAGCCCCCGTCGGTGGTGCAGCGATCGATGCGACAGGAGAACCACTGCCTGCTGAAACACTCAACCTCTGCCAATCAAGTGATGCTGTTTTCCTGGGGGCTGTTGGTGGTTATCAATGGGATACTCTCAGCTCCGATAAGCGCCCTGAGCGTGCACTTCTAGGTCTACGCAGTGCCCTTGGACTGTTTGCTAATTTGCGACCGGCAACGATTCTCCCGCAGTTGATCGACGCTTCGACGCTGAAACGCGAAGTGATCGAGGGTGTCGATATTTTGGTCGTCCGCGAACTCACCGGTGGCATTTACTTCGGCCAGCCCAAGGGTATTTTCCCTGAGAAAAAAGGGATGCGGCGTGGCGTGAATACAATGAGCTACGGCGAGGATGAGATCGAACGCATCGGTCGCGTCGCCTTTGAATCTGCCCGCAAGCGCCGGGGCAAACTTTGCTCTGTGGACAAGGCGAATGTCTTAGAAGTTTCGCAACTGTGGCGCGAGGGCATCACAAAGCTCGCCAACGAATATCCCGACGTGGAACTCAGCCATATGTACGTCGATAACTGCGCCATGCAGTTGGTGCGTTGGCCCAAACAGTTCGACACGATTGTGACAGGAAACTTGTTCGGCGATATTCTCTCCGACGAAGCCGCCATGCTGACTGGCTCCATTGGCATGTTGCCCTCCGCTTCACTGGGTAGCAGTGGACCGGGACTGTTTGAACCTGTTCACGGTTCAGCTCCAGACATTGCTGGACAGGACAAAGCCAATCCACTTGCACAGATTCTTTCTGGTGCGATGTTGCTGCGCTTCGGAATCAACCAGCCCAAAACCGCTGATCGGATCGAACAAGCTGTACTCAAAGTGCTGGATTTAGGTTACCGCACGGGAGATCTCGCTGCTCCTGGAACCCAAGTGATTGGTTGCAAACAGATGGGTGAGCAAATTCTTGCGGCACTCTAAATGATTCAAAATTTTGAATTCAAAATTCAAAATTCAAAATTAAGAATTCAAAATGTGGAAGAAGCCAAACCAGAAAACAGTCATCACCGTTAGAGTCACCAAGTCTAAGAAAGCTTTTGGAAAGGATTTGCCCGCGCGGACAGTGCTGTTGCCCACAGATACAATTGCTAGGCTCGCCAGGGTGACGACGGAGAGAGTGGCTAGGTGCATAGGCTTAGTTTAAATGTTTGCTTGCAACTGCGCAATCAATCTTCACCTTAAATTTTCAAAGGCTGATATCGAGGTGTTTTTCTGTGTTTGATTTCTGCTTTTGGTGGCTCCTGAAAAAACGATGAATGCAGATTTGAATTTTGAATTTTGAATTTTGAATTCTCAATTCCATTGTAAAGAATTGTTAATTAGTTGAAGCTATGCTGTTTGGAGCTGTGTACCATGGGCGGCAACGACGGGTGGAACGACTTTCCACCAGGGATAGACACCAAGTAGAGATTTATGGAAGATAGCAAGCACAAAGTCACCCTGTACCTGTCCCCCGAGCTGCATCGCCAGCTCAAGATCAAGGCGGCAGTCGATGAGCAACCGATGTCTGCGTTGGCAGAACGGGCGCTGCAATTTTTGTTGGAGCACCCAGAAGCTGTGGAAGCAGCCCATGGGCGTGCCCACCGCGTTTACGCTTGCCCCGAATGCAAGACTTCGTTGGTGATGCGCACTGACTCCCTTGAGATGCTCCCCCGGACGAAGGCCATCTTGAGCGATCCTCCGCTCGTTGAAACAGCCCCCCAGGAACTGGTTTCTTTGGTCGGCTAACTGTTTACCCCTCTGGTGATTGGTCATGCGCGAACTCGAAGTGCTTCTTCAGGCCCACTACCCGCTCATCTACCTGGTCACTCCTGAGGAGGAACGTGCAGAGCAAGCGATTGCTGCGATTTCTCAGTTAAAACCTGCACGCAAGCTCTTTTTGTGGACTGTCACCCACGGCATCATCGAGTATGGGCGGCCTCGTACTGTCACTCAGCACAATACGGTTTCTCCCGAAGCAGCGATTGAATGGGTCGTGCGTCAGCGAGAGCCTGGGATCTTTGTTTTTAAGGATCTGCATCCCTTTATCGAATCTGCTTCGGTGATGCGGTGGTTGCGGGATGCTATTGCGAGCTTCAAGGGCATGAGCAAAGCGTTTGTGTTGATGTCCCCAGTGCAACGCATTCCAGTTGAGCTTGAAAAAGATGCTGCAGTCTTGGAATTCCCGCTTCCCAACATGGCCGAGTTGGACGAAGTTTTAAATGGTCATCTCAAGACCAGTGCGAGCCGTACGCGTCGCTTGAGCACTGAAGGCCGCGAAAAACTCGTAAAAGCAACGCTGGGCTTGACCCGTGATGAGGCGGACAAAGTCTACCGCAAGGCTGAGGTGGTTTCTGGTCATCTCACCGAAGCTGAGGTGGATATCGTGCTCTCCGAGAAGAAGCAGATTATCAAGCGCAACGGCATCCTTGAGTATTTGGAAGTCGATGAGACGATCGATGCTGTCGGTGGGCTGACGGAACTAAAGCGCTGGCTCGGTCAACGGGCGGACGCATTTACCGAAAGGGCGAGACAGTACGGTTTGCCCCAGCCGAAGGGCATGTTAATTCTCGGCGTTCCAGGATGTGGCAAATCTTTGATCGCCAAGACGACAGCACGGCTTTGGGGTTTGCCTCTTCTGCGCCTCGACATGGGTCGAGTGTACGACGGCTCCATGGTGGGTCGCTCGGAAGCGAATCTGCGCAATGCCCTAAAAGTTGCTGAATCTATTTCTCCAGCTATCCTGTTTATTGACGAAGTGGACAAAGCCTTTGGCGGTGCTGGCGGGTCTGGTGACTCAGATGGTGGCACCTCCTCGCGCATCTTTGGCAGCTTCCTCACTTGGATGCAGGAAAAATCTTCCCCGGTGTTTGTGATGGCGACGGCCAACCGGGTGGAGCGTCTGCCGAGCGAGTTCCTGCGTAAGGGCCGCTTCGACGAAATTTTCTTTGTGGATCTGCCGAACTTTGAGGAGCGGAAAGAAATTTTCCGCATCCACCTCGGCAAGCGCCGCGAAGATATTGCCCGCTTCGATATCGATCAACTCTCCCATACCTGTGAAGGGTATTCGGGAGCGGAGATCGAGCAGGGGCTGGTAGCTGCGATGTACGACGCCTTTGCTCAAGGGCGGGAGTTCACGCAGTTTGACATTCTGGCTGCCCTAAAGGCGACTATGCCATTGTCTCGAACACTCACGGAGCAGGTCACTGCTCTACGAGAGTGGGCCAGACATCGAGCGCGGCCAGCTGCAACCATGCTCGCTGAATATCAGCGCATGGAGTTCTAAGCCATCTAAGAAGTCATTCCTTCTTCAGATGATCTATTCCACGTCCACGCAAACATAATTCCACGTTCACTCAATTTCTTTCAGGAGTTCACCATGTCTCACTTCAGCACTCTCCGCACCAAGATCACCGATTCCGAAATCCTCAAGTCTTCTCTGCGCGACCTTGGCATCTCCGTCAAGACCATCGCTGATGTCCGTGGCTACAACGGCCAACGGGTTCGTGCAGACATCGTTGCAACACTTGATGGCGAATACGATTTGGGCTGGTCCCGCAATGCGGATGGTTCCTTCGACTTGATCGCTGACCTCTGGGGCGTTGCCAAAAAGCACAACCAGACTGAACTGATCAACTCGATCAACCAAAAGTACGCCATCAACAAGACCTTGGCCGAAGTCAAGCGCACTGGCCACAACGTCGTCACCCAAACTGTTGGTGCCGATGGCTCCTACCGTGTGACCATCGCACGCTAAGCTGCTGCGTTCTTGAGGCGGGCTACCAAGCCCGCTTTTTTTGTGCGCATTTTTGGAAAGACCTAGACTGGCAACAGTCCGTTCGGGAAACTTTGGGATGAAGATAGCCTATTTTGATTGCCCATCGGGGATTGCCGGAGATATGTGTTTGGGTGCCCTCGTCGATGCTGGCGTTCCCAGTGAATATTTGGTCGAAATGTTGGCGAAGCTTGGGATGAGCGATGAATACCATCTCCACTTCGAGCGTGTGCTCAAAAATGGAATTGCTGCCACCAAAGCACGGGTAGATCTGGTGGCTGGTCGTCATCATCTCCACCGCCATCTCCCCGAAATCCAGCAGATGATCCTTGGGGCGAAACTCCCAGAACGGGCAGAACAGTGGAGTCTCAAAGTTTTCCAGGTTCTCGCTGAGGCAGAAGGGGCGGTTCATGGCACAACCCCGGAAGCAGTCCACTTTCATGAAGTCGGTGCCACCGATGCCCTCGTCGATATTGTTGGCACCAGCTTGGGTCTGGACTATCTGAATATTCAACATCTTGTCTGTTCGGCACTGCCCATCGGTGGTGGTTTGGTGAAGGCCGCCCATGGACTCATGCCTGTGCCAACCCCAGCAGTTGTCAAACTTTGGGAATCCCGAAACGTTCCTGTCTATAGCAACAATATGCATCGAGAACTGGTCACGCCGACGGGTGCAGCGATTGTCTGTGCCCTGGCAGAAAGTTTCGGTGCAATGCCTGCCCTTGCCGTTGGCAAAGTTGGCCTCGGAGCAGGCGATATGGATCTGCCTGTGCCGAATATTCTGCGCATCTGGCTAGGCGAAGCAACGCCCACTTTGCT
>JACMLN010000125.1 GCA_014379585.1 Gloeobacterales cyanobacterium ES-bin-313 | reverse complement strand
TCCACTTTAAAGGCACTCAAAATATCTCTCAGTGCCGCAGTGGCCATCACCCGTGAAGAGACTTGCTCGACGCAGCCGTAGGGGTACTTGGCGATGTAGAGATAGGCATCGGTGAGAGCCTGTAACCCTGTGGAAGAGGTAGATATTTCCAATCCACCGACTTGCTTGAGGACTTTATCAGGAGCTTGAATCGGTTGAACAATCGCCCCTTCATCGATCTGGCCGTAGGTGGCAAAAGCTTCTGATGTGGCAGGAATTTGAACAGGCAGAGCAATCTCCGCCGCATCTTGGTAGATTCCAGAAAGGCCAGCGACTTGAAAGCGGGCTTCCCCACTTTGATTCGCTTCAGCAGGGAAACGGACTTCGACACGGTCATTGGCTGGTACTGTTACTCGTTGGCCGGATTTTGTCAGTAAGAAACCCGTACCCCGAAGAGCGACTTCGACTTCTATAGGAGCATCGGTCTGGTTTTGGACAACCACAGGCAACTCGAAGCGGTCGCCGAAGTTGAGGAATCGAGGCGCACTAGGCCGAATCATCAGCGGCAGACGAGCCGTGAGGGTACTTTCGCCTTTGCCGTAGAAATTACTGCCGCTCACCGCCACCGCCATCACCCGGTAGCGGGTCAAGTTGTCGGGCATTTTGACCGTGACCCTTGCATGACCTTGGCTATCGGTGGTGACTGAAGGCGCGAAAATGGCGAGTGGATCGAAGTTGGAGCGCAGAGCAA
The DNA here is from genome assembly GCA_014379585.1 of Gloeobacterales cyanobacterium ES-bin-313. GTDB lineage: Bacteria > Cyanobacteriota > Cyanobacteriia > Gloeobacterales > Gloeobacteraceae > JACMLN01. The sequence goes on along the minus strand of JACMLN010000125.1, from coordinate 77,051 downwards.
TCGGGCTATTGTCTGCGGCAGCTTCTTTTAATGACCTACCCGGAGCTGACGCAGGAGCAGGCATTGCGCTTTCAGCGAAAGCCCTCTGACGCACACCACTAACCTCATTTCGGGACAAAGCATCATTGCCCTCCCCAAGATTTGCCTGAAGCATCAACTGTTCGCGCAGGTCATTGCTTGAAAGGGTTTCAGTATGTTCTGGATAGAAAATTGCTAGTGGGTCTGCGAGTCGATAATCCGCCAAGTCCAGCACGGATTCATCGACAACTACGACGGCGACTTCACTGTTGGCAAGCGGTTTTCCACTAGCATCTTTGACTTCGAGATCGATGGCTGTGGTACTTCCTGGCAGAACAGCGCTCTGTTCCGGCTTTGCTGTCACAGACAATGTACGCGCTAAAGGAGGAACAGCAAGTTTGAGTGTTCCAGAAGCAAAAGCAGGACGTTTGGGCAAGGTTTTGTCGAGTTGGCCTTTGTCGTCGGTACGAAGACTTTCGCCCACCAGTTCGACGCGCAGATTGATATTTGGATAATCCTTCTCAGCAACGGGAATGCGTAAAGTAGCACTGGAGCCGTCGAGGCTGAAACTGGTTCGTGAAACAATGCCGTTGCGATCTTGAATGAGCAAGCCCTTGGCACCTGGAAAAGGAGACTGCACCAGAACTTCAGCCGTTTGACCTGGTTGATAGAGCTTGCGGTCAGGAATTAATGTCACCTCTTCGCGCTCCACACTGCGGTTCGGTGGCGTTGCACCACCAGGCACCCAAAGGGTCAATTCTGTTGCGTTGGTGCGGCCTTTGTCGTCGTTGACCGTCGCTTTGACTTGGTAAGTACCACCTTCAGAAGGGGTGAACTTACAGGAAATCGCCTCGCCCGTAGACTGAATCGCACAGGATTGCTGATCTTTCTCGACCTGCTTCCATTGCCCTGCTTCTTGCACCCAATCCATACGGACAAAGGTTACGGACACTTTTTGATTGGGGACGACCTTACCTTCTATATCGGTGACGATGCTCTCGATCGTGAAAACATCGCCTTTCTGCACAAAAGTCTTTTCGCTACGCAGCCCAACGTAAAGCGAAGCAGGATGGACGAGGAAAGAAGTTGCACCAGTCATCGCCTGACGGTTGACATCTTGAACCGTGGCATTGGCCTGAATTCGGGTCGGACGGGAGGGCTTTGTGCGATCAAAGCGCATACGCAGAGAGTGTTTGCCAGAACCATCCGTCGTGCTATTGAAATTCTGAGTTGACGTTTGACCACCAAAACTGTCAAACGTTCTCCACCAAGGGAACCATGTCCCAAAGGTGAATTTGTCCCAATTTGGAGGGGTGTAGTTGGTTTGTGTGGCTGTGACTTGCCAGGTAACTGATGCTTTGGCGAGTCCACCACCGCTGTAGTAGCTCGCTTCAGCGGAAAGTTCTGCGCTTTGACCAACGAGAAATGGGCCAGGGGGGGCACTGGCTGAAACGCTAAATTCGGGGCGGCGGAACTCTTCAATGCGAAAACCATGGGTGAAACTGGAATGATCCAGAGTTTCCCCAGAAGTGGCCTGCAGTTCAAGGGTTGCCTCGCCAAGATTAACCACTTTTGGCAGGTCGAACGTCAGATCAAAACCGCCGAAGCTGTTGGTTGTGAGATTCCCTTCAGTCAGTTTGCTGCCTCGAATGTTGATCACATAGTGAATCTGTCGATTGGTAGATAAGGTTAAACTGCTCTCTTTAAGATTTAAGCGACGCACCCAACCTTTGAAGTGAACCGTTTCACCTGGGCGATACAATTTACGGTCATCAAAGACATACCACTGGAGACTATCGTAACGGGACTGTTGGTACCAATTCCCGAAGAGTAAAGCGGTATCTTGACCATGGCTGGCGATCAAGAAAGGTGATGAACTGCTGATTGGTAATTGTGCGATGCCATTGCCATCGGTTATCCCAGAAGTATTCTCTAGCTTCAGATTGACACCGCTCAACGGTTTACCATCGGCCAGATTTGTTGCCCAAACCAAGACATTTTGCCCATCGGAATATCCACCCAAACCAATGTGAGTGGATTGAACCCAAGCAACGATGCGCTGGGTTTCTTTGCCTTCTCCTGCTTCGACAATCACCAAAACCTGCCCAAATCCCTGATCATTCAAAGCAGATGTGAGATTGAGTGGGATTTCCTGGAGGGTATAAGCTTTCGACACTGCAATCTTTTGATCAAAAACCTGACGACCAGGAAATGCTTTGTTCTGGGAGTAGCGACTACCCTGAAAAGCTCCCCAATCTTGAGGGGTTACTTTGCGCAACTGCACTCTTAGTGTGGAATTGCTGCGGCTATATACAGATAGCTGTTTCGGGGCTTGGGGATCAAGGATGAAAACATCTTGATAATTTCCAAAGCTCAACTGGGTTGGAAAAAGCCCAGTCCGGACGCTGGTAACCTTTTCGGAAGACAAGGTTTGGCCAAACTGATCTTTCAATCCCGCTGCAAAGCGAAATTGGTAAGACGTACTCGTTTCAAAATTGCCTTGAAAATAAACACTATCACCAGAAATAATCGGCTGAAAGTTCTTGACTTCTGGGCTGACTTGAATCTGATTTGGTTTAAAAGCAGTTGCATCCAAAGGATTGCTGAAAGTTGCTTTTAGGCTATCCGGCGAGCAGGGTGGTTGGCCATAGTTACAGCCCAAGCCAGAAAATTGAAAAACACCGTAGGTCCGAAACTTGAAACTGATCGCTTTTTCTGTAGAACGTGGCCCTTCTTGAGAGTAAGCTCCCGGTGGAAGCGTCACTATAAATTCTGTATTTTTTGAGAACTTTTCTGTTGCTTTAAACGCGACCCAATATCCTGCTTTCAATCCCTGTGTCAGTCCATGGGTAAACGAATCCGCTTCTATTTCTGTGGGTGTTGCCAACCGCAAAGGCCAATTTTTCAATCCAGAACGCAGTTGTAGGCGAGCAAGAATGGCTTCTGGTTTTACTTTTTGGTCGAAGCGCAGGAAGATGATTGGGTCTAATGTTTGACGGGTACCACCTGGAAAACTGGCTTGCAAAGAAGGCGCTGGGGTACGAAATTTCCACGTTTGCCCTTGGGGCAAAATCTGACCATTGGCGGCTTTCGCTCCGGCAGGAATGGTTGCTGTGTACTCCGTTGCCATCGGGAAACGGCCTTTTGGCTCAAAAAAGAGGGTGCGAGCACCGAGCCAGTACCACTGGCCTTCCGGCTGAGGGCTGAATTGAATCGGTGGCCTCGTCGCAGCCAGTTTTTCTTGAGAAGTAACTGGAACCATCGGCTCTGAGAAAGTCACACTCAAGTTCGGGGCAAGAGGAACATCACCTTGGGGCTGAAAGCGCAGAATAGCCAAAGGTTGGCTCGTCTCCCCCCCAGGTCGCCTTGGGGAGCCAGCAAAGGGCGAAATCGAAGCAGTCGGTCCGAGATTGGCGGGAAAAGGCTGGGGAATTGTTTTCCCTGTTCTGGGTAAGGTGATCGGCTCTTGGGGCAAGACCAACGGGGGCTTCGACGCGGGCAATGCCGGGAAGCGCTTCAAAATTTCCTGTATGCGTTGTTCGCTCAGAGGAACTGTTTGCACCGGTGGACGCGGTTTCTCCTCCTGCTTTTTGCCTTCTTCGAGACGAAATTGCAGACCATTCGGGGTGGAGGGATCGTCGGGAAGGGCAGTAGCAGGCATCGCAATCACAAAGAGAAAAGTGGCTAGCCAACGGATGATCTTGCGCATAGCGGCAAATTCCACAGTGTCATTCAACTGTCAGACCTTATAGGCTCAAAATGGCGAAAACTAAACAAAAATTTCCAGAGCTACCTGAGTAGTAGTTCAAATGCAACCACAAAAAAGCTCCCTTTACAAAAGTGAAGGGAGCTTTTTTAAAGAACGTTCTTAAGCCTTACTGACCACGCACTGACTTAGCTGGAATGTGATAGCCCTCTTCATCGCTGAGGTGGCACTGACTAACGATCTCTTGCAGGTAAGACCACTGAAAGCGCGACTCGTGAATAAATTCTGGAAACTGAAGTTTGAGTGCTTCGTGAGCCTCCCTTAGGTTGTAGTAGGGAATGGCCGTCGAAAGGTGATGGGGAATATGAACCCCAATCTTGTAGCAAACCAATTCCACCCACCAAGGATATTCACAGTGAACCGTACCGAACAGTTGGGCTTTAACCGGATTCCATTCGCCTTCAGGGTAGTAAGGAATATCGGGATGGTTGTGATGAACAAGGGTAAACGTACTCAACCAGAAGTGAAAGACCATCCAGGGCATTAACCAGTAGGTGACAAATCCCCAAAGTCCCGTGAAGTAAATCAACGTGGGAAAGAAGACAGCCATAAACGCAATGATAACTGCCACGGAGACGCTGACTGATTTCCATTCCGGATCAGAAAACTTCTTGCGATCAAAGTGAAAAGCAAACAGGTGAATTTCCGATGCAAACCACCAGAAATAGGCGTGAACATTGTAGTAGAAGAAGCGATTGATCGGGGACATACTGTTGTAGGCTTCAGGCGTAATCGTCCGCCAACTGTTGTCCTTGTCCTGGTGATTTGTCCAGGCATGATGGCGATTGTGCATGATCCGCCATGCATGATAAGGATAGAGAGTTGGCAACAGAAGCAAATGGCCAATCAATGCGTTCAGTTGTTTGTTAGGCGAGAAAGATTGGTGGCCACAGTCGTGGGCAAGCACGAAATTTCCCCAGAGTACTGTTCCTAACCAGACCCAAAGAATTGGGGCACACCAAACAGGTGCAACGGCAAGAAGCGCATAGGAAGCAGTCAGAATAACAAGATGGGTTGCAACGGCAAGCAAGCCACGCTGGGTATCCCGTTCAAAACATTTCTTGGGAATAGCAGCCAAAACATCTTGATAGGTGATCGATTCTAGGCGATTAAGCAATGCCCGATTGTGCACACGAATACTGGCCGTATCTACGACATGAGTCACTCAGATCCCTCTTCTTCACACCGACAGTTGACTGGAAGCCGTCGATTATGAACTTATGTTGACTAAATAAGTTTACCAGCAAACCGCAACTGCGCTATACGCAGATCCATCAGCTTTTCCGCAAGGAACGTGCAGATCGCCTCTCCAATCGGCGATGATCGTTAAGGTGATTTTTGGAATGCGTCGTGGGTTACTACACCGAGCGGGAACAGGTCTTCGAATCCCTCTACTTAAGTGAACTTCAAGGCCAGATCCAGGCTTCCCCTTACTTGGCAGTCAACAACTTAAACCGCGATTTTGTCGGTACCAAGGGATTTTCAGTCGTATTCAGGCGCACAGCCCTCCTTGAGGTCATTCGACGCTTTCCCTGGTTTCGCCCCTATTTGGACGTCGCTCTGCTACCCGATTGCAACGCTTTCTATCTCAATCCGCTGCTTTTAAAGAATGGCTCGCGGGTTGATCCCCATATTGACCGCAGCCTGCGCTCCTACTGCAAAACCATCGATCCACCTTCTGCAGTCAGTGTCCTTTACGTGAACGTGCCAACCGATCTCGACGGTGGCGAACTGATTCTTCGAACTCCCCGTAAGCAAGTCGGACAGATTCTTCCCCAAGCGGGCAAACTTGTGCTTTTCCAAGGCGATTTGACCCATTCGGTTCGGGCAGTCACTAGCACAAGTAGCCGTCTCAGCCTCGTCTGCGAGCAGTACTGCCTTGACGAAAAAGAACTCAGCGACATTCCTGAACTGACCATTGAGACACGGGCTACACGGGTGAAGATCTAAAGGCAATTCATGGTGTGCAGGATTTACTGCCATACCGAATCGAGTCTAGGCTGGATTTTCCACAAAGCAGCATGCTGCGCCCCCGACAAGGGGTATTCAGTGACAGCAGCCCATGGCACTAATCCTCGTTGGTGACTTCGACTTCGGGAATGCCGCGTATCTCTCGGCGGAGTTTTTCGAGTTCATCGTCGATTTCAAGGGCTTCGAAGCGTAGATCTGCTTGAAGCTCGTCTAACTGTTGCCAAAGATTTCGACCTTTTAGGGTAAGTTCTTCCACTCTTTCTTCGGCGGCATTGACCAAAGGTTCATTGCCTTGTTTGCGCGCTAGTTCGACCCGAGACCGCCACTTCTGCAATTCTTTCGAAAGTTCGGTCAGTTGTTGCTTGACCCGAATGGTCGCCGTCTGAATCGCTATTTTTTCCTCAGCCGAAGCCATGGCACTCCCCGAAAACTGGGTTCAATGTATCATCTGGCGCAGGCGTGGCCACTGGTTGAGGGTCAAAAAATATAATCCCACCGCAGCAATTGAGCCAAAGATCAGCGGAAAGACGATGATCGCCAGAAAAAAATCGGAGCCAAGGGCTTGAACTGCTGCCCAGTCAAAATTTTTGATCAGGTCGATAATTTCTTTGGGGGTGATGCCAACAATGAAACCACCCGCAATCGCAAAAGCGGTCGGTGCTGGCAAAATACCGATCAGCAGAGCACCAAGGGTCGCTGCCACTACGTTCGCCCGAAACAGCGGTGCGAGGAGGGCAGCAATCGGTGTCGCCAGGCCGAACGTTGGAATCGATGTCACGATGCAGCCTAAGGCGATGCCACGGGCGATCTGCTCTGGAGGTGCGTTGAGACGTACAAGCTTAAGGCTGTAAAACTTTGCGGCATCAAGGGGCGTGCGGCGCTTGGCAGGTTGTCCCATGGCTATGTGTAAATGAATGTAACATCCATTTTGGCATCAAAAACCGCTGAGTGCGTCCGCCGCTGGATCGAGTCGGTGTTATCTTGGGAGGAGTTTTTAGGTTAGTTCGCGATGCCCAGAAGTCAGCGCAACGATAACTTTATTGATAAGAGCTTTACGGTGATGGCGGATATCATCCTGAAGATCATGCCCGTCAAGAAACAGGCAAAAGAAGCTTTCGCCTACTACCGCGACGGTATGGCCGCCCAAGCAGACGGCGACTATGCTGAAGCCCTCGAAAACTACGAAGAAGCCCTCAAACTTGAAGAGGACGGCTACGACCGTTCCTATATCCTCTACAACATTGGCTTGATTCACGCTGCCAACGGCCATCACGACGATGCGATCAATTATTACGATCAAGCCCTCGAAGATAATCCGCGTCTTCCCCAGGCTCTCAACAATATCGCTGTACTTTTTCACTATCGCGGGGCCAAAGCTGAAGAAGCTGGTGACCTTGAAGAAGCTGAACAGCACTACGAAAAAGCTGCCGAGCACTGGATCAAAGCAGTGCGCATGGCGCCTGACAACTACATCGAAGCCCAAAATTGGTTGAAAACTACAGGCCGATTCGAACTGCTGTACTAATTGGAATAATGACGCGGTGCTTGATCCCAAACTTTTGCGCGACAATCCGGCGGAACTGATTCGCCGTCTCAATACCCGTGGAGACGACTTTACGCAGTCCATCGAAGCCTTGGTCGTTCTCGATGTTCAGCGCCGTGAAACCCAAACTGAATTCAATCGGACGCAAGCGACGAGCAATCAAATTGGCAAGCAAGTTGGAGAACTCGTCCGTAAGGGTGCTTCCGCTGATGGCCCCGAAGTGCAGGCCCTCCGCCAGCAAGGAAACGACCTCAAAGCATCCCTCGCCATGCTTCAAGAAAAAGACAGAGACCTAGAAGAAAAATTTAAAATTGAACTGCTCAAATTGCCCAACCTCCCAAATCCGAGCGTGACCGTCGGCAAGGATGAAAACGAGAACCTTGAAGTGGCTGTGTGGGGCGAATTACCAACTTTTGACTTCGAGATCCAAGATCATTACGACATTGGTTTGCGCCTCGGACTATTTAATTTTGAGCGGGCTACCCGCGTTGCCCAGAGCCGTTTTGTCACTTTGATCGGGGATGGTGCTGCCCTCGAACGCGCTTTGATCAGTTTCATGCTGGATCGGCACCGCAACCATGGCTACATCGAAGTCATGCCCCCTTACTTAGTCAATTCAGCTTCCCTAACAGGTACGGGTCAACTCCCGAAGTTTGCCGAAGACGGTTTTAAGTGTGCTGATGACGATCTCTGGCTGATTCCAACCGCTGAAGTGCCTGTTACGAATCTCTACCGGGACGAAATTCTCAAAGCCAGTGAGCTGCCAATTCGTCACTGTGCTTTTACCCCTTGTTTTAGGCGTGAAGCTGGTTCCTACGGGCGGGATACGCGGGGACTGATCCGGCTGCACCAGTTCCATAAAGTCGAGATGGTCAAATTCTGCCGCCCCGAAGACTCCGAGGCCGAACATCAAAGCCTTGTGGCCGATGCCGCCGATATTCTTCAGCAGCTTGAATTGCCCTACCGGGTACTCGAACTTTGTACAGGCGATATGGGCTTCGCTGCGGCGCGCTGCTACGACCTTGAAGTCTGGCTCCCTGCCCAGAATCGCTATCGTGAAATCTCGTCTTGCTCAAACTGCGGCGATTTTCAAGCTCGTAGTGCCAACTTGCGCTTTAAAGAAGCGGACAAAAAAGGGACGGAATATCTCCATACCCTCAACGGTTCAGGTCTCGCTGTTGGGCGCACTTTTGCCGCTATTCTCGAAAACTATCAGAATGCGGATGGCAGTGTGACGGTTCCAAAAGTACTACGTTCTTACTTAGGCAAAGAACAGATTACTTAAAGATGGCCGTTCGAAAAATCTTGAACCGCTCTCCTACAGCTCGCAACCCAATCAGTGGATCAAGCCTGCCCGCAGCGCTAGCACGGCTGCTTGAGTACGGTCATCGGCACAGAGCTTGCTCAGGATATTGCGGACATGGGTTTTGACAGTACCGACGGTGATGTAGAGACGATCAGCAATATCTTGGTTGGAACGTCCTTCAACGATCAATTGCAGCACTTCCATCTCCCGATCGGTCAGGGGCGAGTTTTCGAGGATCTGGCTGAAGCCCGGCTCTGCAGCTTGAATGGCAATGGTCGGTGTACTACTCGGTTGTGTGCGCATCTGGGTGAGTACGGTTCTGGCAACGAGAGGATCGATCCAGGCATTTCCTTCGTAGGTGGTCTGAAGCACACTCATCAGATCGTTCCCTTCAATATCTTTCATGCAGTAGGAATCCGCTCCTGCACCAAAAGCAGCGAGTACGGTCTGTTCACTATCCCGCAAGGTCAGAATGACCACTTTAAGATCAGGTTGATCTTCTTTGAGGCGGCGGGTGACTTCAATGCCATCGATGCCTGGCAGACCGACATCGACAATGGCAATATCTGGGTTGACATCGTGAACGAGTTGTACCCCGTCTTCACCGTTGGACGCTTCCCCGACGACCTCAATAGGGCCTTGTTGCAGGGTCATGCGCATTCCTGCACGGGTCAGATCGTGATCTTCAATGAGTACAACGCGCATATCTACTTTCCCAGAGGCTTTGGGACATCTTAGGCTTCATTTCTAGATATAGCTAGTGACTAAAGAAATAGATTTCTATGACTTGCGATCTATTCCTGCCGACGGAGGCTCTAGCGTTCAGCCATGACGAGGCGGGCAAAGTAGAATTTGTCGTCGATAGCTGCCCGGCGTGCAATTTTCCAACCGAGGCGTTCTAGTATGGCCTCGATGTCTACACTGCGATGCTGGTAGGCACGGGTTGTCTTGTTCGCTCCCGGAAAGAATTGGCCAATGCGCTTCAGCAGAGCGAACAGCACGGTCTTGGGGGCGTAAGTCAGAATCAGCGACTTCGTGGAAAGACTGCTGAGATGGGCAAGCATTTTTTCGACTTGGGGAAGGGGGTAGTGGATCAAAACATCTAAACAGACGACCACTTCATATTGGCCGTTCACCAACTCCAGTTCGACCACGTCAAATTTCAGCGTTGTATCTTTCGGAAGGCTCTTTTGGGCACGGCGACGCGCTTCAGAGACCATCTTTTCCGAAATATCGGTGCCGTAAACGATTGCACCTCGTTGGGCCAGCGGAATGCTGAGACTGCCCATGCCACAGCCTGCATCGCAGATAGTTCTGCCTTGCACATCGCCAAGCCATTCCAGGACGCGGTCGATGGTTCTTTGGTGGCCTACCCGAATTGAGTACTGAATGCGGTTGACCGCTTCATCGCCGTAGATACGACGCCAACGGTCAAAACCGGTTTCATTAAAATAATTGCGAACGACAGTCTTTTCTTCCATAGCCAACCATCTTAAGGCTATTGGCGAGAAAGCTCGAAGTGCATTGAGCGATTTGCCCGATCATCGCTATTCTCTGTGCGGGTATCGAGAATCGCTTGATCCTTCGTGTAGCTGAGTCGGTACTCAATATTTCCCCCGGCAATTTTTTCTTTGAGGATAAGATTGCTGTCCGTTTCTTTGGCGTAGAGGATTTGTAGGGTTTCAAGATCAGGCGCGATCGAAATCTTGATCTGCATCAAACCCTTGCTTAAAGGCTTGATAAAAACCTTGGCTTCAGGGGGATTGTCACCAGAGAGTCCATCTGTCACAGAGCCGACTCCAGAGTAGGTGCGTTCTTCCGAAACGACTTCACTGTTTGGGGAGACTGTCGGTGGAGCAGGGGTATCTACGGGAGCCTCTGCGGACCGTTGGACGAGAACTTCAAGTTGCACAACTTTCTTTTGCAGACCCTTTTCGGCACTGAGGGTGTAGGTCGTATCGCTGCGCAGGCGGACAGACCGTTTGCCCACAAGGGAAACTTCGCCAATGCGGGGAAGAATCGTCACTTTGTCAGCGTCTTCGACGTTCCAAGTGAGTTCGATCGGTTTGCCGGGGTTGACGGTCTCAGGCTCAGCGATGAAGGTGACGACCCGTGGTCCGGTAAAGTAATTCCGTGAAAAGCCAGCCAAAGCGCCGATCCCTGAAAGGATCGTTGCCACAGCGGTCAAAAAACCGAGAGTACTAGAAAACCAATGTTTTTTCGCGCTACTTGACTCCGACATCCCGCCTCCCCACAATTCTTTTCCATCATGCCTAACTCTCTAGGGGGATGCCCAACCTCAAATGTATGAAAGTTATATTCCTGCGTCCCTTACCTGTGCATCGTACGCTGATCTGATTTCGCCATGAACCCATGTGCACGCAGCTTGTCTACAGACCTCGTGGTTGGGTTTCCCCCGCAACACGAAACGAAAACGAGTACGCAAAAAAGTCCTCTCCCTCAAGGGGCATTGAACCGATAACCAAGGCCGTGAACAGTTTGAATCAACGATGTTTCAAATCCTTTGTCAAGTTTGCGGCGCAGCAGTTTGACTTGGGCTGCGACAACATTGCTGGTTGGCTCAGAATCAGCCCCCCAGAGGTAGGCATAAATTTGTTCATGGGTCAAAAGTTGGCCTTGGTTTTCGGCAAAGTAGGTCAATAACTGGTATTCCTTTGCGGAGAGTTCAATCACTTGATTCTTCAGACGTGCCAAGCGATTCAGCTTGTCGATAATCAAATCACCAATCTGGAGTTCGTCTGGTCGAATTTGGGTAGGACGACGCAACAAAGCCCGTACACGTGCCACAAGTTCGCGCAACTCGAAAGGTTTCGAAAGATAATCATCTGCACCAGCGTCGAAACCTGCCAACTTGTCGTCGATGGTATCTTTCGCTGTCAGCATTAAAACGGGAGCAGTCATGCTTTCAAGCCGCATACGTATGCAGAGTTCTAAACCTGAGATCCCAGGAAGCATCCAGTCTAGAATCACCAAGTCGTAGTGATGTTGATGAAGCGCTTGCCAAGCAGTATCACCGTCGTAGCTGACATCGACAATATGCCCCTCACGCTTCAGCAACTTGGCCAAGGGTTCCGCCAATTCCAACTCGTCTTCTACAAGCAGTAAACGCATAGCTTGTCCTGGGTAGAAGGCGAAATTTCTTGCATTTGCGCAACAAACATTAAGCTTTGTTGGGCCAAGGCATTCCCACTGTATCCGCCAATGGTTTTTCAGTGAGTTTGGGCAATTTCACTCTAAATACGCTTCCTTCTCCAACAACACTCTCCACTTGAATATCGCCACCATGATTATCAATAATTGCTTTTGCAATTGCAAGGCCAAGACCTGTTCCCCCTTTGGCGCGGGAACGGGCTTTGTCCGAGCGATAGAAGCGTTCAAAGATGCGGTTCAAATGCTTTTTCTCAATACCAATGCCTGTATCTCTCACTTCGACAGTCAATTTGCTGCTCGATTGCGAAACACTCAAGTAAATCTGCCCCCCAGCTGGAGTATATCGAATCGCATTACTGAGCAAGTTTGAGAACAAGCGATGCATCTGTTCGGGTACACCTTGCACGATTGCACCAGAAAGCGGAGCAAATTGGAGGTTAACATTCGCAGTGTTGGCTAGTGGGCGGTGCTCCTCGACGACAAGATTGAGAATATCAACCAGATTGCAACTTTCTACGGCCTCTGCAACCCGGCCTTCGTTGCGAGCCAAAAACAGCAAGTCTGCAACGAGTTTGCCCATGCGGCGTGTGACCCGTTCGATCGCCTCAAGACTTTGGCGGTAATCTTCGACAACCCCATCTGGATTTTCAAGGCTCAACTGCGCATTCGCTTGAATAGCGGCAATGGGAGTACGCAATTCATGGGAGGCATCGGCAGTGAACTGTTGGAGGTGATCGTAAGCACGATGCACAGGTCTCAGGGCAATTTCGGAGAGTACCCAACCCGCTGAGCCGATCAAGATCAAAGTGACACAGGCACCGACGATCAGATCGATAGCCAGATGTTGGGAGGGTTTATCAACTTCAAACCACTGATGCGAGGCACGCAAGTAGCCAACTAACTGCCCTTTATGGCGGATCGGAATGGTGAATTGACGCAATTTATGGCCAGGAGCAACTTCGACTGTGGCGTGAATATAGCCGCGCTCTAAAGGAATAGGCCGTCTAAATAAGGCCGTGGATTTGATCGGTTTGCCGGACGCATCAAACCACTCTAAATAGATCAAATCTCGTTCAATAGCAGGATCGTCCTGACCGCTTGCGAAGGCGCGATCCAAGTCGATACTCAGGCGATTATCAACGCCCGTCTTAACCACCAAGGAACGCTCGACGACCTGAGTGACGTGCTTGAGGGTATCGTCAACCCGTTCGATCAAGGTCCAGCGCACGTAGCTATAAAACCCGCCACCACAGAGCAACACAATCGCTGCTGTGACAGCGACATAGCTCACAACCAGACGCAGTCGCGTTTGGCTAAGGGGGTTGCGAGAATTGGCGCGCAGTGGAGGATTCACAGTGAAATCAGCCTACGGGATGCTTCTTACTTATAGCTGTAGAGCGCTGACCCGTCCAATATCGCCAGTCAAAAATTCTGACTAAAAATGGGCGAATACTTTCTCCAAGTACTCGCCCATTGCGTCAATTGCAGCAACCTAAGGAGCCTGTGCGCCCGTGTCGTTGTCCTCGTAGGCAGCACCCATGCCACCCCCTGGACGCCGTCCGTAGCGGCTATTGACCTGCTTTTTGCGGTACTTGCGCGCATTGGCGCGGTTACGCAGGGCTTTTTCCTTTTTCTGGTTGCGGCGCTTCGCCATTTCCTACATGCCTCAAATGGATCAGTAAATGAATGTTTGGCGGCTACGGTCTAAACAGTAACCAAAGCCCACGAGGGGCTTTTTTCAAGCTTTCCCATCCTACCACAGGGTAGCAATTGGCTTAAGATTGGGTAGACCGCAAGGAAAGGCCCGTTCGATGAAAGAATTACTGGATGCGATGCAGCAAGAAGCCCTAGAGTCCATTGCCAGAACCGAAGACCTGGCAAGTCTAGATCGCATTCGCGTCGATTTTTTAGGCAAGAAGGGCAAGCTTTCCGCAATCTTGGGTGGCATGGGTAAGCTTTCGGCAGAAGAGCGTCCAGTGATCGGAGCATTGGCCAATCAGGTCAAAGTCGCCATCGAAGCAAAACTTGAGGCGCAAAAAACTTCTCTTGAAAACCAAGAAATTGACCGGCGACTCGAAGCAGAAACTCTTGATGTCACCATGCCTGGGCGGTTTATGCCTCCCGGTCGTCCTCACCCCTTGACAGCGACTATTGACCGCGTTCTCGATATCTTCGTCGGCTTAGGATTTACCGTTGCCACTGGCCCACAGATTGAGACAGAGTATTACAATTTTGAGGCACTGAATACCCCAGCGGATCACCCAGCACGGGATATGCAGGACACTTTTTATCTCTCTGACGGAAATGTCCTGCGTACCCAGACTTCATCGGTGCAGATTCGCTACATGGAAAACAACGAACCACCGATCCGCATCTGTGCCCCTGGTCGGGTCTATCGACGAGATCAGCCCACCAACCGCCACTCACCGATTTTCCACCAGATCGAAATTTTGGCAGTCGATGAAGAAGTCACTTTTGCAGACCTTAAGGGCACTCTCACCGTCTTTACCCAAGCTCTATTCGGGGAGATGCCCGTGCGCTTTCGACCCAGCTTCTTCCCATTCACTGAGCCATCGGCAGAAGTCGATGTCCAATGCCGCGCCTGCGCTGGCAAAGGCTGCCGCACCTGTTCTTACTCAGGCTGGCTCGAAATCCTCGGTTCCGGCATGGTCGATCCGAATGTCTTTAAATCCGTCGGCTACGACCCTGAAAAAGTTCAAGGTTTTGCAGCCGGTCTTGGAGTAGAGCGGATCGCGATGTTGCTCTATGACATTGACGACATTCGCCATTTCTACAACAACGATCTGCGCTTCTTGCGTCAGTTCTAGATCACTGTATCTCTCAAGAGATATACCCTCGCCAACGAGCTTATATCAGCAGATGGATTGAAATGCGTGTTTATTTCTCTACATTTGTAATTGAAAGATCGGAGATTGAAACATGCTTAGCTTACTTTGGACGGTTGTTGGATTGATGATTGTTGCTGCTCTTCTAGGCTTTACTGGTGTCGTTGCTTCTCTCAAAAGTGTCGCTTGGTTTTTGATCGTCGGTTCCCTTGTGCTGGCTGTTTTCAGCTTCTTTACAGGCCGTCGAGTCGTTTAATAGATGGCTCCGTACTTCCAGATAGGTTGAATTCTGACGATATCTATCTGGAGGTTTTATACAAAAAAGAATTTAGTAATTATGACATCTGCAAAAGGCTCATTCTGGCAAGAAGCCATCGTACTTTTTAAAGAAGCTGGCAGTGCATGGTCTGAGGACAAGGTTCCTCGGCTCTCAGCAGCACTTGCTTACTATACATTTTTCTCGCTGGCACCATTACTTGTGATTGTGATTGCTATCGCTGGCACACTATTTGGTGCCGATGCTGTACGCGGAAAGCTCGATAACCAAATTGCTGGTTTGGTCGGTCAGCAGAGTGCAATTGCCATTCAAGAACTTGTGAGGAATGCCTACCAACCTTCTTCGAGCTGGATCGCGACCTCTCTTGCAACTGCGGCAATTCTTCTCGGTGTTTCGGGTCTCTTCGGTGAGTTGCAAGGATCACTCAATACTATTTGGGGCGTTAAACCAAAACCGAATCGTAGTTGGTTGGATATTCTTAAAGAGCGGTTTGTATCTTTCTCGATGGTTTTCGGAATTGTATTTTTACTGCTGGTTTCCTTAGTAATTAGTGCAGCCATTGCGGCTGTGATCGGTGTACTCGGATCAGCCCTACCACTACCGGAGTTTGTCCCTCAAGTAATCGACACGCTTGTTTCCATTGGTGTAATAACGCTTCTATTTGCAATGATCTTTAAAGTGTTACCTGACGTGCAATTAACGTGGAAGAACGTCTGGGTTGGTTCGGGGCTTACAGCAGTGCTTTTTGTGGCAGGAAAATCGCTGATCAGTTTCTATCTTGGTCATAGCAGCGCGACTTCGGCTTACGGTGCAGCTGGATCATTGGTTGTAGTTTTATTGTGGGTTTACTATACTGCTCAGATTCTTTTCTTCGGTGCAGAATTTACAAAAGTCTTTACTCGTAGGTACAGTGAGCACCCTTTGCCGACAGAAAATGCCATGCTTGCAGAAGAGTCCTTGTCGAAGTTATAAACGCTTGGTTTTGTAGTTTCCATCAAGCAATGTATTGCTTGATGGAACTAGGAACTTCCTTTCAAAGCTAAAAAGCTAGGTTGGTTCTTCACTTGCTACGATTCTTTCCATGCGGGTCTTCGGCTCGATGCCAAGTAAAGTCAAGACGTTGGCGAGAACTTGGCGCGTAGCATCGACAAGACCCAATCGGGCGTAACGAATCCCCAGCTCTACTTTGTCAGCCAACGGCGGTAATGTTGGACAGTTTTCGTAGAACTGGCTCATGTCACTGGCCAATTCGTAAGCGTACTGGGTGAGGCGCTGGGGAGTCCGGTCGATGGCAGCGAAACGGATTTCGTCGGGGGCTGCGATGAGTCTTAGGATTAATGTGCGTTCTGCTGGTTCTACCAGCCATGAAGAGCCATCAGGCTTGAGGAATGTGTACTGTTCAGGTAGTGGCATTCCCCGCTCCGGTGCTTTGCGCAAGATACTGCAACAGCGTGCATGGTTGTACTGAACGTAAAAAACAGGGTTGTCGAATTTCTCGGATTTCGCCAGATCCAAGTCGAAGTTGATCGTCGAATTCAGGGATTGACTGAGCAAGAACCAACGGGCAGCATCAACCCCAACTTCTTCGATCAAATCTCCGATGGAAACCAAGTCGCCTGTGCGCTTAGACATGCGCATTTCTTCTTTTTCGCCAGTTTCAGGATTGGTCTTAAAGAGACGAACCATCTGACCCAATAAAACTTCAAACGAATCCCCAGGATGGCCTAGAGCTTGAATAGCAGCCCGCATCCTCGGTACATAGCCGTGATGATCAGCACCCAAAATATTGATTAGGCGATCATAGCCACGGTTGTACTTATCCCGGTGGTAGGCAATATCGGGGGTGATGTAGGTAAATTGGCCAGTTGCTTTGCGGATGACCCGGTCATTCTCGTCCCCAAAGTCCGCAGAGCGAAAGTAAACTGCTTCCGCTCCTTCTGGATTTTCGTCATTTTCCGGGGTTTTGCGCACTTTGGTAGAACGATGGGTGATTTCTCCAGATTCTTCCTGGCGAGATTTGGTCGCCCTATAGAGCATTCCCCGCGCATCGAAATCTTTGAAGGTCTCTTCGACAGCATCGGCGGCATGCAAGGAACGCTCCGAGTACCATTGGTCGAACTCAGTCCGAAACTGGGCGAGCACTGCTTTTTGACGCGCTAGTTCTTTGTTTTCGGCGTAGCGAGAAAACCAGACCATATCAGCATCCCGTTTGCTTTCTCCCACTTCGGCAACCAGTTCAGCCGCGATCTCTTGGATATCTTTGCCTCGATAAGCATTAGCAGGCAATTCGATCACTTCACCGAGAGCTTGCAGGTAGCGCACCCGCAGGGACTCCCCCAGAATTTGCATCTGGTTGCCGGCATCGTTGATATAAAATTCGCGGTCTACTTTGTGGCCAGCAAAACCCAGAATATTGGCCAAGGAAGAACCCAAAGAAGCCCAACGTCCGTGGCCGACGTGTAGAGGACCCGTAGGATTCGCAGAAACGTACTCTAATAAAATCTTTTCTGGCGTGTCCGCCCGGGTACGGCCATAGTCATCACCCTGGACAAGTACTTGTTCCAGTTGGGCTGCCAAGAACGCCCCACTCAGTCGAATATTAATAAATCCGGGCTTTGCGACTTCAACGGTGTAGTCGGGGCTTTGCAGTTCACTGGCGATGGTTTGCGCAATGGCCAAGGGATTAGAACGGCTCGGTTTTGCCAAGGCCATGGCGACAGGGGTCGCATAGTCGCCAAGATCTGCTTGCTTCGGCTTTTGGATCACGATCTTAGAAACATTTGCAAATTCATCGAGTTGCTCGGCGGTGAGTTGGCCGAGGTGCTCTTTTGCAAATGCCGTCGCGAGGGCTGTCCAAACCCGGCTGGCCAAAAGCTGTTGTAAAGATTGAAAAGTCATGATTTCTCCCGCCAAAAAGTTTCAAGTGAGACTTTGGGGTTTTGGGGGTAGCCAAGGCGGGAGGGGCGGCAGAGCCGCCCCATTACAAGGACTAGTCTTCGTCCTCGTCATCGACGAGTTCATCGTCACCCGCATAGACCACACCCACAGTACGTAGACCGAGGCTGTCGTCGATCAGTTCATCATCTTCGATCACTTCTTCGGCCTCTTCGTAGGCGTTGAAGCCTGTCCCTGCTGGGATCAGACGACCGATGATGACGTTCTCTTTGAGACCACGCAGCCAATCGGACTTGCCTTCGATAGCCGCTTCGGTGAGGACGCGGGTCGTCTCCTGGAAGGACGCTGCTGAGATGAACGAGTCGGTATTGAGCGATGCCTTGGTGATCCCCAAGAGCACTGGAGTGCAACGGGCGGGGGCACCGCCTGTCACTTCCATCGCTTCGTTGACCTGCTCGATTTGACGCAGTTCGACGAGTTCTCCAGGCAGGAAGGTCGTGTCACCACCGTCCTCGACCCGCACCTTGGAAGTCATCTGTCTAACGATGATCTCGATGTGCTTGTCGTGGATTTCGACGCCTTGGGAGCGATAGACCTGCTGGACTTCGTTGACCAAGTAGCGCTGAACTTGTTGAATGCCCTTCTGGAGACCTTCGCGTTCGCTGAATACCCGGAGGATGTCGTGGGGATTTGAAGGCCCATCGGTAATCGGTTCTCCGGCTTGCACCTGTTGACCGTCGCTGACGATGATGCTCTGGCCCATGATCGAGTAGTTGGTGACATTGCCGTCATCTTCTTTCACGGTCACTTGATAGGTTTCGTCGGGCATCAACGTCACAGAGACTTCTCCAGGACGCTCCACCAACATGCACATTTCCTTGGGCTTGCGGCCTTCCAGTAACTCCTCAACGCGGGGCAGACCTTGGATAATATCTCCAGTCTTGGCGCGTTCGAACACCAAGAGGGCTAAGTTGTCGCCCCGTTGGATGAGGTCGGTGTCCTCAACCATCAAGATCGCGCCACCTGAAACCAGGTAAGGCCGACCGATACGGATGACAGCACGACCACCTTCAACCACCAGCACTTGGCCAGATTCGGTAGCAAGTGTCTCTGTAGTTAGGGGGTCGCCGGCACGAACCAGATCTCCGGCTTTGGCCACAGGTTCACCAGTGGTCTTGATCGCCACTTTGTCCGCATCAGTGACGAGGAGTATACGGCGAGCCGTCGAACCTACCTTTGAAATCCCGCGCACGATACCACCGCCGCCTTTCTTGACGAGGATTTCGGTGCGGGCAACTACTGCACCTGGTGCAATCTGATCACCGGCATGGACAAGAGGCTCGGTCAACGTTGCTCCGTGCAGCAAGTCTTCTTCAAGATCGCGGCGGATCAACAAGGTTTCCAGAATAACCAACTGTAAGCGCGTCAGGTCGGGATTTTTCTCGTCGGTGACTAACTCAATGTCTGCCGCAAGTTGGGCAGCTTGATCGGTGATTTCAAGAACGAGTTGGGTCTTCATCAACTCAACACCGTCGATGGATTTCACCCGGTCATCGTGGCGGTAGGGAATCCGTTGGACACCCTTGAGGCGAATACTCGCTCCTTGATGGGAAGCTTCTTGACTGGGCGCATCTGGTTCGTCGGGAACAGTGAATTCCTCCACGGAGCGCAGCAGCACTGCCAAGCCTTCTGGGGTTTCGACTTGCTCGATGTACTTGAGTTCCTCAACGATCAGACCTGGAATCACCTCTGTGCCGGGATGAGCCAGAGATTCATGGGGGACTTTGAGATCGCTGAGGGAATCGAGCATGTGCAGTTCCCCGGACTTAATCACGACTTCGCGCAAAATGTCGTTGCGCTGCGTGACCGAAACCACCCCAGTGGTTAGGCAGTAGATGTCCTTGACGACCTGGGTGCCTGCTTCGACGTACTGACCATCTTCGACTTCAAGAAGCGAGATGTCCTTGTTGACTTCGTGGGTTTCTTCAGGGATCCAGAGCAAGGTGCCGCCCTTGAGGACTTCAAAGCCCTGCTTGCCTTTTGCCTTGGCGACTTCTACACCAGCGTATTTAATGATCCCACCGGACTTGGTGATGTAGCGATCATCGACGCGTTCGGCGACGACTTGGCCGTTGGTGACCTTGGTTCCTGGTGAAACCTTTAAGGAGAAGGACTGGCCATTGTCTGTTTCAAGGTGATAGGTCTCGCGGCCTTGGGACTTTTCCTCGTGGACAATCGCTTTATCGAGGAGCACTGAAGCCGTAATAATCTCGACTTCGCGACCCGCTTTGGTGTCTTGATCTTTAAGACGAACGACACCACCATGCTCGGTAATCAGGCGGGTTTCGGCCAGAACACCGCCCTCTTCGATCTTGTCGTTACGATCAAGAGTCGTTTCTGCGCCTGGCGGCAGGTTGTAAACAGCGCCCGAGAGCACCCACAACAGACCCAAGCGGCTGGCGTACTGGGTTTCGTTGCCCTGGCGATCCGTCTTGACTTCAGGCACAAGGTTGTCAAATTTGACTTCCCCTGCCAAGTCGGAGAAGACTTCTTTTTGCGCTTTTTCTGTACTCTTACGAGACGTTTTGCCGACGAGGGCAAGTTCGGCGAACATCGTCCCTTTCTCGATCTTTTGGCCATCTTCGACCATCAAGAGCGAACCCTGGGTCAGGGTAATGGTCTCTTTTTTGCTACCAGGGCCGTCGAGGGTAATTGTTCCCATCTGATCAACCTGGAAGGCTTCATCCCCGTGACGGGTTCGCATCGGACGAGCACGGAGTGTGCTGGAGAACTTAATTGTCGCCGGGAAAGCGGCCTTGAGGGGTTTGGCGACTTCCCCTGTAAACACACCGCCGGTGTGGAACGTCCGCATCGTCAACTGGGTACCGGGTTCGCCAATGGATTGGGCAGCAATAATGCCGACGGCTTCACCGATATCCACGAGGTGGGAGTGCGCCAAAGACCAGCCGTAGCAGAGGCGGCAGACAGAACGATTGGCTTCGCACGTCAGGGGCGAACGCACCATCACTTCTTCAACTTGTGCCGCTGTAATTTTGGCAACCAAGTCGCCATCAAAGAGAGAATTGCGGGGACAAATCAATTCTCTAGTCACAGGATGGACGACATCGCGAGCGGCAACCCGCCCTGTTAGACGGTCTCCGAGGGCGACGATCATCTTGTCCCCGTCCCGGAGGCTGCCCAAGAAGATACCGCGTTGGGTACCACAGTCGTCTTCACGGACGATCACATCCTGTGAAACGTCCACGAGGCGACGGGTCAAGTACCCGGAGTCAGCCGTGCGCAGCGCTGTATCTACCAGACCTTTACGGGCACCGTAGGAGGAAATAATGTACTCGGTGACATTCAGACCTTCACGGAAGTTCGCCTTGATCGGCAAATCGATGATCTGTCCTTGGGGATCGGCCATCAATCCACGCATTCCGACCAATTGACGAACCTGGGAGAGGTTTCCACGGGCACCGGAGAAGGCCATCATCCCAACAGAGTTGAGGGGATTGTTGTCCTGGAAGTTTTTCTTCACGCCTTCAGTCAGTTCGTCTGTAGCGTTGGCCCAGGTGTCGATGACTTTTTGGAAGCGTTCCACTTCGGTGATTTCGCCACGGGTGTAACGTGCCTCAGCCCGTTGGATTTCCTGTTCAGCTTGATCGAGAATCTCGACTTTGCTCTCAGGAACCTGAAGATCTTCGACGGAGATCGAGACAGCACCACGGGTGGCAAACTTAAAGCCAAGATTCTTGAGGTTGTCTGCAAGATCGGCGGTGCGGGCGGTGCCGTAGTTGGTGAATGCCCAGGAGATCAATTTTCCAAGGCCCTTCTTGTCAAAGCGACGGTTAATAAATTTTGGGATGGGTGGCGTCATATGCTCTCCTAGCTGACGAGGGTTTCTTGGACAACTTGATTAAAGATGATGCGTCCAACGGTGGTACGCACGTACTGTGAAAGTACAGTGCCATCTTCGGCGTGGCGAATGCGAAGATCCTCAGGCTTCTCAGTTTCGACTGCACCCGCATAGCGCAACCAGATCTTGGCGTGCAGGTCGATGACCCCTTCGTTGTAGGCCATGACGGCATCTTCCATGCTGGCAAAGTTGCTACCTGTGCCCCTTTTGGCATCGGGATTATCGACAGTCAGGTAGTAACAGCCGAGCACCATATCCTGGGTCGGAGTGATGATCGGTTGGCCTGTTGCTGGCGAAAGTACGTTGTTGGAAGCAAGCATCAAGAGACGCGCTTCGGCCTGGGACTCCAAGGAGAGGGGAACGTGAACGGCCATTTGGTCGCCGTCGAAGTCAGCGTTGAAGGCTGTGCAGACGAGGGGATGCAGTTGAATCGCCCGACCGGGCACCAAGATCGGTTCAAACGCTTGAATCCCAAGGCGGTGCAAGGTTGGAGCGCGGTTAAGAAGAACTGGGTGGCCTGTGATCACTTCTTCGAGGACACTCCAGATCCGCGCATCGTTGCGCTGGATCAGCTTTTTGGCAGCCTTGATGTTGTTGACCAGACCGCGCTGAATCAATTTATGGATCACAAACGGCTGGAAGAGTTCGATGGCCATCTCTTTGGGCAAGCCGCACTGGTGCAGCTTGAGCATCGGCCCCACGACGATGACCGAACGGCCTGAGTAATCGACCCGCTTGCCCAACAGGTTTTGGCGAAAGCGACCTTGTTTGCCTTCGATAATGTCCGAAAGGGACTTGAGGGGACGATTGTTGGCACCGACGACTGTGCGTCCCCGACGACCGTTGTCGATCAGAGCGTCCACTGCTTCTTGAAGCATCCGCTTTTCGTTGCGGACGATGATTTCGGGGGCAAGAATTTCTTGCAGACGGGCGAGGCGGTTGTTGCGGTTGATGACGCGGCGGTAGAGATCGTTCAAGTCGGAAGTGGCAAATCGGCCACCGTCGAGTTGCACCATCGGGCGCAAATCCGGAGGGATGACCGGAATCGCTGTCAGCACCATCCACTCAGGGTGAGAGCCTGTGGCATTAAAGTTATCTAAAACCCGCAGACGCTTGATCAGCTTCGTCCGCTTTTGCCCTTTGCTATCGGGAAGTTCGGCGCGAAGTCGTTCGGCTTCTTCCTCCATCTTGATCTCAGCAAGCAACTCGCGGATCGCCTCAGCACCCATCTTTGCCCAACCATCGGGCAGATCCAGGTTCGAGCCTTCAGCGAACATCTGGTCTTCGACCTCAATGTACTGATCTTCAGTCAACAACTGGCGGTAGAAGAGGTTTTCGGCGTTGCCAGGATTGAGAACAACATAGGCATTAAAGTAGACAACCTGCTCCACGTCCCGAAGAGGCATGTCCAGAAGTGTCGAAATATAGGAAGGAATGCCCTTCAAATACCAAACGTGGGTGACAGGGGCAGCGAGCTTGATATAGCCCATGCGGTGCCGGCGAACTTTAGACTCAGTGACTTCGACACCGCAGCGTTCGCAGACGATGCCCCGGTGACGAACCCGCTTGTACTTGCCGCAGTAGCATTCCCAATCCTTAGAAGGACCAAAGATCCGTTCGCAGAACAGCCCATCCATTTCTGGTTTGAGAGTTCGATAGTTGATCGTCTCAGGCTTTGTGACTTCGCCGACTACTTGCCCGTTGGGCAAAGTGCGTTGTCCCCAAGCCATCACACGATCCGGTGAAGCTAAGGAGATCTTGATGTAGTCGAAACGCTGTTCCATCCTGGCCATAGGTTCTTCTCTCCTTCAGTGCGCTGGCAAAATTAACGACATCCTCAATCGCCGGACATCAGCATTGGTGCGCCGCTCGCCGAAAAAATGCAAACAGCAGCGAGCCTTGCTCAAACTTTTAAATCTCGCCTGAGCGATCGATCCTTGACGCCAATGCGGAATGTGTAGGCTGAGTTCTCGGAGCGATCAAACAGACAGGGCATAGTTTCCCTTCTAATTTTTGACAAAGATGAATATCCAAGATAAGCGACATCGTTCTAAGGTGTCAAGGGACTTCCAGAAAAGCTATGCTAGCAGTACAGCCTATATAGGAAATAGTCATGGGCCTGATTTTTTTGATCCTGTTGGCAGTCTGGGGTACGGGAGCTTGGATGTTCTCCAAAAAAGCTGGGCGCTACTACCAAGACGATCAAGTGTTCATGCTTGCTGCTCTTTGGCCCGTCTTTTTGATCACCAACAGTCGATTCCGCGAAAACTTCAATAAAGCCCTAAAGCCTTAAGCGGTTGTCCGCTCAAACTGGCGGTTGTACAACTGAGCATAGAGGCCACCCTTATCTAAAAGACTGTGGTGGTCTCCTTCTTCAGTGATCTGGCCGTGATCGAGAACCAGAATGCGGTCTGCATCGCGGATGGTCGAGAGGCGGTGAGCGACGACGATCACGGTCCGTTCTTTCATCAAATTATTCAGGGCATCCTGCACCAAAAATTCTGACTCGGTATCGAGGGCTGAGGTTGCCTCGTCGAGAATCAGGATTTTTGGATTGAGCAACACAGCGCGGGCGATGGCGATGCGTTGGCGTTGTCCTCCCGAAAAGTTGGATCCTCGTTCCTCAACGGGAGTCTTGTAGCCGTAAGGAAGCTTGGAAATAAATTCGTGGGCGTTGGCCACTTTAGCTGCCTGTTCAATTTCGGCAATATCGCGGTCGAAGTTAAAATCTTCTCGCGCGTAAGCAATATTTTCGGCGATGGTGCCCGAAAACAGAATCGTCTCCTGGGGAACAATGCCAATTTGACGGCGCAGGCTGTCAAACTTAACGGTTCGCACGTCGATGCCGTCAATGTGAACCGTGCCGCGTTGGGGATCGTAGAAGCGCGGCAAGAGATTGACCATGGAAGATTTGCCAGAACCCGAAGGACCAACCAAGGCAACGACTTCCCCCGGTTTAACCCGCAAGTTGATGCCCACCAAGACAGGCTGATCGAGGTTGTAGCTAAAATCAATATCGTGAAAATCGATACTTCCTTGGACGGTAGGCAGGGGCTTGGCATCGGGACTTTCAAGGACAGTCGGGTGGATATCTAAAAGAGCAAAGACTCGATTTGCCGAAGATTCTGCTTCTCGTAAGTCGTTAAGGTTGTTCGTGATTAAAGTGACCGGGTCGATCAAAAGCGCGATTCCAGTCACAAAAGAGGCAAACTTAGCCCCATCAAGGTGGCCAACCGAAATCTGCCATGCCCCAACCCAAAAGACAAGTAGGACACTAATGGCTTGAAGCAAGCCGATCACGGGATATTGAATCGCTTTAATTTGTTCAGTGCGGAAGCGTGCCTCACAGTTTTCGTCGGAGC
This sequence comes from Gloeobacterales cyanobacterium ES-bin-313, assembly GCA_014379585.1. GTDB lineage: Bacteria > Cyanobacteriota > Cyanobacteriia > Gloeobacterales > Gloeobacteraceae > JACMLN01. Next base: position 51,977 of record JACMLN010000125.1, on the reverse strand, counting down.
GTTCGTTAAAACGATGGCGCTCGTATTCTTCGGCGGCAAAACCGCGAATTACCCGTGTGGCACTAAACACTTCGGTGAGCAAAGAAGAAAGATTGGCGATCTGTTTTTGACTGGTGCTCGAAAAACTGAGCAGTCGGTTGCCAAACCACCCGAACAGCCAGCCGATCAAGGGAGCGACGGAGATCGTCACGACTGTCAACTGCCAGTTGAGGTAGATCAAGTAGCCGAGCACCGCGATGATCGTCAGCACACAGGGAATGAACTGGTGAAAGAAGCGTCGCGCCGTCTCGCCGAGGCGATCAATATCTGCTGTGAGGCAGTAAGTGAGATCGCCAGTCCGTTGGGAAGCTAAGTAGGCCAGATCTTGGGTTTGTAAATGTTGATAGACATGCTTGCGCAGATCTGTGATCGCCTGGAGCGCAGCTTTGGCCATCAGCGTATCCTGGCCGTACTGAAACAGACCCCGAACAATAAACATGCCGACGGCGATCACCGCCAATTCAGTGATTGCCTGCAAATTACCAGCGCTCAAGAAGCTCGTTAATTTTTCAACGAGGTACGCCAGCGCGGGCATCGTAATCACGAAGCCGAGCGTACACCCCAATGCCGCCAAGATCGTTTTCTGATAAGGCACCAGAAAAGGGGTGAGGCGACGATAACTTTTTGGCAGTAGGTGCATGTGTGAGGCTTTACATCTGTTTTGATTTTGACATGATTCTTAGGCTTAGAGCTTTAAGAGGAGCGCCGCATCTTGAGCACGCCAAGTCGCTTCTGAAATTTTAAGCGAGTACTCAGAATAGAATTGGCGGCTGCGAAGGCAGTTGAAGTTCTAGCACAACCTGAATATTCACAGGGTCGATCTCACTTAAAGCTTCGTTCCCCTCGACAATTTGGGCAACAGCGGGAGAGCAGCACCCAATTAAGTACGCATAAACAGAGAAATTTTGCAGACGACATCCAAGCACTGCTGGTTGGCAGAGCAGGCACTTCGCCCTAACGTTCGGACTCTGGGCAATCTTCGGCGACAAGCATCGAAGCATCGTGGCGCTTTGAGAGCGTCGATAGCTTGCGCGTCACAGAGCCGATATTGTCGATGCGAATGATCTCTTCCCAGGCAGCAATTTCGTCTTCATCGTCCGTGGTGTAGCGCACGGTAACGATATCGCCTTCTAGGTCGAGGATCTGAACCTCCTCCAGCCAGCGTCCTTGATCCCGCAGGAAAAGGCAGACTTCGACTTTTTCCTGACAGAGTTGATACAGCTTGCGATGTAGCATTGTGTGAAGAATGGCGCGTAACGCCCGACGGAGTGGCCCCGCAGGAAAAGGGGGTTCAACCCTTCACCTACATCTTCCTATTATACTTGTTTGGAAGGCGGCGGTTGGCTGACTTGGTAAAGCGGCGAACTCATAATTCGTGACATACTGGTTCGAGTCCAGTACCGCCGATCTTCCTATGGACTTTTTGGCGAACGATCCGGTCATACCAATGATCCTACAACTTGGTGCCGGAGGCCTTACAGGGGTTGCCGTTGGTTTTGCGCTTCGTAAGATTGCCCTTTTTTTGCTCTTTCTGGTCGGCTGCGGCCTACTATTTACCTTCGCGCTTACGCAATGGGGGGTAGCAACAGTCAACTGGTCTGCTTTTGATTCCCACTTTGTCGAATTTTCTAAAAGCGCCCAGCATTGGGCAACCCATGCCCTGAAAGGTTTAAGCCTCGCGGGGGCTGGATTTATGGGCGGCGTTCTCGTCGGCTGGCGATTGCGCTAAAAATGGCCAAACCAGCTGTAAGAGGTGGCACCCAATCACCCCACTGAACATAAAGCGTGCGGGTTTTAAGAGGTTGTACTGTTTGAATAAATTCGGCGTAGACATTCCAACCAGTCAGTTGCGCCGTGCGGCCACGGGGGTCGATACTGCCACTCGTACCATTATTGGAAGCGCGCACCAACCAACGGGCGGTTTCAACGGCGCGCAACGTATCGAGAGCATGGTGTTCAGGGCCCATGGCAGAACCAAACCAAGCATCGTTGGTAGCCGTTACCAAGACTGTTGCCCCTTGATCGACTTGCCAGCGAAAGCCCTCACCGAAGGCCGAATCGAAGCAGATCCCCCCGGCTAAAAGACCAAAAGGTGTCGTAAATTTCTGTTCAAGAATTCCTGGTTCCAATTCGCCTTTAAGGGGCGAAAGTTTACGAATGAGCCAGCCGATATATTCTTTTAGAGGAATTTGCTCTCCTAAGGGGACGAGATGTTCTTTGTTGTAGCTACCTGCTACAGCGCCAGTTCGATCGAGGGCAAACAAGGAAGTATTTAGAGCATCGCTGTTGGGGACATCGAAAGCCCCCAAGATCAGCACTTTCTTTTGTGAACGAATTGCTTGCACCAAGGGGTTATCTGGATCGGGAGTATGCAACCAGATGCGTGGATAGGCTGTTTCAGGCACTAGCACTGCATCTGCTTCTTGGGTAGCAAGGCTTGTATAGCCTTTTACGTAAGTATTAAGCGCTTCCGTGAATCCGCCACGAGACCACTTGCGATTTTGCGGAATATTACCTTGTACGACTCCAATGCGAAAACTGGCACCCGCCGATTCTAAAGGTTGGTCTAACTGCCAAATCCCAAAGCTGTGGGCTGCAATTAAAACAGCAACGGGGGCAAACGCGAAATTTTTGTTTTTACTGAGCCAATATTCAGCGATGAAACCATTGACTGAAACCAAAAGAGCTGTGAGCAGTGCCGAACCACCGAGGCTAACCAGCTGTATTCCCCAGAGATCTCCACTTTGGGTCTGAGCAATGTCATCCCAAGGAAAAGCCGTAGAACCCTGCCCCCAGATCCAATGCAGCGCTATCCAGAGGCCGACTGCGAAGGCAATTCTAGGCAAACCTGAAATTTGGGGTCGAAAAACTAGCCAAGCCCACCCCCCAATCACCCATGCCTGGGTCGCACTGACCAGTAACCACAAGCCAATGGCAATGCCAAGACTTGGCCACCAGGGAATGCCCATCCAGGTGAGCGGATGCATTCCGAGTAACCAGCGCAGCATAATTCCGTGGTAGACCATACCAAAGACCATGCCGAGGCGAAAAGCGCTTGGTTTCTCAGCAGTAGATAGGTAAACCCAAAGGGGCGCAAGGGCAAACCAAGCGAGCCACCAAAGCCCCGCCTGGGGAGCTAATCCGAGGGCAACACCACCGCCGATTGCAGCGATTAGACCAAACTGTTTCTGGAAATCTTTCACTCGATGCTCCGCTTTCGCCTCTTAATTCTACGGGCGAGAGCGTAGAGATGATTTTGCTTCACTTGTCCTTTCTTTTACCATAAGCAGTGCTTGGCCATCCGGGGTGATGATATTTGCCTTTGGGATAAAACCAGCTTTCAAGTTCAGTAAGTTCAAGGAATTCAGACTCGACCTCAGAGAAGGGTGGCGGTGCATCCCACCATTCAGCAACGAGTGGGCGTTGCAACCAATCGTGAAGCATTACAAGATCATCAGCCAGCAATGGCTGAAAAGTGATTGCGGAAAGTAGGCTTTGCATGGTTGAAGCAGGATCTAGTTCAGGAGTCTATCTCATGCCCAATTTAGCGAAAAGTTGGTGTTCTGAATCAGAAGATTCGTTTGTTCCTCCAAGCTTGAGTAGCAATAATCGTTGTACTCACATTGCCAACAACACGCTTATTGGGCGATACTGTGAACAGACGTTCCAGCCTGTTTGTGGCACGTAAATCTCGGACTTACCACGACCCCATTCATGGGGCGATCAGTTTGCGCGGCGATGACCCTGTCGAAGCGCTGTTGATTGACTTGATCGATACCCCAGAATTTCAACGCTTGCGGCGCATACGCCAATTGGACGTGGCTGCTCTCACTTTTCATGGGGCGGAAGGCTCTCGCTTCACCCACTCCTTAGGCGTGCTCGAAGTCGCACGGCGCGTTGTAGATCGGCTTATTCCCCGCTACCCCATGTTGGCTCCCTTTCGAGGCGTCGCCCTCTGCGCAGCGCTTCTCCACGACATTGGCCACGGCCCATTCAGCCATGCCAGCGAACATATTTTTCAGTACGACCACGAACTCTGGACCCAGCAGATTCTCCATGGAGACACCAAAGTTGCCCAACTCCTCGCTGCCCACGATCCAAAACTGATTCCCGAACTCCAGCAAGTTTTGGCCAAGACCCATCCCATTCTTGCCCTCACCCAACTCGTTTCCGGGCAACTCGACTGCGATCGCCTCGATTATTTGCTACGGGACAGCTATTTCACTGGTGCCCAGTACGGACACTTAGATCTCGACCGCATTTTGAATGCTCTCGATTACGACCCCAGTTCTCAGATGCTAGTGCTCAAAGATCGTAAGCGCATGGTTGCCATCGAGCACTATCTGGTTGTGCGCCACTTCATGTACTCCCAGGTTTACTACCATCCCAAAAATATGGCAGCTCGGTTTATCCTCCAGCAGGCGCTGGGGCTAGCTCGAAAACATGCCCAAACTGGCGATCTTGAAGCAGATGAAGTGATGCGGGCTTGGCTACTCCAACTCGTACCAGATCTTCCGTTAGCAACCTACCTCGCCAACGACGACACCGTCGTCAACTACCATTTGCACCGCTGGAGACATCACAGTGACCCGATTTTGCGGGATCTCTGCCGCCGATTCTTAGATCGCGACTTGTTTAAAGTCGCCGAAGTTTCCAATTTAGAGGATGTTCACTGCCAATACATTCTCAACCGAGTCCGCACAACGCTGGCCGAACTCGGACTGCCCCCACAACTCTATTCCACCATTGAAGGCAGCCAAGCAAAAGGTTACACCCTTTATGAACAGGGTATTTTTTTAAGAGATGGCGGGCAGTTAATTGAAATCGCCAACGCTTCTCCCCTCGTCCGTTCTCTTATGCAACCAGAGACGCACACTTGGCTTGTATACCCGCGCGAAGTCGAGGCAGAAGTCCAAAAATTACTCGAGGGCTAAAAACATCGCTTAGCGCGATCATACAAGGCATCGCAGCCCAACCAACTTTCTGGTCAATCTCTTGAGCGGATTAATCTCCTAATGTCACCAGCCCACGAAGCCTTTTTCGCCACAGATGCTTAACTCAAAATCACGTTAAGCATAAATACTGGTTTTCCAAAAATGATCAATCTTTACAGTTGCTTTATATTCACAATTCAAGAAACCAATAAGATTGTTGTAGATGAAATTACTGAGAGGGAAGTAGATTTTCCGAGTACACGGCAGTAGTTTCCGATCACAAAGCAAAAGTAAACGCATCCTAACTGTTCCTTACCCCCCAATTTGAGGTTAAATGCATGACAATAAGCCATCACTTTTGGCCGAAGTAGCTCTCACAGCGTTTATTCTTCGCGCACCTCCTTCTCTTTCTGAAAAAACTGCCCTTGGGGTTTAAGGCAGCAATTTACAACAAAAATTCAGAAAACTTCGAAACGCAATTCCTAATCAGTATATTGTTGTACTCCAATAATTCCAGAGGGTACTCTACCGTAAATGGACACTCCAGTGGGTCTGTGTAAACTGCTTTCAATGGTTTCAAATGCTAAATTCTCTACGTCTACTTATCATCGCTACTCCCAAAAACGCTTCTACGCTCGTAGCGAGTCTTGGGCTAATTGCTTCCAATGTGAGTGTTGTTGCTTCAGCGGATGAGGTAGAAGCAAGCGCTGCAGCGAGGTGGGATGCCATTATTGTCTCGGCGGATCCACCTAGCCTGCCCACTATTGCTGTGCTGGCGCTGCTACGACATGCTGGTGCGAATGCTCCAGTGATCGTGTTCGGTGGAGCCGACGAACCACTAGAAGCCGCTCGCCTAGCCAAAGCTGGGGCTGACTGCTGCATACCAGCCTGCCGGATTGACTGCCTTGCTGGCTCCCTACTCAGTGCAGTTGCAACCCACCATAGGTACGAGGGATATGGCGAGGCGGAGCGCGAAGCGCTCTTCCGTCTTGTGGGCGCAGTGCGCCGCTCGCTAGAACTCAAAGATGTCTTTAAAGCCGCAGTAGATGGGGTAAGGGCATTCATGGGGGTGGATAGGGCACTTCTCTATCACTTCGATGGGGAGTATAACGGCACCGTGGCTGCTGAGTCGGTCGCAATGGGCTGGACTCACTCACGTGGACTAGAAATCAATGACACCTGTTTTAAAGCTAGCAAGGCCGAGCAGTACCTCGACAATCGTATAGCCGCATTTGAAGATGTACGTGAAGCTGGCCTATCTCCTTGTCACCTGGAATTGCTGGAGCGTTTTGAGGTGAAGGCAAGCCTAGTTGTTCCTATCTTGATGGATGGTAAGGTGTGGGGACTGTTTATTCTCCACCAATGCAGCAGCACCAGGCGTTGGCGAGCAGGCGAGATGGATTTGTTATACCAGTTCGGAGCGCAGCTTACTATTGCCTTGCATCAAGCGCAGTTGTACCAAGCAGCTAAAGCCCAACTCAAGCAACTAGAATGCTTAACTAGATTGTTAGAAGATCGCGTCGCCCAACGCACCGATGAATTACAAAATGCACTGACGGCAAAAAGTACCTTCTTGGCTAATGCCAGCCACGAACTACGTACCCCCATGAACGGCATCATCGGCTTGACAGATCTACTCTTCCAAACACAACTGACTGAGGAGCAACGTGGCTTTGCCAGTACCCTCATGCTCTGTTCCCAACAGATGCTCGCCCTCATCAACCATATTCTCGATTACTCGAAAGTGGAAGCAGGACGGATGGAACTCGACCCTGCCCCTTTTAATGTCAAAGCTTTGGTTGCCTCTGTTGCAGCCATAGTTGGCGAATCAGCACAACGCAAAGGACTCGATTTCGCGATCCAGGTTGATCCACACTTACCTCTTTCCTTGTATGGCGATTCAGTGCGCATTACCCAAATCCTGAGCAATTTGGCTAGCAATGCCGTGAAATTTACCGCTTCGGGCCGCGTCCATATCCGAGTTGAGTCCCTCCCCGATGCCCCAAGTCATATCCGGTTTTGTGTCGAGGATACAGGCATTGGCATTGCTCCTAGGGACATCGGCAAACTCTTCACTGCTTTTACCCAGGCCGATGCTTCTTTCAATCGGCGCTTTGGCGGCACAGGGCTAGGACTCGCCATCTCTAAACAACTCGTCGAACTCATGGGTGGAGCAATCACCGTTGAAAGTATTCCTGGGGAGGGTTCAACCTTCTCCTTCGCTTTACCTCTCAGTGCTAGTGAGGAAGCACAGCCCATCTCCATCCCCTCTGAAAACTCCACAACGATTGAACAGCCTGCTCTCCAGCACTTGGATGCAAAGCTTCTGGTTGTTGAAGATAATCCCGTTAACCAGATGGTTCTACTCAGACATCTCAAACAACTTGGCTTTAGCAGTGTGGATCTTGCCCATGATGGCCTCCAAGCTGTTGCAGCAGCCGATAGCACCGACTATGACTTAATCTTGATGGACTGCCAGATGCCTGACATGGATGGCTTTGAAGCCAGCAGAATCATCCGTTCAAGAAACATGGATAAGCATTTACCGATTATTGCTATCACTGCTCTCAGTAATCTGGATGAATATGAATCTCATCTAGCTATTGACATGAACGGCTTTCTCCAAAAACCCTATACCCGTGGCCAACTAGAAACCATGCTTCAGCAATTCCTCACCAAAGCAATTCCCCTAAAAAGCTGTAAGTAGGAGCAAGGGTAGAGAAGCTGCTTTTTGGGGTCGGGGGTACTACTTATCCCACCCAGCAAAGCGGAGTGTAGACAGCCCCGCCCCCTGACAAGACAAAGCAAATCCCGCTAACTCATGTCGATATTTTTCTTCGCCCGTTGGCGCATCACTTCATAAAGCACCACACCACCTGCCACCGAAGCATTCAAACTCCCCGTCTTCCCAGCCAGAGGAACAGCGGCCATGTAGTCACAGTGGCGCTGGGTAAGTAGCGAGATGCCTTTGCCTTCAGAACCAATGATCACCACAAGTGGGCCAGTCAGATCCAATTCGTAGATCGCTTGACCGGCTGTATCCTGGGTTCCCAAGATCCAAAAACCCGCTTCTTTAAGCCGTTCAACCGCCTGATTCAGATTAATCACCCGCGAAATCGGTAGGTGCTCGATTGCTCCAGCAGCCACTTTCGCCACCACGGCAGTAATCCCAACAGCCCGACGATGGGGAATGACCAAACCCTGAACCCCTAGCGCTTCCGCACTGCGGATCAAAGCACCCAAATTATGCGGATCTTCGATGCCATCGCAGGCCAAAATCACTGGATTGCTTTGGGTCAAAGCTTGGGTGATCAAGTCTTCAAACTCCACATAGGCATGGGCTGCAACTTGAGCGGCAATGCCTTGGTGATTGCCACCGTCGGTGAGTTGATCCAGCCGTTTAAGCTCAACAATATCGACGACGGTTCCCCCACCCTTCGCTGCATCGACGAGGCGTAAAAAGCGTGGATCGTAGCGCATCCGCTCGCTCAACCAAACACGATTCAGAGAACGGCCAGATTGCAACGCCGCAAGCACAGCTTGTTTGCCATAAAGCAACTCAGGACTGTCTTCATCCCCTTCTGGAGCACCCGTGACAATCTGTTTACGATTGGGCGGACGGACTTCTTCTGAATCATCACTCTGATGACGCGTAACAGGTTCTTCCACTGTCGGGCGGCGAATGCCACCGATACCCGATTTAATCGGTCGAATGCGACTATTATCACTTCCGGCCTCCTTATCTCGGCGCACCCGTGGTTGTTCCCCTTGCTCTTCTTTTTTGGGGCGACGAATACGGCTACTCTCATCGGAAGAAGAAGTATTTCGACGTAGGCGACTGCTATCCCCTGATTCACCACCACGGCTCGCACGGCCTGAAGTATCCTCTTTACGACGAATCCGACCTGCGCTACTCTCTTGACTCTTGCGTTGGATATTTTCAGAGTCCCCAGTTTTGCGTACCTTACGAGGCTTTGAATCGGGTGTCATATCTTTGCTGATCCCTGAAGATGCCTTACGGGCACGCACAGGTTTGCCAGATGCGCTCTTGCGAGCACTCGTGGGGCGGGTTGGGCGCTTAGGACGCTGGGGACTGGGAGACATGATGGTAATACTCGTCGCAAAGATCAAGAATGACCTCCAGGCGTTCTGGAGAAGTCAGATATAGATACCCTAACAATGTTTCGAGGCCAGTGGCCAAACGATAAGTTGCGGGATTCAAGTGTCGAGGGATTTTCCCCGCTGCATTGCGCCCTCTACGCACCCAATCTTGCTCCGCTTCATCAAGGTGGGGTTGCAACTTGATGATGATGCTTGCTTGGGTTTGAGCACGGACACGAGCCACAGCCTCACTGTGGGTCTGACGCATACGGCGCGGAGGCCAGAGCAGATTGACCCGCACATGCAGTTCCCAGACAGCATCTCCTAGGTAAGCGAGGGACTCGCAGGAGAGTGCCTGGATATCCACATTATTTCGCAGGAATGTGGGTAATCGCTTCGTCGATCGAGGGTCTGATGGAGAGGAACTGTTCAAGGCGTCCCATCCGCACTGTTTGCGTCACCCGTGTGTTTGAGATGATCTGCAAGCTCCCGTTCGCACCAACTGCCTTTTTGTGCAGTTGAACTAGAGCGCCGAGACCAGAGCTATCGACAAAGTCGATGGCTGAAAGATCAAGGATGAGATAAGGCGGTCCGTCTTCTGCGAACTTGGCCAGGATTTTTTTGAAAACAGGCTCTGAAAAAGCGTCCAATAAGCCCGCTAGTCGAAAGACCTGGTAATTTTCACTGACATCGCGGGTTCCCCTCAGACTAACTGTCAGGTTAAGTGGCTCAGGAATGGCCGTTCCTCCGAAAGTACTCTACCAGGCAACTACTATAAAGCCTTCGATGCCTAGTGTCCACTAGGGTTTCTTCGGGGGGGTGAGCGTTTTCGTTCCTTGACCTGTGGTCACAGTCGCTGAGCCATTACCTGTGGTGGTCGTCACTGTCTTGCCGTTCACCGTTGTTGTATTGTTGCCGCTATAGGAGCCGCTTTGGTAGGTACTGCTGCCGCTCGTTGTGCCAGTAACACTGCTTCCTTTGGGGGTACTAGCTGTGCCACTGCCGCTATAGGTTGCCGTGCCTTGGCCATTGGTAGACCCTTGGCCTTGGCCACTGGCAGTCCCACCGTTTGCCCCAGTCCCTGAACCTGTGACAACCCCAGTCATACCACCTTGCTTATTTGGAACTACAACCTTGGAACCTGTGGCTGTACTGCCTTTTGGACCGGTGACAGTCTTTGCCGAGACATTGACTGCAATGAGCAAAGCACCGACGAGAGCGGCCACTAAAAGTTTACGCATCCGAGTAACCTCCAATGTGTAGAAATGCAAGTTGATGTTAGCTTACTAGGTCACTGGAGACTTGTCATGCAAGTTCATCGTCAGGACGCGACAATCGTCGAATCACGCGGAAAACTAACAAGCTAAAAACCCCAGCCAATCCGAAGGTGATGATTCCTTCAATCGTGTGGCTGGTGGTGTAGAAAAGCACTGTACAGATCATCGCCGCACTCAGCAGCACCCCGTAGATGAGCCCAAGAATGCCCGTGTTCATGCGGCGCAGTAGCCGCTCAGACTCGACAGATTTTACTCGTACACGCAATTCACCACGCTCGGCACGGTCGAGGGTCTGTTCGATGCGGCGGGGCAAATTGAGAGCGGCACCCCCAACTTGTCCGACTTGCTGTCCAAGTTGGGCAATGATTTCTCTTGCCCCAAAGTCGTTGTTATTAGCCAAAAGCTGATCCGCGAAAGGTTGGGCAACATCCATAAAATTAAAGGTCGGATCCAACCCTTTGCCAAGTCCTTCTAATGTCGAAACGGCACGCAGGACAAACGTAAAGGTGGAAGGAAAGCGAAATGGCTGCTCGTAGGCCATCTCGTAGATGTCACTGGTAATCGCATCAAAGTTAAAAGTCTGATCCCCGTAGGGCTTATTGGCAAAGTTTTCGAGAATAAAGTCGATGGAGCGTCGGATTGGGACACGGTCAGATCCTTTTTTGATCGCACCTAAATCTGTCAACGAATCGATGATTTTGTCAGAATCCCCCTGGGCGACCCCCAAGAAGGTTTCCATGAGCTTTTCTTTGGTACCGGGCAAAATCTCGCCCATCATCCCGAAATCGTAAAAAATTAAAGCACCATCGGCACGTACCGCGAGGTTGCCGGGATGGGGATCGGCGTGAAAGAAGCCATCGTTAAGCAACTGCTGTAAGTAGGACTTCGCGCCGATCCGAGCGAGGGCACTGCGGTCTAACCCCGCCGCTTCGAGGGCTTCGTAATTGCTGATTTTAATACCGGGCAAGTACTCCAGAGTAAGAACTCGTGGTGTCGCATAGCGCCAATACACTTTTGGTGCACAGATCTCATTGCTGTCCCGGAAGTTCCGCCGAAAAGTATCAGCGTTGCGCCCTTCATTCAGGTAATCGATCTCTTGAAATAGAATCTTGGCGCACTCATCGTAGATCATCACCCACTCGCGCCCTCCTCGTCCGTAGCGAGGATGATTCTGCAAATACTGGGCGATCCCGCGCAAAATATCGAGATCTAATCGAAAGAGTTTGTCGAGGCCAGGACGCTGGACTTTGACGACCACTTCTTCGCCCGTATTGAGTTGGGCGCGGTGAACCTGCCCCAAAGAGGCAGCGGCAATCGGGGTTGGATCGAAAAACTGAAAAATGCGTTTAAGGGGACGACCAAATTCACCTTCGATGATCGCGTTGACCTGTTCAAAAGGAAAAGATGGAACTTCGTCTTGGAGTTTGGAGAGTTCTTCCACATACTCTTTTGGAAAGAGATCTGCCCGCGTCGAAAACAGCTGACCGACTTTAATAAAAGTTGGCCCAAGTTCCAGCATTGTCTCGCGAGTCCAGATGGCTCGACCACGCTGCCTTGCCGACTGAGTCTGTTCGTTATACACCCCGTTGTAAGTCCAGGGCTTGCTATCCCACCAACGAAAGAAAAGGATTAAGAAAAAGAATCCCCAGATGTCGATCACCCGACGCCAACGGGAATAATTGACCTGATTCCATCGGTAAGACTTAGTAGGTGGCGGAGAGGACACAGTGGATGACCAGTAAAAAGTAACTAAGAAGTTTCCCGATTGCGCAGGCGCTGCAACTCAGAACGCAGACGGGCGACTTCCGCGCGAAGTTCATCCACCGTGCGCTGCACATCGTTTGAAGCAGCATTGTAAGCAGCATAACGATCAGGAGTTGACCCAAGATCAGCCATTGCTTCCAATTCTGCACTCTCAGCCCGTTCGACAACCGTTTCGGTAAAAATGCGCAATTGGTCGCGCCAGTCCGCCTCAGCTCTGCCTACATCGCTGAGCAGATCGGTGACAGCATCTTCAAGTTTCTCTAAAAGCACCTCGGCGGTAGCTCTGCCTAGAAAAAAGGTACGAATCCAGGGATTGCTCACTTCGCTGCTCCAGGATGGGTGAAAAGATGCTACCCAATATTAACCTAGAAGCAAAAGGACGAAGCGGAGAGAGAGGGATTCGAACCCTCGATAGGGTTGCCCCTATACAGCATTTCCAGTGCTGCGCCTTCGACCACTCGGCCATCTCTCCAGTCCGTTGCTGATTATAGCCCTATCGCACATCGATCAGAACAGACTGGTCCACAATCCCAGAACGGCTGCGGACAATAGTGCGCTGTTTGCGCCGAAAAGGTCGATTGTAGGGATTGCCGTAGCCCTGGTAGCTGTAACTGCGCTGAATAACCGTAGTGCCGCCGTTGGTGGTGAGCACTTGGCCATTCACGATCGAGACATTGCTGTCACTGGTAAATACTTGGACATCACCGTCATTTCCAACTTGGACTGAGACTTGGGCTTTGGCATCGGAGGCCCAGAGCAAGCTGATAACAACCCAGAATCCAAAAAGAGAACGTCTCATCACAAAAACCTCCTAACGGGGTTTGGGCTGGAATCCTTTTCCGTCGCGGCGGTTGTAGAACGAATTACCCCGAGCAGCACTGGATGGTTCGCCGCCATTGAGATAGATGGTGCGAACACTACCACGATAGTTGTCCGGTACATACACATTGACAGCCTGAGACTGCTGGTTGGATTGGTCAAGAACACCCGTTTGGGTGCTTCCGTAGCCACCTGATTGATTTTGGGTACCGTTGTTGACACCAACTTGGCTTTGGTAAACCGGGATGACAATCCGACCCGCATGGGCAGCAGGGATAGCACTCAAAAGAACGACTGAAAAGGTGAGAGAAGCGAGGTATTGCACTTTCATGAGAGAAACTCCTTTGGAAAAGCGGGGGAGATGATGCCCCCGCATGAGAAACACGACAGAGGGTTAGCGCGAGAACTCTGGCAGACCCAGTTGAATCTGCTGGGCATTTTGGACACCGATACCAGTCTGGACATTCGGATTGACGCGAATATCGGTCTGCCCAGGATAGCTATAGCGAGAGCCACTACGAGCGGGCGAGATGTACTGATACTGGGGCTGTTGTTGTGTGAGCGTGCCACTTTGTTGGCGAACCCCATAGCCCAGTTGGATCTGCTGGGCATTTTGGATGCCGATCCCTGTTTGGACAGAAGGGCTAACTTCGATGGTGCCAGCTTCGGCGATGCCGCTCAGAGCAAGAACCAATCCCAATCCACCGATAAATGAGCGGAACATAGAATGACGCTCCTTAGCGGGGGTTGTAGGGGTTGTAGCCATTTGAGTACTGGCGCTGTTGGAGGTTGCGCATATCGGTGAGCGCTTGATTGACGCGACCGTAGCCCGCTTGAGCCTGTTCAGTGGTCTGCACACCTGCCGTTGTCTGCTGGATATTTTCACCCCGGAAACTAGGACGTGCCATTTGTCTTTGTCCCATGTTTTGAACACTGACTCCCGTTTGAAAACCACGGCCTTCGAGGTATTGGGACTGGGAGTTTTGCTGAATACCGACGGTCGTTTGGACTACGTCGGCCTTCGCTACACCAATAGTGGTGGCAGCAAAGATGAGCATCAAACCAAGCAGATTGCGTACTTGCATTAGGGAACTCCGTAAGAGGTGTCTGAACACTCCCTACTTTCCTCGTTTAGCGGGGATCAAGAATCGGGGATCGGCGCATCATCGAACAGCAATAGTGGCAGCAAACACTGCGACTTACCGCAATCAGATTTGCTTTAGGCAGTATTGCTAGAGAGCGAGAGGCGAAAGCTACCTATCGAGGGATGACAACTGCGCGTTTAAGGCAAGAAAAAAGCCGCCTGGGACAAGCAGACGGCTCAACCTGTGTACTTTTGGACTTTTTGAGGATGGTGGCGAGGGGCACACCATCCAATGCGTCAGTTCTAAGGTTGGAGGATGCTAGTGAGGGGAGTACCTTGAACCGTTGGTGACGGGGTGACTCCAAGAATAGAGAGGATGGTGGGAGCAACTTGAATGTTGCTGACCTTCTTCAAGGGGATGCTGCTCTGTTTAATATTTGGCCCAGCAGCATAGAAAATGGCACTCATCAGGTTTCCAGGATAGCCAGATGGCGCGAAGCCATGGACACCGTAGAAGTTGGGCTGAGATAGCACCGTGGTCGATGTGGCCGCTGGATCGCCGGTGCGGGCGACGACAGGGTTTTGGGTGCCGTCGAAGTTGTAGCCGGGGGAGAGGATAGCGAAGATATCGCCACTATCTTGACCAATGGAGGCGTTGGTTCCGAAGGCTGCTGGTAGGGGACGGGGCTGTACCACGCTGAAGAGGGGCTTGGTTCCAGCTTGGGTGTAGAAGGGATTGGTATCCACTGCATTGTTGAGGGCGGTCACCACCTGGCTTTGTAGCAAGGCATAGTTGGGGGTCGCCGCACTGTTGGTGCTCACCGTGCCGTTGGATTCTCTGCCCTGGGTGCTGATGTAGATGTTTGCAGCTGGCCCTGAGGTCACTGCCCGCACCTGGGATGAGTTGAAGCCGGCATTGGCCAGGATTTGTGCCATGTTCACTGCCGTATGGAAAGGCGCCATGCCGTGATCAGAGACGACGATAACATTGCTATTCGGAACGCCACTGGTCAGACCGACTTCGGGGGCTTTGATAATCCGGTCCACCGCGAGGTTGGCCTGCTGGTAAGCAAACTTGACGTACTTGCTATAGCGAGCAACCTTCGCTGCATCCTGACTAGCTCCAGCTTGGTTGGTGGTAAAACTCGTCGATTGACGCGAATCCGTCAGCGTGAATTGGTGACCAGAACCATCGGGTTGCTCGATGTAAATCATCACCACATCGGCGTTGGGATTTTGAGCAATGGCTCGCAGTCCAAGATTGGTCTGGAAGTTCACGAAGTCCTGCAGTTGCGCTTCGTAGATTCCTTCTAGTTCTTGATCTGGGTAGCTGGCAAAAGTAGAAGGAGTCGCATCAATGCGCTCCACGATCCGAAAGTCGGGTTGAGCAGCCCAGAAACCGACGTTGTTATTGACATCATCGACGTTAGCCAAAGGTGCCGCATCCAGCAATTGTCCAAACTGTTTGGTGCGGGGAATATAGGTAGTGGTGGAGCGTGTCAAGCGTACCGTGCTTAAATCGGGAGCCAGATTGGAGACATAGAAGGTCACACCCGCTTTAAAAAAGCTCCCCTCTAACAAGAAGCGTGCGCTGTTTACATTGATGGTGCTATCAGCATTAGTGGTCGGTTTGCTGATATAGGCAGGGCCAGTGGAAGGGCCAGTAAAAGGCCCTGATGGGATGCCGACGTTTGCATTGAAGACAACCAAGGTGTCGTAGTTGACCGTGCTGTCATTGGTGGTATCGAGGGCAGCCGCTTGAATGGCATAGGACTGGCTACCGGTGAAGGCAGAAGTACTACAGACAGTCGTCGGAGCCGTATTGGGAGCAACAACGGAAGCAGCGGTGGAACAGAAGTAAGTGTCAAGCGTTCCTGTCACCTGAACCGGACTGAAAGAGGTCTTTCCGGCGGCTGTCAACTGGTTGACCAAGGTAGCAGGAGCGGCGCTGAAACTGCTGGCGGTCAGGTTATACCCTTTTTGGAAAGGCGCTGTGGAGGCGCCGAAGGGAATCGTATAGTCCACGGTGCGGTTGGTATTCGATTGAATCAATGTGGAAGTGCCGGGAAGCAACACGTTCACGCCATCACCACCAGGCCAAGTCGCAGTCACCACAGATTTACCTGCAGCGCGGGCTTTGATCCAGAGGGGTTCTGCTGTGGGCGTAGCAGTAGGAGCAGCCGGAACCGCAGGTACAGCGGTGGGCTGTGCGAGGGTATAGCCACCGATAGGAGCGCCGAAACCACTAATGTTGTTGGTGAAAGGGCTAGAAACCAAATGGAATGTGTTGCTAGGAACATCGTTAGCGGCTGCTGAGGCACCCGTGGCAATGGCAATGTGGGCAGCAGCAGTGATCGAAGGGGTAATGGTAAGGTTCGTGCTGGCATAACTGCCGGCGGTGCGAAGAATGCCTAGCCCTTGGTTAAGGGGAATGGTACCATCGGCGAAAAATGGCTCCAAAATTGCTTGGGCATTGCCATCGAGGGAGATCAAAATCACCTTGGGTGCAGCCTGGGCAGACAAGGTGGAAAGGGCAAGTACTCCAGCTAAGGCCAGGGTAAAAGAACGAAAGATTTTCACAACTAAAACTCCGCAGTGGAAATGGACTGATGGATTTGTTGGCTAAGAAGCGTTTTCAGTGCAGGTAGATCATTTGTCTGAAGAATTGCCATTCGCCATGGAAGAAAAGGAGCCAGCCAATCTGAATCATTTCGGGCAACAGTACCCCACGGGAAATGACAAGCTCTAGGAAATGACCGACAGGTCTAATGATTTCGGCGTTTCTTGTAGCGAGTGGCGATACCACCCAGCCCCAAGAGGAGCATACCTGTCATCGAAGTGGGTTCAGGGACAGTCTGAGGCACAATGCCAATGTTCAGGGTGTAGCTGTAGGAATCACCGCCACCAGCAAAAACATCCCCAGTCAGGGATGTTATGGTGCCATTACCGTCGTAGTTGATATCACCAAAATCGCCCACACCAAGGTAGTAAGTTCCGGCACTAGCGACTGTGAAGGACAATGCCGAGGCTGGAAAAACAGGGCCATCATCGTTGAGAGCAAGAAGATTTTGTCCAAGACCGTAGAAGGCAATGACCGTATCGCCTACACTGCCAGGAGTGGCGGTTTCAAAGGTCACAGTGTCGCCAGCATTCAAGCTAAAGCTGTAGTAATCCGCAGAAGAATCTCCAATACGACTTGCATTCACTGCGTTGGCGGTATCCAAACTACCCAAGCTCTGAGCAGTGCCCAGGGTATCGTTGCTTTCAACTTCATTAAAAGTAGCTGCCTGAGCTGGATTGCTCACTACAGCTAAACCTAGGGACAAAGCTACCAGTACTTTTTTCACCAATTCTCCTTTAGAGTCTGACAATCCTGCGGACAGGGGAACTCCAGAAACATACGTTGAGTCTAGACAGAATCGTAGGCCGCCAAGATTAATGAAAGGATAACGGAACATTAAGGCATTTCTAAATTGGTACCCAGTTAGTCGTTTCATTCAAATCCGATAGCGAAGACAATGCTGAAACGATATACACCGGTTGCGACCTACCAGCACCAACAATGAAATCTCCATGATTCTTTTTGAGTCCTGAAGTCATCAAACTGTAAATCCCGGTGCAGCTTGTAATTTTCGAGGGACAAAAAAACAGTGCCAGAATAGCGAAGGCTAATAAAGAGAATGAAACTGTGATTGAGCGCTATACCCTGCCTGAGATGGGTTCCCTTTGGACTGATGAACAAAAATATCGCAACTGGCTGCAAGTAGAGCTTGCTGCTTGCGATGCCCTCGCCAGTCTTGGGCAGATTCCTGAGGATGATCTCAAGCAGATCCATGAAAAAGCCGATTTTGATATCAAACGCATTCAAACCATTGAGGCGGAAGTCCGCCACGACGTGATTGCTTTTTTGACGGCTGTGAATGAAAAAGTTGGACCGAGTGGCCGCTTTATACACTTGGGGTTGACCAGTTCCGATGTGCTGGACACGGCTTTGGCCTTGCAACTGATCCAATCCCTCGACTTGATCTTGGCGCGTCTTGGTGATCTGATCCACATCACCAAAGCGAAAGCCCGTCTTCATCGCAACACAGTCATGGTCGGACGCACCCACGGAATTCATGCCGAGCCAATCACCTTTGGTTTCAAACTCGCTGGCTGGCTAGCAGAATTGCTACGCCATGAATCGCGCCTTGTAGCTGTGCGTTGTCGCGTGGCTGTGGGCAAACTTTCTGGGGCGGTTGGTACCTACGCCAACCTCGATCCAAAAGTTGAAGCCCTCACCTGCGCCCAATTAGGACTCACCCCCGATCTGGCTGCAACCCAAATTATTAGCCGAGATCACCACGCCGAATTTGTGCAGGCATTGGCTTTATTGGGAACTTCTATTGAGCGATTCTGCGTTGAGATTCGCAATTTGCAGCGCACCGACGTGCTGGAAGTCGAAGAATTTTTTGCTAAGGGTCAAAAAGGCTCCTCAGCGATGCCCCACAAACGCAACCCGATCACTTCCGAACAACTGACGGGACTGGCGCGTTTGCTGCGATCCCACGCCATTGCCGCTCTCGAAAACATGCCCCTCTGGCACGAACGGGATATTTCCCACTCCTCGGTCGAGCGAGTGATTTTGCCCGATAGCGCGATCTTGACCCACTATATGGTCGTCAAATTTTCGGACATGCTCGACAAGTTAGAGGTCTACCCAGACAATATGCTCCGCAATCTGAACCGCTACGGTGGGGTCATCTTCAGCCAGCGGGTGTTGCTTGCCCTTGTTGCCAAAGGGTTGACCCGCGAGGATGCCTACAAACTGGTACAAAGCAATGCCCATAGTGCCTGGAACACGGTAGATGGCGATTTTCGATCCAGGCTTGAGACCAATCCAGAAGTTGCCCAATATTTAAATTCTGAGGAACTAGCGAGTTGCTTTGATCCGACTGTCCACCTCAAAAATCTTCAGACTGTTTTTGATCGACTGGACGTGTAATGATACGCATTCTTGGGCTTTTTTGGGGTACAGCCCTTGCCGCTGAACTGGAATATCGCCTTAACTTCGTGCTTGCGGCGGTCAATAGTCTGGGCAATTTGGTCGGTAGTATTTTTGGGGTCTACCTCTTTTATGGGGCGGGTTATCACTTTCAGGGGTGGTCCTGGGAAGCTGCCCTTGTCGTACTTGGCTTCTTTACGATCTTGGAAGGTTTTACGAGTACTTTCTTGAGTCCAAACTTGAGTAAACTCGTCACCTACGTGCAGGAAGGCACTCTCGATTTCGTCCTGCTCAAACCGATCAGTTCCCAATTCTGGCTTTCGACGCGCACCCTTTCACCTTGGGGGTTGCCGAATCTTTTATTCGGTGTGCTGCTGATTCTCTACGCGGGAAACCGCCTCGGTCTTCATCTGAACGATTATCTATTGAGCCTCTTTCCGCTCTTCTTTGGTCTGGTGATTTTGTATAGTCTCTGGTTCATGATCGGGGCAACCAGCATTTGGTTTGTCAAAATCTACAACGCGACAGAAGTGCTGCGGGGTTTGCTGGAAGCGGGTCGCTATCCGATGATTGCCTACCCTGCGGCCTATCGCTTTTTTCTGACATTTATCGTGCCTGTCGCTTTCTTGACGACGATCCCCTCCGAGGTTTTGCTGGGAAGGACTCAACCCGGTTGGCTTCTCGGTTCAGGGATCTTAGCTGTCGTGCTATTGGTCTGCTCCAACTATTTCTGGAAGTTTGCTCTGCGGTTTTATACCAGTGCTTCTAGTTGAAGCGCATCGGATTTTTTAATACTTCGCAACAATAGATTGCTTCTGGAAAGCTTCTCAGTGAGAGGGGTTTGAGGCTTTTTAAGCTTTTCTTTGTACTTGCAATGTTTCATTTAATGAATATTTCCAGGTGCTAGGGATTTTGCAAGCACAATCAAAAAAGTGTTTGGAGTCGATTCATGCTGCAAGTGAGTAAAGTTTTCGCAAAGAATGATTATCCAACTTTACTTTTAATGATCTTGCCCATGGTGGCGTTCATTCTGCTCTCCTTCTTTAGCCCTTTGCAATTTTTGCTTATGGTCGGTACAGTTGCGCTGATTGCCACTGCTTACCGCTTCGCTGCACTTTGGGCAGCCCGACGCGAAGCCAATCAGATTGCGCTTGTGCGACAACAATTGATCACCTATTGGCATAGTTACAAAGAAATCGGTTCCTGATTTCAACACCTGTAGTACCAAATTTGCCCTCCTACGCTACAATTAGCGCAACGAGTGCAGGTGTCCATGGACGGTAATTTTCCGAACCAGTTTCCAAACCCCGGCGAAGCGAAACCGATCGGTTCAGTCGTTCAAGGATCCCTCAGTGAAGGGTTAGAAGTCAGGCTTAATCCAGAGGTCTCTGTCGAAGAAATGCGGGTCGGTAAATTTTGCGTCGTCTACGGTCGGCGTACCCGCTTCTTTTCGATGCTTACCGATGTCACCCTCGGTACCGCCAGTCCCAAAATCCTGATGAATCCGCCCCCGCCTGAAGACGATTTCTTGTTTGAAGTGCTGGCAGGGACAGGCACATTTGGAACTGTACAACTGACTCCAATGTTAATGTTCGAGACTATCGGTGGTCAATCGGAATTGCGTCCTGTCAAAACGATTCCTTCCCACTTCTCCCAAGTTCACGAGGCGACGGCTTACGACTTCCAAATGGTGTTTGGCTCCGAAGAGAATGCCGAAAAGAAAAACTTCTTTATTGGCCAGCCTCTCGATATGGATGTGCCTGTCTGCTTAGATCTTGAGCGCTTTGTTGAGCGCTCCAATGGTATTTTTGGCAAGTCTGGAACAGGAAAATCCTTTTTGACCCGCCTCATTCTTTCTGGGGTGATCAAAAAAGAAGCAGCGGTCAACTTAATCTTCGATATGCACTCGGAGTATGGCTGGGAAGCCACGAAGGAAGGAAAAGAAGCTTCCACCGTGAAAGGTCTGCGGCAACTGTTTCCAGGCAAAGTGCAGATGTATACCCTCGATCCCGACTCGACCCGAAGACGTGGGGTGCGGGATGCCCGTGAACTTTACATTTCCTACGATCAGATCGAAGTTGAGGATCTTTCCTTAATTCGCGGCGAGTTGAACTTGTCCGAGGCAAGTATTGAGAATGCCAATATTTTTAAGCATGAATTTGGCAAAAGCTGGATCGGCACGCTATTGAGTATGAGTGGTGGCGAGTTGCAGGAATTCTGCGAGCAAAAAGGAGCACACTTTGGCTCGACGATTGCTATGCAGCGCAAACTACTCAAGCTCCAAGATCTGCGCTACATCCGGCCTGTCAGTCCCCACAACTATGTGAGCGAAATTCTTGATCATCTCTGTGCGGGCAAAAATGTCGTGGTCGAATTTGGCTCCCAAGGATCGATGCTCAGTTACATGTTGGCTGCCAATATCCTCACCCGCCGGATTCATGAAGCCTACGTGCGCAAGGCTGAACTGTATCTACAAACCAAAAAAATCACGGATAAACCCCGTCAGTTGATCATCACCATCGAAGAAGCACATAAGTTTCTCGATCCGAAGATGGCGAGGCAGACTATTTTCGGGATCATTGCTCGCGAAATGCGCAAGTATTTTGTGACCCTTCTCGTCGTAGATCAGCGGCCTTCTGGTATCGACAACGAAGTGATGTCTCAACTCGGTACACGGATCACAGCCCTGCTGAATGACGATAAAGATATTGATGCCGTATTCACCGGGGTTTCCGGTGGGCAAACCCTACGCACAGTACTGGCCCAACTTGACCCAAAACAGCAAGCCCTCGTGCTGGGCTATGCGGTGCCGATGCCCGTTGTCGTCCGAACCCGTGCCTACGATGAGTTGTTTTACCGACAAGTCGGTTCTCAAGAACCCTCTGAAATGGACGACGAACAACTTTTTCGAGAAGCAGAGTTGGCCAATCAAGATCTCGGATTTTAAAGCATGTCAGTTCCCCCTTGGCTGCACCCTCTTTCTGAAGCGTTCGGCCTGGGCACACCCAAATCACTTGCTCCGCTCCAAAGCGGATTAATCCAGCAGACCTGGCACTTAGAAACTCAACGCGGGCGATTCATCTGCCAACAGTTACATCCAGCTTTCGCCAAAGAAGTGACTGAAGATGCCCAAGTTATTAGTCAGTTTCTACGGAATTACGGATTCCCGATTCCCCAATACTTCACAACAGCCGACGGTGAACTGCATCTCGAATGGGAAGGAAAGCCTTTGCGGGTGATGGACTGCCTACCAGGAATCACCCATGCCAAGGCACCTCAGAAAACCTATCTCTATCAGGCGGGTCTTTTGAGTGGAAAACTGCATCAATTGCTTTCCAACTTTGAACATCAATTTAAATTTCAACTGCCTTATTTTCACGATATAAAATACATCTTTCAAAGTCTTCAAACAATTGCCGACGATCCGAATGTAGAAGCTGAGATAAACTTTTTTCGAGAGACGATCCTTGATCTTTTTCTCCCTGAAAACCTCCCGAAACAAGTCATTCATGGGGATTTGAAGCTTTCTAACTTTCTTTTTGACGATCAAAGTATCTGTACTGGGATTGTCGATTTAGACACCTTTATGGTTCATAATTTATACATTGAAATGGGGGATGCTCTGCGCTCTTGGTGCACTGTGGGCAACCATTTCGACTTGGAAATCCTCGCCGCCGCATTAAAGGGTTACGCGGATTCGGAAGCGCTTCAACACTTAGAGCCAGAACTACTCGCTCAAGGGGTTCAACTGATTGTCCTTGAATTAGGAATACGCTACTTAAAAGACTACTTTGAGGACTGTTATTTTCAGTGGGATCGTACTGCTTTTTCATCGCGTAAAGCCCATAATCTTGCTCGCTGCCATCGCCAGATCGCTGTGTTTCAATCTATCCAAAGTCAGAAATTGGCATTCTTGCAGTGCATTGATCGGGCATTCTTGATATGAGATATTGCACCCTACATGGCTAGGAAAATCATGAAAACCTACCTAGACACTTTGTTGAGAAGTGGTTGTTACGATTCATAGACCAAAAAGCAAGTATCATAGCTCCAGTTTTTAGCGCCGCCCATGAAACTTGAATTGCTGGACTGGATCATTATTGCCTCTTACTTTGTGATATCCCTGCTGATCGGCCTGTTCTATACAAAGCGGGCAGGTAAAAATATCAGCGAATTTTTTGTCTCGGGGCGCAATGTTCCCTGGTGGTTGGCTGGAACGTCCATGGTCGCGACGACCTTCGCTGCTGATACCCCCCTGGCTGTGGCTGGGCTTGTGGTCAGCAACGGAGTGGCGGGTAACTGGCTGTGGTGGAACTTTGTCATGGGCGGGATGCTCACGGTCTTTTTCTATGCCCGACTCTGGCGGCGTTCGGAAGTGCTTACCGACATTGAATTTACAGAACTGCGCTACGGCGGCAGACCAGCAGCACTGCTGCGCGGATTTCGTGCTCTTTATCTGGGACTGCCGATCAATTCGATCATCATGGGCTGGGTGACTCTGGCCATGGCCAAAATTTTGGGTCTGACCATGGGGATAGACCGCTGGCAAGCGATCATTTTTTGCTTCGGGGTAACGGCTGTTTACAGCTTGCTCTCGGGACTTTGGGGAATTCTGGTCACAGATGCCTTCCAGTTCGTTTGGGCGATGATCGGCTGTATCGCCCTGGCTGTCTTTGCTTTAGATACAGTCGGCGGCATCGATGGCCTCAAGGCTGCTCTGGAAATTCAACATCCCGGTGGGGTGGAGCAGATTCTCTCCATGACCCCTGCGCTCAACTCTCCTTGGATGCCAATTAGCACTTTTTTGGTGTTTATTAGCGTGAGTTGGTGGGCTTCTTGGTACCCAGGAGCGGAACCCGGTGGTGGTGGCTATGTCGCCCAACGGGTCTTTGCTGCCCGCACGGAAAAAGATTCTCTGCTCGCCACACTTTGGTTTACGATTGCCCACTATGCCATTCGCCCTTGGCCGTGGATCATCGTCGCCCTCGTCGCCATGGTGCGCTATACCAAACTAGCGGATCCAGAAACTGGCTATATCAAAGTGATGATCGATGTTTTACCCTTCGGGTGGCGGGGGCTGATGCTTGCTGCTTTTGCGGCAGCTTATATGTCTACGATCTCTACCCACCTCAACTGGGGAACCTCCTACTTAATCAACGATTTTTATAAGCGCTTTTTGAAACCAGAAGCCTCGGATAGCCACTACGTCTGGGTTTCGCGGATTGTCACCATTTTCGTGATGTTGCTCGCTGGACTTGCCACTTCTCAACTCACCTCGATTCAGGGAGCATGGCAATTGCTCCTGGCCATCGGTGCTGGTACGGGGCCTGTCTACTTGCTGCGTTGGTACTGGTGGAGAATCAACGCTTGGTCTGAGATCTCTGCCCAAGCGGCTGCTTTCGGGAGCTACTTGATCACTCAGTCCGTCTTTCACTTGAATACCGACAAACCCGATGAATTTGCCCAGTCCTTGCTGATTTCGGTGGCGATCACCACCACCGTCTGGGTAATCGTGACTTTCATCACTGAGCCAGAGTCCGATGAAGTGCTCGAAAAGTTCTATCGAAAAGTCCATCCAGAAGGCCCAGGCTGGACAGTCATTGCCCAAAAGCTGGGAATGCCGCCTGGAGAGTCTCTCTGGCCTACAGCCTTTAATTGGCTCTGTGGGGTAGTGCTGGTCTACGGTGCTCTTTTTGGTATTGGCAAGCTGATATTTAAAGAGTGGCTAGCTGGTGGTAGCTATTTGGGAATTGCTGCCCTGAGTGGGGTCGTCTTGTTGCGCACCTTTAAAGGCTTCTCGGTGACAACGATGCCCCAACCAGCCTCAGAGGAGTAAATCTTAAGAAGCTACTGAAACTTCGTCAAAACTTTAACTATCCGTAGAATTGCGGAGCAACAGGAAAAATTTCAGGGAACGTTATCAAACAAGTTCTCCAAACCTTTCCCCCTCTAAAAGCTATGAATACCGACGCTGCTTTCTTGACTTTCTTCCGTAGACTG
Organism: Gloeobacterales cyanobacterium ES-bin-313; assembly: GCA_014379585.1. Taxonomy (GTDB): domain Bacteria; phylum Cyanobacteriota; class Cyanobacteriia; order Gloeobacterales; family Gloeobacteraceae; genus JACMLN01. The sequence goes on along the minus strand of JACMLN010000125.1, from coordinate 26,975 downwards.
TCATTGCCACAACGCCGTAGAAATCGGCGTGGATTTACACTGCTCGAATTACTGACTGTTGTCACCATGGTTGGAATTCTTTCTTCTGTAGCAATTCCAAACTTTCTCAATTCGACAGATCGCTCTCGCTATGCCCAAGCTTCTGGAGATATGGGTCGGATGAAAACGGCTCTAAACGAGTTTTTTGAAAACAATAGTAACTTTCCTGGCGATGTTGACAATGGGCAAGTTCCAGCTGGCATTGCAAATGGCTATTTGAGGGATTGGCCAACCAGTGGCCCCTTCGGTGCTACCTATGACTACGATAGCTACAATAGTGGTACAGGTAGCTGTTACATTCAAATTGTTTTTCGGGGAAAAAATGCTGCTCGCGATGTTCCCAACAATCAAGTTCTTTTTGTCAAGCCTGGCATGTATAGGCAGAGCAATCAGAGTCTCTTTAACATGGTCGATGACCAAGTCTTGAGCATGGGCGTAACCCCTGGATCATGTCGGCCTTCTGGGACTTAGAACAACTTTTCGATCTGTTCGTAGGGGAGTTTTACCCGTTCTCGTAACTGAGCAAGTGAGCTAAAACTTCCACCTTGATCGCGCTCAAAGACTAGCCGTTGAGCCGTTGGTGCAGGAAGAGCAAATTCTCGACTAATTTCATCAGCACTCAGGGTATTGACGCGAGTCCATCGTTCGTAACCCTGGCCATCATCGTAGTAGAGAAACGCTACGATCGGTTCGACTTCTTGTAACTTTGCGAAAGGAATCCCAGTGTAGGAAGCAAGTTGCTGCATAGAAGTGAACATAGCACCAGCACGGCGCATTTCTAATATTTTGTTCGCCTGCAAAATCGATAAATTGAGCTGATAGACCAATTCATCTTGAGAAGCTTTGTTAATGTCGATCCGTTTTCCCATTTGCTGAGCAAGTTCTGCTTCTTGGCGACTGCCAATGCGAGCATTGGGAGCTGATAGACGCAAACGCTCCTGATACTGTCCACGAATCGCAGCTAGATGAATAATGGCTCCAAGCCAGCCGATAGTGACAAAACCAGCCAGTGGATCCGCAATCGATCCAGTTAAGCTCAAGGCGCCGTACATTGCAGCACTCATCATCCAGCCCTTTGACTTGGCTTGATAACCAGCGATCAAAAGTGGAACCCAACCGATGGCCGGGACGGCAGCAAGATAAAACCAACCAGGAACTGACTGTGCTTTCACTAATTTCCCCTGCTATCTACATTCGGTCTAAAATTTGCCGCCGCTTTGCTTCGAATTCATTTTCAGTAATCAAGCCTTTTGCCTGCAATTCTGCCAACTTTTCGAGGGCGAGGGCTTCTTGAATCGGATTGCCTGAAGACAAAGCCGGTGAGACAAACTGGCCATTGAACTTGAAATTAAATTCTGACTCTGGCATAAACAACAAAATAATGGATTCAAAAAAAGCGATCATTCCAGGGATAAATGTCCAGAAAAAGATCAAGTAAGCAATGCCAGCCCCGGTGCGCCCTAGGTAAAACTTGTGGATTCCGATACCACCCAGAAAAAAAGCAAGGAGGGCTGCGACATATTTGTTCTTCATCACTATTCCTGCAGGACGGGGCGGCAGTGCAAGGCACCTACTTTATGATAGGCATTTAAAGGGAAAGCGAGAAGACAAAGATACACCTCTCGGAACCTGGGGGATTACATTCATAGTTGTGGCAGGGGAGAGCGTTGGGCACGGATAAATTCCCGAACATAAGGCTCTGCGGGGCGTTCGAGTAAGTCTGCGAGGGATCCTTGTTGAATCACATGGCCATCGCGCATCAAGAGAATCGTTTCGGCGAAATAAGCAGCTTCGCCCATGTCGTGGGTCACTAAGACAACCGTTTTGCCAAGTGTCGCAAAGATCGCTTTCAGTTGGGTCTGCAACTCACTACGGGTGATCGGATCGAGGGCACCAAGTGGCTCGTCGAGGAGAATGATCTTCGGATCCAACATCAGAGCACGCATTAACCCGACCCGTTGGCGCTGTCCGCCGGAAAGTTCGCGGGGAAACCGTTCTAGGGCTGACTCAGGCAGTTGAACCAGTTCAGCCAGTTCACGAACACGTTCTTCAACCCAGCTTGCAGGATGCTGAAGAAATTTTGCCAGGAGTACAACATTTTCGTAGGCGCTTAGATGGGGAAACAGTCCGCCATCCTGGATCACATAGCCGATGCGGCGGCGCTGCGTTTCACCATTCTCAGGGGTCAGTTCCTCGCTACCAAGAAAGATACGCCCACTATCCGGCACGATCAGCCCAGCGATCAACCGCAGCAAAGTCGATTTACCGCAACCACTTGGCCCAATCAACGCTGTAGTCTGCCCCTCAGCAAATACAAGACTTGTCGAGGAAAGGACAGTACGCTCACCGTAGCGCTTTTGGATCTTTTCGATACGGATCATCGGACAACCGGGTAGGGAACACGTAAAAGCTGATTGGCTAGCGGATTTTCAATCACCAACGATCGACCATCTAACCAACGCACACTCACACTTTCGACAGCTGCACTTTTGCCAAGACCAAAGTGGGCGACAGGTTCCATTTGACAAAGATAGCCGCTCCCACAGTCGATTATTCTGCGATAGATACGGCCATTCGCCTTGAGGGTGACTGTTGCGCCTCGGGCTGGCGCACCTTGGGGCGTCAAAGGCAGAATCCGTAGCCAATAGTTGCCTTGATCCGCAGTTTGGAAAAAGCTAAGCGGCTGAGGAGCAGATTCACCGTGGCTAATCAGCAGTTCGAGGCGACCATCGCCATCGAAATCGCCAATGGCTGCCCCCGTGCCTAGGCCAAAAGGATCGAGGGCATCACCGATCGGCAACTGGATCCAAACCCCGGAGCGCTTACCAAACAGCCGATTTGGTTCACCGATGTTGTTAAAAAAGATCTCTAGTTCGCCATCGTTATCAAAATCAGCAGCGATGACAGTACGAATCAGGCTCGGTGCGGCCATTTCCGGCGGCGCATCGTCGTAGTAGCAATCCTGCCCTCGGCGCATGAGCCGATGCGCTCCTTGCCAATTGCCGTAGATAATCCCAAACTGTCCATCTTCATCAAATAGGGACACCCCCCGTCCATTTTCCGCCTCGTCAGCAAGTCCCCAAAGCGCTGCGACATTTTCGAAAGTTCCGTCTTTTTGGCTTTGGAACAAAAAGTTTGCTCCCTGTTCGTTGGCCGCAAAGATATCGAGGGCTTCAGAAACGAGCGGTGCTGCGATCAATCCACGCCCACCCGTAACGAGGGCGAGATCGGCTTGGGGGGCACAGTCAGCCAAAAAGCCCTCGTTGTCCAATTCGTATAGACGCATCGGCCCACCGTAGTTGGCGACAAAAAAGCCATAGCGGCCTTTGCCTTTGCGATCTAGAGCCAGCACAGAGCGGCCTGCAGTCAAATTCAAAGAGTCTGCATTTTGTGGCAAGTCAAACAGATCGACCCAACCCCCCAAACCAGAATATTTACTACTTTGAAAGTCGAATAGCCGATCCCCGAAGCGCTTGCGACCTGCATACACATCCGTACAGAGAACATAAATTTCTTCGCGGCCATCGCCATCGAGATCTGCTGCGGCAACACCAATTGCTTGGCGCTCAATATCCGCCAAAGTTGGATCGGCAATATCGATAAAGGCAGAACCATTCCACTTCAGAACGCGGTTCGCAGCTCCATATCCAGCCACAAACAGCTCAAATTCACCGTCGTTGTCCACATCGACCACGGCGACGCCGTAGTGCAACTGGGCAAAGTTTTCTTTGATCAGCTCAGAACGATCAATAAACATCTACCAACCCCAAGTGCCGACACCACCCTTAAATGGACCCACAACTGCTTCTGTAATCCATCCACCGTAAAAATCCCCGACTTGGGCTTGAACTTGCTCTCCATCCACATAACATGCTTGCATCCGACTGGCGTAAAAGGCGAGATAGCCACGAATTGATTCAAAGTCTGCTGTCGGTGCTTCGTAACTCCAAGCAGCATCTTGTGCACTTTCTCTGCCAATTTGGAGCGTCCAATAGGTCGCCACACCCTTGAATTCGCAAAAAGAACTACGCGGCGACTTGATCAAATAATCAATGCGAATATCAGCAAGAGGTAGATAGTAAACAGGGGGATGGCTCGTTTCGAGTACCCGCCATCCAGAAACCGTATTCGCAATTTCTTCCCCCCCAAACAGAATACGCAACTGCTTGGTTGTCGCTTCAAGGCGTGGTGGTCTTGGATAATCCCAGACGGACTCCTGACCTTCCTGTGGTTCAATACGCTGCATAGTCTATTCTCAACCCTACCTAAGGGTATATTGCCACTGTTCAAACCCGAAACGCAATCTTGCATTAGTCTAAGGGCAACTCAGGCAAATGGTCGAAGGCACTTTTAAGGGACTTTTGCCAAGTACGGCGCATTGTCACCCAAAAAGGATCTGTCTCTTGCAAGCGTGACCTGTGGGTGGTTTTGAAGCTGTCCTTAGCGTAGATCACCAGATCGACTGGGGAGCCGACGGACAGGTTGGAAATCATCGTCGAATCCATGGAGAGTAAACCGCACAGCGCAGCACGCTGCAAGCTGGAATGATAGTTAAAAGCACGATCCAAAATCGGTTTACCATACTTGGTTTCGCCAATCTGGATGAAGGGTGTTTCTTCACTGGCTTGAATAAAGTTTCCTTGGGTATAGACGAGGTAGAGGGCTGGATCTTCCCCACGAAATTGCCCAGCAACGATCAGGCTGACGCGATGGTCGATGCGATCTTTTTCTAGGATCGGGCGATCCCGTTCTTCCGTGGAGCGGAGGATCTGACCGATGTACTGGCAAGCCGAAAACATCGTTGGCACAGTCTGTAAGTTTTCTGATCCATCTGCCAAGTCTTGTCGCAAAAGATTGATGACAGATTGGGTGATCGAGAGGTTGCCAGAGGTAAGAATATAGAGGATGCGCTCGCCTTGGATCGAAAAGTCAAAGAGTTTCCGATAACTAGAGATGTAGTCTAAACCCGCATTGGTGCGCGAGTCTGCCGCAAGTACCAAACCTGACTCCATCAGCAATCCTAAGCAGTATGTCATTTTCCTAGCCCCTCCCCACGCACACAGATTGTAAGACTTTGCGGTTTTTTTTCTGATTGTTTCGGAATTTCATTTTTACTTCAGGATCTTCCTCTTTATTGGAAGTTAGCGTAACGGACGGTCTGCTATGTCGATGATATTGAAGCGCCTCTTGCCTCTTGCCCTGAGCACCACCGTGCTGTTTGGCTGTAGCAATCCAAAAATAACGGCGACTCCCCCTCCAGACAGTAGCGCAGCGGCTACCTCTCCAGGCACCTACACGCTCACAGATCAAATGGAAAAGCGAGCAGGGATCACTGTTCAGCCGGTCGCGCGCCGTTCTTTGGCCAGTCCAGCGCTGTTCTCCTCCTCCATCGAGGCACCTACGAATAATTCTGGGATTGTCACTCCCCCAGTGGCCGGGATTGTCACTCGCGTACTTGCCGATGTCGGTCAGACCGTCCAACGCGGCCAGATTTTGGCCTATATCAGCAGCCCTGAACTGGGAGATGCCCAGGCTGCTAACCTGACGGCAAGAGCGAAAGTACAAGAAGCCCAAGCCCAAATTCAACTGACCGATGGACGTGTTGCCTTGGCCAAAGCGGACTTCGAACGCGAAAAAAGTCTCAACCAAAAGGGCATCAGTGCCCTGCGGGATGTCCAATCTGCCCAGGGTCGCTACGACGTGATCCGTTCTGAATTGGCGGCTACGAAGACGATGTATGCGGCTGCACAGTCCAATCTTGCCGCATCCAACGCCCGTCTGAGTGCTTTTCGTGTCGCTGGAGGCGGAACGATTACGAGTGAATTGGCGCTACGCAGTCCAGTCAGTGGCACGATTACGATCCGCGCCATTCAGCCCGGTCAGAGTGTCAGTCCCGTTTCAACGGCGGCGAGTGGGATGCACGAACACCTTTTCGATATCAGCAATCTAGACGAAGTCTGGGCGATGCTCGAAGTTCCCCAATCAGAGGTCGCTTCACTGCACCTCGGTGCGCCTGTACAATTCACCAGTGAGGTTGCTCCAGGAAAGACGTTTAGAGGAAGGGTGATTCGCCTCGGCGAGAATTTCGATGCCCAAGCCCGCACAGTTGGGGTACGTGCAGCGATCGCCAATTCTGAGGGGATTTTGAAACCAGGGATGCTGGTTCTTGCCCAAGCGTTGGCGGGAAACACTAAAACTGTTCTGGCAATTCCCTCAGCCTCAGTCCAACAAGTCGAAGGCAAAACTGTCGTCTTTGTTCGTGTTCAACCCCATACCTATCGGATGCAAACTATCAGTCTGGGAGAACACTCTAGCGATTATGTTGAAGCAACAAGTGGTTTGATTGCAGGACAGCAAGTGGTCACCGATGGCTCTTTTATTCTGAAATCTGAAGCGCTCAAAGCCAGCCTAGGAGGCGAATAAATGACCAAGTCACTAGAGCGAGAAAGTCCGCGCCCTCAAAAAGTAATCCAAGAAGATGGCTTGATTGAAAAGCTTGTCGAAGGGGCGTTAAAGGCACGCATTTTCTTATTAGTCATCACCGTTTTAGCCACTTTGGCTGGCATTTATGCCTTCTTGAACCTTCGGATCGACGCCGTTCCAGACATTTCGAATATTCAGGTGACAGTCACCACAAATGCCCGTGGACTCGCTCCCCAAGAAGTTGAGCAGTATGTCACCTATCCTGTCGAACAATCTCTCCAGGGCATGTCTAAACTCACTCAACTAAGATCGATTTCAAAGTATGCACTTTCCCAAGTAACTGTCGTTTTTGAAGATGGCACAGATATTTACTGGGCGCGACAACAGGTTTCCGAGCGCTTGGGCAGCGCCATGGAAAGTATTCCTAAAAGTATCAATGCAAAGATGGCGCTTGGGCCTTTGGCGACGGGTTTGGGTGAGGTCTATCAATTTGAGGTGCGCGGTTCTGGCTACAGTTTGATGCAGTTGCGGGACATCCTCGATTGGCAGGTGATCCCCATATTGAAAAGTGTTCCAGGGGTGGACGAAGTCCAGGCTATGGGCGGTCAAGCCAAAGAGTATCAAGTTTGGCTAGAACCAGAAAAGATGCACGGTTTTCACGTCACAGTCACAGAAGTGATGGATGCGCTCCAGCGCAACAATGCCAATGCTGGAGGTGGCTACAGTGTCGAGAACGGCAACCAAGTACTGCTGCGCTCAGAAGGAATGCTCCATAGTCTCAGTGACATCGGTAATGTCATGGTCAAGCGCACAGCGGGGGGAACGGTACGCGTTCGCGATTTAGGAAAAATTGTCGAAGGCAAGAAGCTTTCCCAGAGTGTCGTTACCCAAAATGGCAACGGCGAAACCGTGATCGGTATCGTCCTCATGCGCAAGGGTGAAAATTCCAAACAACTCGTAGATCGGATCAAAGCACGGCTTGAAATCCTCAAACCGACGCTCCCTGGCAATGTCGAAATTGTGCCATTTTACGATCGCGGTACGTTGATCGAACGAACCATCGAGACCGTTTGGCACAATTTAACGGTTGGGGCGATTCTGGTGGTCGTTATTCTGTTTGTCGTCCTCGGAAATTTGCGCGGGGGGATCATTGCAGCCCTCGCGATCCCTCTGGCTTTACTCGGTTCGATTGGTTTTCTTGTCATCACCAATACTTCGGGCAACTTACTTTCTTTGGGAGCAATCGACTTTGGCATCTTGATCGATGGCTCGGTGGTGATGGTCGAAAATATTCTCCGGCGCCTGAGTGAAGAACGACCTGAGCCGAAAGATCGCCTCGCAGTCATCGGTAGAGCCAGCGCAGAAGTGGCAAGACCGATCCTGTTTGCCGTTTTGATCATCACTGTTGTCTACATCCCAGTGCTTTTTCTGACTGGCGTAGCGGGCAAGACCTTTCAGCCCATGGCCTTAACGGTGGTTTTTGGATTACTCAGTGCCCTTGTGGTTGCCCTCTTTCTTACCCCTGCCCTCGCCTATTTTCTGATTCAAGAAACCCCGGAGGAGAAAGAAACTTTTTTAATGCGCTGGATTCGCCCGCCTTACACTCGTGCCCTCGCTTTTTGCATGTCGAAACCTCTGCCTACAACGCTTGTAGCGCTTGGCATTTTTGCTGGCAGCCTCACGCTAATTCCCTTTTTAGGTTCCGAATTTATTCCCACCCTCAAAGAGGGGTCGATGGTGCTGACCATTAACCGGGCAGTCTCAGGTTCCCTCGAAGCAGCAGCTCAACAGACGACGCTCATCGAAAAAGTGGTTCGCACTTTCCCAGATGTCGAAACGGCTGTCGCCCGCAGTGGTCACTCTGAGCAAGCTTTCGACCCCATGGGGCCAGATGAAACCGATTTCTTTGTGATCCTCAAACCCCAGGCTCAGTGGGCGACCGCCAAGACCCAAGCAGAGATCGAAGCAGCAATGGCCAAGAAGCTGGAAGAAGAAATTCCTGGTGCCAGTATTTCCTTTAGTCAGCCCATCGAACAGCGGATGAACGAACTGGTTTCTGGCGCGAAGGGGGCTGTGGCCATTCGACTCTACGGCCAAGACTTGGCCACTCTGACAAAAGTTGGCAACCAAATTGCCGGAGCAGTCAGCAAAGTGCAGGGAGCCGAAGATATCAAAGTCGAGCAGATTGCTGGATTGCCAATCGTCAGTGCCAAGTTGAATCGTGCTGCCCTAAATGCTTACGGCATCGATGCCCAAGATGCGATGGATACGGTCTCTGCGGCTGTCGATGGCAAAGTCGTCGGCACGATCTTCCAGGGAAAACCGCGCTACGACCTTTCGGTGCGCTTCGCTCCTGATAGTCTGACCCGTCCCGAAGATATCGGCACGTTGCCTGTTGCGATGTCCGCGACTCGCGAGTTAGTCCCCCTCAGCCAAGTTGCCACCATCGAGAAAATTGAAGGCCCAGCCCAAATTGCCCACCGCTCAGGAGATCGCAATCTGACGGTTCAGTTGAATGTCCGCAACCGAGACTTGGGTGGGTTTGTGGCTGCTGCCCAAGAAGCCGTTGCGCAAAATGTCGTTATCCCGGCAGGCTATCGCTTGGAATGGGGTGGCCAATTTGAAGATCTCCAAGAAGCCCAATCGCGCCTGTTTATTCTTGTGCCTTTGGCTTTCACTTTGATCTTCATCTTGCTCTATGCCACTTTCGGCAGTGTTCGCCCCGGTTTATTGATTTTCTTGAATATTCCTTTAGCGCTCTCTGGTGGCCTCTACGCCCTTGCTCTACGCGGAATGCCCCTCTCAATTACCGCTGGAGTCGGATTCATCGCCCTCTTTGGGGTTGCGGTCTTGAATGGCGTGGTACTCGTTTCCACTATTCGCCGCCTTGAGCAGGAAGCTGGACTGTCTGCGGCGGAAGCGGCCATTGAAGGCACGGAGTTGCGCCTACGCCCAGTGCTAATGACAGCACTCGTTGCCTCTTTGGGGTTTGTGCCCATGGCAATTGCGACGTCGGTCGGTTCTGAAGTCCAACGCCCTCTAGCGACAGTAGTTATCGGTGGCCTGATTACTTCGACCCTCCTCACCCTCCTCGTGCTGCCTGCGCTTTACCCAATTATTTGTGGCAACAAAGAGAAGTCAATTCGCTTGAATGGATGATATTTTCCTATATCTCTAAGAAAAGCCCCCCACCGCTGGATTGAGCCTGGAGTTCTCACAAAGCGCGTATCATTGCCGAATGATCAATTTCTCCGTTCTTGTCTTAGGGTTTGCCTTGGGAATGCGCCATGGGGTAGACGCGGATCACCTCGCTGCTATTGATGGCTTGGCACGGGTGCATCCACGTTCCTACAACGGTTTGCTCTTTGCCCTCGGCCATGGCGGTTTTGTCACCCTACTTGCCGTCGGGATTGGAACATTTTTCGTCACACCGCTGGCAATATTTGCACCCTGGTTGTTGATTTTGCTTGGTACCCTCAATCTTTGGCGACTTCTGCGACCCCAGCCTGTGGTACCAACTCCCTTAATCAGTACCAGCCCATTGATTTTGGGGATTGTCTTTGCAGCCGGGTTTGAAACGGCAAGCCAGATTTCGACTTTTGCTCTCGCCAATCAGATCGATCCCTGGGTTCTCGGTGGAATTTTTACCCTTGGCATGGTCGTTGTCGATGGCACCGATGGATTTCTGGCTGCTCGGATCCAGCAGATCGCCTCAGCAGGAGGAATCCGTTCCATACGCTCTTCCCGTATTCTGAGCATCGTGATCATTTTCTTTTCCTTCGGGATCGGCATTGCCGAGTTGGTAGGTAGCGATTTTGAAATGTTCGCTCTGCCCATGGGTTTGGGGCTTTTTGCCCTCCTTGTGGGCTTACGCTGGTGGAGCCTGCAAGAGGCGGCGCAGGGTTAGGATAAGAAGAGTCAGATTCGGATAATGGGAGAGAGGAACGGATGACGACAGACGCACGGGTACCAGTGACGGTTCTCACAGGCTTTTTGGGTTCTGGTAAGACAACCCTCTTGAACCGCATCCTGACTGAAGAACACGGCAAACGCATTGCTGTCATCGAAAATGAGTTCGGCGAGATCGGGATCGATCAAGCATTGGTGATCAATGCCGAAGAAGAAATTTTTGAAATGAACAATGGCTGTATTTGCTGTACTGTTCGCGGCGATCTGATTCGGATCATCACAAGCTTGATGCGCCGCAAAGACAAATTCGATCACATTTTGGTAGAAACTACAGGGTTAGCCGATCCTTCGCCCGTCGCCCAGACTTTTTTCGCTGACGAAGAAATGAAAGAACGCCTCAAACTGGACGGGATCGTGACAGTGGTCGATGCAAAGCACGTCTGGCAGCACATTGACGACAATGACGAATGCCAGGAGCAGATCGCCTTCGCCGACATCTTGTTGCTGAACAAGACCGACTTGGTTGCTCCCGAAGAACTGGACAAACTCGAAAAGCGGATTCGCTCTATGAATGCGATGGCTCGTATCTACCGCACCCAAAATGCGACGGTCGATATGGATGCGGTGCTCGATATCGGTGGTTTCGATCTTGAGCGGGCGCTAAGCATCAAGCCAACTTTCTTGGAAGAAGAGACCGAAGAAGCGGATCACCATGGCCATGATCATGATCATCATGACCATCACCATCATCATCACGACAACGAAATCACCTCAGTCGGAATTGAGGAAGTGGGTGCATTGCATTCTAAGAAGTTCAGTGCCTGGATCAGTCAGCTTCTCCGCGAACAAGGCGCTGATATTTTCCGGATGAAAGGGATCGTCAATATCAAGGGCGAAGATAAACGTTACGTTTTTCAAGGCGTTCACATGCAGTTTGAGAGCCTGCCCGATAAGGCTTGGGGGGGTGGACCACGCTTGAACCAATTGGTCTTTATCGGACGCCATCTTGATCGCGAAGCACTTGTGAAAGGTTTCAAGGCATGTCTCGCTTGAAAACAGGGCCACAGTTAAGTCAACGCTGGCAAGCGGAGATCGACGACTACGTAACTTCCATGGCCTGGTCCCCTGAGCGCAGTTGTCTAGCTGTTGCTTCTGCCAGTGGCTCAGTCGTCTTGATCGATTGCAATGGAAATACACTCAAAACCCTTCCGGGGCATACCATGGGCACCTTTTGCCTCGCCTGGTCTGGAGACAGTAAACGGCTCGCGACGGGTGGTCAAGATGGTAAAGCAAAACTTTGGGATCCCGAAACTGGAGAGTTGGTTGCGACCTTGGCAGGGGGAGCCGCTTGGGTCGAACATCTTGCCTGGGGCGATGGCCAGTTGGCGACTGCGGCTGGGAAATACTTAAAGATTTGGGATTCGGGAGGGGAGTTGTTTCAGACCTGCGAACCCCATCCAAACACCATCTCTGGCCTCCAGTGGCACGTTCAACGTCGACAATTTGTGAGTTGTTGCTACGGTCTAGTCCGCTTCCAATCCCCCAATAGTCCCGTGCCTGGAACCGTGTACGAGTATGCCAATTCATTAATTGCCTTAAGCGGCAGTCCCGATGGCAATTGGATGATCTGCGGTTGCCAGGATGCTTCTGTCCATCTTTGGCATACACCCAGTGGCGCAGATTTGGAGATGAGTGGTTACGCCCTTAAAGTTCGCGAACTGAGTTGGGATGCCACAAGTAGATTCTTGGCCACTGGCGGCGGTGAAAGTGCCACAGTCTGGGACTTTTCTGGTAAGGGGCCAGCGGGATCACGCCCGAAAGTACTCGATTCGCACCTCAAGCCGATTACCTCACTCGCCTTCGCCCATCGTGGTTACTCCTTAGTGATCGGCGATCAAGCAGGAGTGCTGAGCTACTGGAATATCCAGAAACCAAAAAATCCGCTCGCTTTCGCGATCAGTGACCAAGCGGTGAGTCAAGTGCTCTGGGTTTCGGGGGATCGGTTCTTTGTAGTAGGCTACTCAGAAGGCCACGTGATCGCTTGGAATCCGCCGACCGAAGGACGGGGATTTCTCTAACACATCTCATCAGGAGTTTTTCTATGTCAACCGATACCATCGCTGTGCTTTTTCGCCATCAAGACACCGCTGATCAAGCCGTTGCGGATCTCAAAGCTGCCAATTTTTCGCCAGAAGTGATCGATAAAGACCAAGGTTCTTCCCTCGAAGGACTCTCCGACAAGCTCACTGGACTAGGACTTTCGGCAGATTTGGTGCAGTACTTCGTTGCTGGGGCGGAGTCAGGCAAGATTTTGGTTGTTCTTCCCGGTGGGGAGCAAAACCCACAAGCTCTGAAGGTACTCAAACCAAGGGGTGGTGACTACGGTTCAGGATTTAAAGGGCTCGTAGACGAAACCATTATTGCTTTTAGCCTCGATGATGAGGTCGAAGGATTGAGCATCGAGGCTCTTCCCCAAGGTATGGAAGGTCGGCGCGGCTCGATGCCGATGGACTGAGCGATGCCTCATAAGACACGTTGACAAATTCCTAAATCAGACTTATTCTAAACAAGGAATCTGATTTCAGCCACATAGGTAAATACTCATGGTAGTCGCTCTTGCTCGTGTACCTGATGTCGTCTTCAAGACTCGTGTCCGCGATGAGTCCATCGAAGGCCCCAATCCTTTCGCCTGGAAAGATTTAAGCACTTCGGACATTTTTGCTGGCAAGCGGGTTGTCCTGTTTGCACTGCCTGGAGCTTTCACTCCTACTTGTTCGACCACCCATGCTCCTCGCTATGAAGCCCTTTATGAAGACATTAAGGCTCAAGGCGTAGACGAAATTGTTTGTCTTTCCGTCAACGATGCATTTGTCATGTATCAGTGGGCAAAGAACCTTGGCGTTAGCAAGATCTTCATGTTGCCAGACGGAAATGGCGACTTCAGTCGCAAGATGGGAATGCTCGTAGAAAAGGACAACCTTGGGTTTGGGATGCGTTCCTGGCGCTACTCGATGGTTGTCAACGACGGCACAATCGAAAAGATCTTCATCGAACCGGATTTCGGCGACAACTGTCCTACGGATCCATTTGAAGTATCCGATGCAGACACAATGCTCGCCTACTTGAAGGGCGTCAAGTAGTAAATTGGTAGTACTGGGTCGTTGCGCATGTTGTAACGACCCCCAATTTCAACCTTTTGAATCATCGTGGAGGTCACTATGCTTTTGAAGCAAGAACATTTCCAAGAAAAACAAGAGCACCTCTACGATGTGATCATTGTTGGAGGTGGCGCTGGCGGACTCTCTGCTGCAGTTTATCTGGCTCGTTACAACCTCAAAGTCTTAGTCATTGAGAAAGGGCGTGGCCGTTCTTTTTGGATGCAGGAACTTTGGAACTATATTCCAGCTGTCATCAGTGGCAAAGAGCTGATCGAGGGCGGCAAAAAGATGGCTCTTGGCTATGGAGCTGACTGGCTCAACGGTTTTGTCGAAGATGTCACCGACACAGGGGAAGAATTTCAAGTTCGGGTGAAGTACCGTTTCAAAAATAGCGATTATCCTTTGTTTCGCTCCAAGTACTTGATTGCCGCGAGTGGAGTGATGGATACGCTTCCCCAGTTACCAAATCAACAAAATGTTTTTGAATATGCAGGTTACAACTTGCACGTCTGCTTGATCTGCGATGGCTACGACATGAATGACAAGCGTGCTGCTCTACTGGCAAGCTCCGAAGGGCAGATCAACACCGCTTTTGTGCTCAACTGGTTTACGCCCTATATCTCCGTGATCACCCAAGGCGCATTTCACGTCAGCGACGAGATGCGTGAAAAACTTGCCGACCACGGTTATCCCCTGATCGAGAAGCCAATTGCACGATTCTTAGGCGAAAATCATATTATGAGCGGCATCGAATTTGACGATGGCTCTGTGCTACCTGTCGATACGGGTCTAATTGCCATGGGTTCGGTTCGCCATAGTGCTTATCTCGAATCGCTCAACCTCGACAAACATGGCCATGACTTACTCACCGACGAAACTTGCCGCACTTCTCACCCACGGTTGTTTGCGCTTGGAGATCTTAAGAAGGGATTGAACCAAGTTTCGATTGCAGTGGCCGATGGCACGATGGCTGCGACAACGATCTGGCGAGAAGTCAGGCGAGCAGCAGCCCCGCGCAAATGGGAAGCCAACCTACCTTCTGCGTTGATGGGAGCCACTGCAGCGCAGGAGTGATCCCTTAGGTAGAGGCATCCAAAGGGATACAGCCCGATCATGAGAAAAGAGATATTTCCCTGATTCGATCTGGAGACTTTAAAGATGCCGAAGCTAAATATTGGTTTGAGCACAGAGCAACGCGAAAGTGTCATCGATCTACTCAATCGCGATCTTTCCGACACTTACTTGGTGTTGATCAAAACGAAAAAATATCACTGGGATGTCGTTGGCCCTCAGTTTCGCTCTTTACATACCCTTTGGGATGAGCATTACGAAGCCCTGAGCGCTAATGTTGACGCAATTGCTGAGCGTGTTCGTGCCCTCGGCGGTTACCCAGTTGGTACTGCCAAAGGATTCCTGTCCTACGCTTCTATTCAAGAACATGCAGGGGATATACCAACCGCCTACGGCATGGTTCAAAACCTGCTGACCGACCACGAACTGGTCATCCGCAACCTGCGGGATCACGTCGATCAATGTGATGAAAAGTTCGGGGATGCAGGCACCGCCGACTTTTTGACAGGCTTGATGGAGCAACACGAACAGATCGCCTGGATGTTGCGCTCCTTCATCGAAGGCGAGTCCATCGTACCTACCGACAAATCTGGCTCTGATGTCAGAGTTGCTGTCAAGAGCAAGTAGATCTTCCAATCTTTCCTACATGGCAGAGCTGCTTCTTCGGAACAGCTCTGCCAATTTATGATAAAAATGTAAAGAAACATTTAGAGTGCAACAAACATGTCAATACGCCGCGACCAAATGCGCATCATCTTGATGACTGGAAAAGGGGGAGTCGGCAAGACGAGCATGGCAGCGGCGACTGGTCTGCGTTGTGCAGAGCTAGGTTACAAAACTTTGGTGCTCTCAACTGATCCTGCTCACTCTTTGGCGGATTCATTAGATGTCCCACTCACCCACGATCCCCGCGAAGTGCGGGCTAACTTTTGGGCGGCTGAACTGGATGCGTTGATCGAGCTTGAATCTAACTGGGGAGCCGTCAAGAAGTACATCACCACAGTGCTTCAAGCCCAGGGACTAGACGGAATTCAGGCCGAAGAGTTGGCGATCTTGCCAGGAATGGACGAAATTTTTTCACTGGTCAGGGTAAAGCGCCACTACGACGAAGCTGATTTTGATGTGCTGATCATCGACTCAGCCCCAACAGGCACAGCACTCCGTTTGCTCAGTTTGCCTGAGGTTGCTGGATGGTACGTGCGTAAATTCTTCAGACCGATGCAGGGGATCGCTAAGACCCTCACGCCGATTTTCAGTCCAATGGTGAAGGGTCTTACGGGAATTCCCCTACCAAATAACGAAGTCATGGATGCCCCCTTCGAGTTCTACGAAAAGATCGAAGCTCTTGAGCGCGTCTTGACCGACAACACGCTGACGACAGTACGCTTGGTGACCAATCCCGAAAAAATGGTCATTAAAGAATCGATGCGTGCCCATGCTTATCTCAGTCTCTACAACGTGGCGACGGATATGGTGATCGCCAACCGCGTGATCCCAGATCACGTTGAAGATCCTTACTTCCAGCAGTGGAAGGCTTCTCAGCAGATCTATCGCAAAGAAATTCAGGATAGTTTTTCGCCCCTCCCAATTCGGGAAATTCCTCTCTATCAAGATGAACTGGTTGGTTTTGCGGCGCTCGAAAGACTCAAAGTTGATCTCTATGGCGAATTAGATCCCTCCGAAGTTCTTTACAAAGAGCAGACCCTCAAGGTCATTCAAGAAAAGGGAGCATACCGACTGGATCTCTACTTGCCAGGAATCCCGAAGTCAGAGGTGCAGTTAACCAAGACGGGGGATGAACTAAATATTCGCATCGGAAACCACCGTCGAAACTTAGTTCTCCCGCAGTCTTTGGCTGCCCTCCAAACGAGTGGGGCGAAGATGGAGAACGACTATCTCCAAATTCGGTTTAGTACCCCTTAGCCTTAATTTCGGGTTTATCCAAACGACTCAAGCACAGCTTCAAGGGCGATTTCTACATGGGCAAGATGGGTTCCCCCTTGGAGAAACACCGTGAACGGCTCGCGGAGGGGGCCATCGGCCGAGAGTTCGAGGGTACTGCCTTCAATAAAAGTTCCTCCGGCCATGACGACGCTATCCGCATAGCCAGGGACTGTATCCGGGACTGGCTCAAGGTACGCGCCAATGGGAGAAGAACGCTGAATGGCTTTGCAAAAAGCGACGAGTTTATCAGGACTCCCCAGTTGAATCGCTTGAATAACATCAGTCCGTGGAGTCAAAGAAGCGGGATTGACTGGATAACCGAGCTGCTCGAAGATCCGACTGGCGAGATGCGCTCCTTTAATGGCCTCACCGACGATCTGAGGAGCCAGAAATAGCCCCTGCATTAGAAGGCGATTTTGATCCAGGGAAGAACCCCCTTCACTACCAATGCCAGGGGCGGTGAGACGAGAGCAAGCACGTTCTACCCATAGGGCATTCCCTGCGAGGTAGCCACCTGCCGGAGCGATGGTACCCCCAGGGTTTTTGATCAGCGAACCGGCAATCAGATCGGCACCGACGTGGGTAGGTTCAAGGTCTTCACTAAATTCCCCGTAGCAGTTGTCTACGAAACAGACCGTCTCAGGGTTTTGAGACTTCACAAGCGCAATAATGCGCTCAATCTGAGCAATATCTACACTCGGTCTCCATGAATACCCACAGGAACGTTGAATCGTCACCATGCGGGTTTCGGGTCGAATCGCTGCCGCCAATCCCTCCCAATCGACAGTGCCTGAAGCAGTCAGTTCGAGTTGACGGTAAGTAATGCCAAAGTCCTTGAGGGAACCTTGACCCGCTTCTCGAAGACCGATCACCTCTTCGAGCGTGTCATAGGGCGCACCCACGACCGAGAGGAGTTCATCACCAGGCCGTAATACCCCAAAAAAGGCACAGGCAATCGCGTGAGTCCCCGAAACAAACTGAATCCGCACTGCTGCTTGTTCTACCCCAAAGATGCGAGCAAACACACGGTCTAGGGCATCGCGGCCAAGATCCCCATGGCCGTAGCCACTGACTCCAGCAAAGTGATGGGCACCGATGCGTTCAGCACGAAAGGCATCCAGCACTCGTGCCAAGTTTTTCTTGACTCGGCTATCGACTGCTGCAAAAGTTGGCGCAAGGTCTTGCCGTGCTTGAGTAAACAATTCAGAAATAGACAACCTCAAAATCCCAATGGGCACCTGCTCTATCTGACATTTTTAGAAGCTTTCTGGCAAGAAAAATGGAGAATTTTGTTGCAAAGCAACGATAGTATGGCTTCTAGGGTACGCTGAAAGCTCTGAGACTGTATCCAATCGTTTTATGGATTCTCTAAACAGACACAAACCTGCTGTCCCAAAAGTACCAAATCAGGTGCGCGATTGGTGCCGCACCCATCATTGGAGCGAGCCGCACCTTGTCGATCAGCAGTGGTGGGCTTTTCCGAGCCAAGCGGTGATGCCGCTACCTTTGCCTGAAAACGTCCAGCCCCATAGCCCCCGCAAACGCTTAGAAAGCGACCTTTATTACGACTTGATCACCATCTTCTTGGTGATTTTACTGGTTGGATTCAGTCTGATGATCTTCATGACTGATTTACTCGCCTCTATCCAACACCTGCGCAACCGTTAGCAATATTCGATCCCACTGACAAAAGGGAGGACTTCTCCTGTTTCAGCATCGGTATTTTGAGCAGCAAAGCAAGCTTCTGGAGTCACTTTGCAGACTCTTAACTCCTGATCCCGTAGCTCGACAAAGTACATTCGCAATGCTTTTACTGGAATCTCTATGGGTTGACCTTTCATATTGACAATCTGTACTGTTTCCCGCTTGAAAGTCCTAAGCACTACTCCCAAAGTCTCCTTGAACTGGCTCAAGAAAAGCGGTTTGTGGTTCGATTGATAACCGTACTTCATTCCTCTGCGGCTGCGCTTGATGTCGATAGCAAATCCCGAAGAAAGGGTGACGATCCCTGTAGTTTCACAGTGAGATTCTAATTCCTGAAGGAATTGCTCAATCGTCAAAATCTTTTCCCACTCATATGCTTGCATGGATGCACCAAAATCACTATTTGCACTCTAGTTAAAAACCCACCAAAAAGCTAATTTCGAAAATTGTAAGCGTGTGGTGCCACACAGTTTTTCCGTGAAACTGCTTTTGTTGAAGCCGTTTTGGGTTTTGGTATTTTACTGTCTGGCAGCGTCCGGCAACCTATATCTAGTGTCCACCCAGGTACTATAGGCTATGTCTAGTTTTCAGTGAGGAGCATGGAGTTAACCTGCGAGGCAACAATTTGGGTACAGGTACTCGTCGATGCCCCAAGCCATTGCCGCACCTACACCTATCGACTTGCTCCTGGGATGGTTGTTGCCAGTGGGGACGTGGTCAGCGTGCCTTTTGGCTCCCAGCGCATGGGTGGGATTGTGCTCAGTTGCTCTGAGTGTTTGCCTGGGGATCTTGATGCATCTCAGGTAAAAACCGTCGAGGAAGTCCTGGGAGAGGGCTTTCTACCCGCTAGCTTTTGGCATATTTTGGAGCGAGTCGCCGAATATTACCTGGCTCCCCTTGCTCGCGTCATTGAAACAGCATTACCGCCAGGATTGCTCAGTCGCTCCCAACGCCGTATTCGTTTAGCCCAGCAGGCTAACCCGATGGCGGAATGGGGTCTTAGTCAGGATGGAAAGATCCTTTTAGCGTTTTTGCGCGCTCAAAAAGAGCCTCATGCTAGTTGGCGGTTTTTACAACAGCGGGTTCCGCGTGCTCGCTTGGGGCTGACAGATTTGCTTCGTCGGGGACTCGTTGAAAGCTATTTGGTGGCTCCAGAACCACCGAGAGTAAGAACTCAACAGATAGTGACCTTAGTGAATGAGGATCAAGAGGGTTTAACGACTCGTCAGGCAGCCGTGATCCAAACCCTTCGGTCTGTCGGTGGGGAAGCAACCGTCGAATCCTTTGTGGCTGAGGCCCATACGACGAGAGTCATGCTGAGTACGCTACACAAACTAGGCCGTGTACAGCTAAGTGACCGAGTCATGCAGCGCGGAGCCGTCCCCCTTGCGCCTAAGGATCAGCCAAAACTCTTAACACCCGAACAGCAGATTGTTGTTGAACGCCTGAAAGAAATGAAATCTGGCACTGTTCTCATCCAAGGGGTGACTGGTTCTGGAAAAACAGAAGTTTACCTTCAAGCGATTGCACCTGTGTTGGCGCGTGGGGAATCGGCGCTTGTCTTGGTACCTGAAATTGGCTTGACCCCTCAACTGACAGACCGATTTACAGCCCGGTTTGGGGCACAGGTCTTGGTCTACCACTCTGCTCTTTCCGAAGGGGAGCGCTACGATACGTGGCGAACAATGCTTACCCATGAACCTCAAGTTGTGATTGGGACGCGTTCAGCAATTTTTGCGCCACTGCCAAAACTAGGACTGATTATCCTGGACGAAGAACATGACAGTTCTTACAAGCAGGATCGGCCTGCACCTTGCTACCATGCTCGAACTGTCGCTCTTTGGCGATCAGAAATCTGCGGTTGTCCGCTACTTCTCGGTTCAGCGACCCCCGATTCCGAGTCCTATCAGCGCTCTCAGTCTGGCGAGTATTTGCATTTACAACTTACAAAGCGAGTCGCGGATCGCCCGATGCCTGGGGTCGAGGTTGTCGATATGCGCGAAGAGTTAGCTGACGGCAATCTCACTCCCTTTAGTCGTCGCCTCCAACATGCCTTAGTAGACATGAAAGAAGCAGGTAAACAGGGGATTTTATTTATCAATCGACGTGGTTATAGCACCTTCGTCATGTGCCGTAGTTGTGGCGAAACCTTGCGCTGTCCCAACTGTGCGGTGTCTTTGACCTATCATCGTCTACCAACAGGTGAACATTTACGTTGTCACTACTGTAATTACAGTCGTTCTCAACCGCGCAACTGTCCTGCTTGTAGCTCGCCAAGTTTGCGGTATTTCGGGGCAGGTACCCAGCGCATTGCCGCCCAAATCGAAGAACTCTTTCCAGATCTGAAGATTTTACGATTTGATCGAGACACGACTAGCCGCAAAAATGCCCATCGCCAGATCATCGATCAATTTGCCCAAGGAGAAGCTGATGTCCTCGTCGGCACCCAGATGCTTGCGAAGGGTTTAGATCTCCCCCAAGTGACCTTGGTTGGGATCTTAGCCGCTGATGGTCTGCTCAACATGCCAGATTTTCGAGCCAGCGAAAGGGCTTTTCAGTTGCTCACCCAAGTTGCAGGGAGAGCTGGGAGGGGCGACGATCCTGGCCGTGTGATCCTTCAAACCTACGCCCCAGATCATCCTGTGGTCGAAGCCACCTGCACCTATCGTTTTGAAAGTTTTATCGAGAAAGAACTCGACGAGCGTCAAGCCCTCAACTATCCTCCCTTCGTGCAGCTGATCGCTCTGCAACTGACTGGGGTTCAAGAAGGGCGTGTGATTGCTGTCGCTGAAGCCCTGGCGACGATCTTGGATGGTTCTACAGACTTTGAGGGCAATATCCTTGGCCCAGCACCTTGCACCGTCGAACGCGTTGCTGGACGCTACCGCTGGCAACTATTACTCAAAAATCCGAGTGGATCCCAAGGCAGACATCGACTCCAAGAACTCCTAAGTGGGTTTAGTCCCCAAACAGGAGTCAGCATCTCCGTAGATGTGGATCCATTAAGACTGCTCTAATGCTTCGTTTGAGGGGATCGAAACATTTTTGCTCATGCCCATCTATCCGCATATCACTTGGATGCTGACTTGAAAAATCGAAAATCTAACCAGAGGCTGGGACTTCTTTGAAGACATCGTCCAAAGGAATTTCAAGGGCGTCGATGAACTTTGTCCAGAAGTTCAACGTACTGATCACAGTTGTTAACTCAACGATATCCACATCGCTGTAGTGCGCTTTGAGTCTTCCAAAGAGGTTTTCGGTCACTGTGGTGGCAGGAACTGTAATCCGCTCTGCGTACTCAATGGCAATTTTCTCAGCGTCTGTGTAGAGATCGCTCGTGGCGTAGCGAACCAAGCTACGGATCTTATCTTCGGGGGTTCCAAGTTTGTGCAGCATGAAGGTATGCATGGGCACACAGTAGATGCGGCAGCCATTGATCTGAGCAATACGCAGACTGATCAGTTCTTTTAATTCATCGGAGATTGTAGCGCTGTGTTCATGAATAGCAGCATACAGTTGCATAACAGCCCGCATCGCTTGGGGCTTGTGAGCAAGGACTCGCAAGGGATTCAAAGCAGTGCCGTACATTTTTTCTAAGCTTGCAAAGACAGTTTTTAACTGCTTATCAGCATTTTCAGGTTCGATTGGATGAATCCGCATGGCTACACTTCAAAACGCAAAGTTCACTCAGTTTAAGGCTTTGCGCTTCCAGAAACCAGCCTTCCGAGGGACTGAGTTAAGATCATGACGAAATACCTATGTCTTTTGCCATGGCAAGCGCTATTCATGAACTCATTGATACCCACGTTCATATCAATTACAAAAATTTTGAACCAGATCTCGATACAGTAGCAGCGAATTGGCGTTCAGCAGGCGTTGTGCAGCTCGTCCACGCCTGTGTGACACCCGCTGATTTTCCTGGTATGCAGGCGCTAGCAGATCGCTTTCCTGAAGTATTCTTAGCCATTGGCCTACATCCTCTCGATGTAGAAAAAACGTGGAAAGAAGGGGTAGCTTCACAGATTCGTGCCTATGCCCAATCAGACAAGCGTGTGGTTGCCATTGGCGAAACAGGCTTAGATTTTTTTAAGGCCGAAAATCTTGAGCCACAAGAAGAAGCCTTTCGTGCTCAGATTGCGATCGCCCAGGAACAAGATTTGCCCGTGATTATTCATTGCCGCGAT
Organism: Gloeobacterales cyanobacterium ES-bin-313; assembly: GCA_014379585.1. Taxonomy (GTDB): domain Bacteria; phylum Cyanobacteriota; class Cyanobacteriia; order Gloeobacterales; family Gloeobacteraceae; genus JACMLN01. The sequence goes on along the minus strand of JACMLN010000125.1, from coordinate 4,543 downwards.
GCAGCCGAAGCCTGTCGTCGCATTCTCCAAGACGTTGGCTCCGTCAAAGGAGTGATGCACTGCTGGGGTGGCTCACCGGAAGAAACTGAGTGGTTTTGCGACTTAGGTATGTATATCAGTTTCAGCGGGATCGTTACTTTCAAGAATGCTCAACTGCTGCAACAATCAGTGAGTATTGTTCCTTCCGCACAATTACTGATCGAAACGGATTGTCCTTTCCTCGCACCGATCCCGAAGCGTGGAAGACGCAACGAACCAGCCTACGTTGCCCATGTTGCCGAGAAAGTCGCGGAGTTACGCGGACTCAGCGAAGCTGATCTTGCTGCATTAACCACAGACAATGCCCGCAAGCTCTTTCGGCTACCCATTTTAAAAACTGATTGTCTATAGTCAGTTTGTTGAGTAAAGACGGCACTGTCAATGTCACATAGAATAAGGGTCTATTCACCCACCTCCACCCGCCCGCCGAGCCGGAAAGTTGTCCCTGGCGCAGGCGCACCCGGAATCAGTTCGTACTGACTGTCGGTCAGGTTCAGCACGTTCGCCGTAAGCGTGAAGGAGTGAGTGAGTGGCACCTCTAGTGCTAGATCGAGGGTGGCGAAGGCAGGCACTAAATCTAAGGAGTTGGGGCGACGCTTGCCGCCATCGTAATGACCATTCAAGGCCACGAACCAGCCACGGTTGCTATAACTCAAACTCGCTGTCAGGGCGTTGAAGGGTACGAGCGGGTCTTGATAACCGTAAAAGTATGGGAAGGTCGGCTGGGCGGTCTGGTCTGTCAGCCCATAGTTGCGTACATCGCTGTTAGTCCAAGCCACCCGTGCTTGCCACTGCTCGTCAAGACGCCAAAGCGCGTCGAGTTCGAACCCCGAAGCACGCCGACTGCCCAGGTTCTGAGGCTGGGTGAGGAAGTTGAAGCCGAAGGAGGGGGAAGCTGGGTTGGTCGCATTCGGGTTAGGAATCGCCACATTGGTGAAGAAACCGTCAATGTAGGTCTCGAAATAGGTCAGCCGTAGCGAGAGGTTATTGGCAGGGGTGATGTCTGCCCCGATGTCGTAAGTGATCCCAGCCTCCGGGCGCAGGCCGGGGTTGGCCAGGAAGTTGGCTCCAGCCGCAAACAGATTCGACAGTGCTGGGGCCGTAAACACCTGCGACCAGTTGGAACGCAGCGACAGCCAGCGGTTCGGGCTGTAGCGCACCCCGAAGGCAGGGGTACCGACTGCTCCAAACTGCGAGCTGAGTGTGTAGCGAAACCCGATGTTGAGGTTCCACTGGGCATCAAAGTTGATGTCGTTGGTCACAAACAAGGCGAGGCGCGCGATCGCCCGCTCGAAGACACTGGCTTGGACGGTCGGTTGCTGGAAGCTAAAGTCCTCCAGGAATTGCACCCCAGCGTTGAGCGTGTGGCCAGGCGATAACTGAGAAGTCACTGCACTCTGCACCTCCCAACGTCGTCCGTTGGTGTACGGTTGCACCGAAAAAGGGGCGAAGCGTTGACCAGGGGGACCAGGAAGGGGCTGGCCAAGTTCAACATTTGTATTAAAAGCAAACAGAGGCGGTACCTGACGCGGAGTGACGAACCGATAGAACGAGACGTAGCTGTTGAGACTGGTTGTCGGCGAGAGGTCGTGCTCCCAGATCAAACTAGTGTCAGTCTGCACTTGGTTGACCTGCAGAAAATAGGCCGAATCAGCGGTGGCTGCTTCGACGGATGGGTAGGACTGCCCGGTCGGGAAGACTGTCACACCGTCGAGGCTGGTGTTGTAGTTAAAGGGCAATGTTTGGGTGCTAGTCGGGGTGCGGACGACGTAGCGCTGCTGGTCGCAAGGCAGTGGGTTGCCGCGCCAATCGACGGGGGAGAAGCGGTTGAGAGCGAGCACCGGATTGGCTGCTGCCGATGCACCGCCGAAGCAGGCATTGCGGTAAACCGATCCGGGGTTACTTAACAGCGAGGTGTAGTTCTGGAGGTTGAGATCTAAGATGAGGCGATCTTTGGGGTCTGGCTTGAAGACGAGCTTTATGGTGTAGTTGTCGAGAGCTGTGTTGTTGGTGTTATTGACACCGCGGACAGCGACAGGCGGGCCGACTTCGGGTTTTAGAAAGCCGAACAGGACAATCGCGCCGCTGTTAGCAAGATCGCCCGCTGCTGGGCCGCCGACATCGAGAGAGTTGCGTCCGTTCGGATAGTTGGCTGGAGCGATGCGGTTGGGTGGTATGGACTGTGGGTTGACCGTCGGACCGTAGAAGATGGCCTGGTTAGGCATGTTCACCGAGTACGGATAGTCGTTGAAGGCAACCAGCCCAGAGTAGACCAGGTTGTAGCTGAACGTGTCGTCGCCGCCGCCGTACTTCGCCAAGTACTTGTTGAATCCGTAGGAACCTGCCTGGTAGGAAAGGGTGAGTTTTGGTGGCCCTTTGGGTGTCTGTGTGATCAAGTTGATCACTCCGCCTACCGCTCCCGCCCCATAGCGCAGTGTGGCACCACCGCTCACCACCTCAATGCGCTCTAGGGTATCGACGCTGAAGCGGGAGATGTCAGTACGTCCGTTGGCTGGTCGCTGCAGCGACCGTCCGTCTCGGAGGATCTGGAAGCGCTGGTCGTCGAAACCACGGAGGAAGAAGAGGTTGTTAGCCCCACCAGCCCCCGCTGGGGCAATTCCCCCCGGTGCAGTCATTCCCGTGAACCCAGGCACCAAGGTGAGGGCATCAGTAAGCGTTTGGGCAGCGGTTGCTTTAAAGTCACGCTGACTGACTACGTAGGTGGTCGTTGTCGTCTCCCGCTGGCGCACTGCACGGCGGGTGGCGGTGACAGTCACTTCATCGAGAACGGTGTTCGCTTCGTCGGTGTCGGCAACTGGAGAAATGGGGGATATTCTCTGGGCTGTCGGTGGATCTGGCCGTTCAGTAGCATTCTGTGCGAGCAGATCTGCTGCCTTGGTGCGTGCCTGCTGCCGCAGTTGCGGCAGTGACGGATCCGGGTTTGCTAGGACGAAGGTAGTTTCCTGAAGCACCAGGCACCAAGCAATCCCCAAGCAGGAAATATATCTATTAAGGTTCACTGCCTGCACCCTCCGTAACGATCTCACCAGTCTGTCGAGTGTCGTATCCGGCCAACTGCTGCAACTGGCGGCGAACCTGCGAGTTCTGCAAGGCGTCGATCAACCGCTGCATTGGCGGACTCGTCAGGTAGGCGCGCGGGATTGCAAGGTCGAAGCGTACCCGTCGCCAAGGAACAAAATCGAGGGAGTAGATCTTAGCGATCGCTTCTGTACTCACTGCCCCATCGGATCTGCCTGCAGCTACTGCCCGGGCGACTGCCTGGTGATCCCCTAGTTGTTTGCTGAACCCCTGCACAGCCTGGAAGGGAACCCCTTCTTGCTGCAGGACGCCCTCGAGTAGGTGGCGGCAGCCCGCCCCCGCTTCGCGGTTCACGATGCACACGCCAGGTTGTGCCAAGTCCGCTCCCTTTTTCAAGTTTCGAGGATTGCCTGGTGCGACTAGCAGGCCCTCTTGCCACCAGCCCAGGGTGACAAGTACGCTGTCCAAGCCCGGTAAGGCTCGGCGAACAAACCCTTGGTTGCACTCGCCGCTCGCTGGATCTATTAGGTGTACACCAGCAGCGTGCACTTCTCCGTTTGCTAAGTGCGCCAGGGCGCGGGTGCTGTTCGCAAACAGCCAATGCACGCGCAACTCCGCTGACCAACGCTCTGACAATCGGCTCAAGAGCGAAAAGGCTGGTGAACAGCCTGCTAGCACGAGCGTCCCGGCCAATCTCTCAGGTGTATCGAGCAGTTCAACTTCTATCTCTGACCCGTCCTTGAGGGCAATAGCATCGGCAGGAATCATCTCTGATCTGAATGCTGCCTCGCCTTCTAGAGGATGGGCTACCCACCGTTGGCCCACTGCTGCTAAGAGCAAGGGTTGGCCTGCTTTAAACACAGCATCGTTTCGACAGACTGCTTGCAGCGTTGTCTTCAACTCTTCTAGCCAGAAGATGTCCTCCACCCTGCAACTCAACGCTTGAGCCATACGCAACGCCACATGGGCAGACGGGGCGTACAGACCAGTTTCGATGCCACCAACAGTTTGGCGGGTAATGCCGGCGGCTCGGGCTAGATCCTGCTGGCTAAGACCTAGGCGACTACGCAGCTGCCTTAGCCGATTCTGCAGTGGTGGACTAGATGATGTAGACACTGGCCGACCCTTGTTTACTAAGCAAGGATATCAGACATATGTTAAAAATACCTGCGCAATACCGCACCCTCCACCCACCGCCATCGCGAGATTAAGAAGTAACCGCACTCAACCAAATCCCTGAAACTTTTATCCGAGAAATGTACCCACGAGGCACGCAATAGTATTACTTGAAGTGGCTGAACTTCCTTCCCAGAGCGACTTGAGTTAGCAGATGTTCAAGCGTGTCTAGATTCATTAGTAAATAGTCCCCAAAGACCAAAAGACCCCAGAAGCATGAAAGCTCTGAAGTCTTCGGGATGTAAGAATAATTTCCTGGCATCGGGCTATCTTCCCAGGGGGCAACCCC